>CAMNXD010000005.1 GCA_946566955.1 uncultured Clostridia bacterium
GAACCATCGACACTTCGGGTATGAACCGAATGCTCTAGCCAACTGAGCTATGCCGCCATCCACCGCATCAAAGTGCTTATGGATACAGTATACATATCTTTATATAATATGTCAAGAGAATTTGCAAATAAAATTTTGAATATTTAAATTTTTAATCTAATATAAAATATTCCCTATTATACTACTTGATAGCAAAAAGCCTTTTTCAGTCAAAGAAATACCATTCTTACTGCACTTAACTAATCCTAAGTCCTCATATACCTTAGCTCTTTTGAAGTATTCCTTTGGAATGTCTTTATTAAATTTTAATTTGTAATCTTCATTTTTAAGTCCCGCAGAAAGACGAAGCCTAAGCATTGCATATTCTTCTTCATCTTCACTATAACCTTCTAAAACATATCCTTTATTAAAGTTAAAGTCCTCCAAGCTGTCTGGGTAATAAAATCTCTTTTTTTCAATCATAGAATGGGCAGAAGGACCTAATCCTAAATATTCTTCAAGATTCCAATACTTGCAATTATGCCTACTTTCAAAATCTGGAACTGCAAAATTTGATATTTCATAGTGATTATATCCACGGCTTTTCATTTTCTCTGAAAAATACATATATAAATCACTGCAATCATCATCAGACAAAAAATTATATCGCTTAATGTTTTTAAAAAAAGGAGTACCCTCTTCAATTTTAAGCAAGTAAGCAGATACATGCGAAAGCTTATTTTTACTGCAAAAATCCAAAGCTTTATCTAAAGATTTTGTTGTTTGACCAGGAATACCTAAAATAAAGTCCGCCGAAATATTATTTATACCTGCTTTTTTTATGTTTTCCAAGGTAATATAAACGTCTTGCAGACTATGACGTCTGCCTAAAATTTTAAGCTCACTTTCCTGCAAAGACTGTACCCCTACCGAAATACGATTAATTCCATTTGAGCTAAGCTTTTCAAAATCTAAAATTGAGTAATCTCCAGGATTTACCTCAACCGTCACTTCAGGATCCTTAAGGTCAAAACTTTCCCTAATAGATTTAAGAATCTTGAGTATGTTGTCTGAACCTATTAAGCTAGGAGTTCCACCACCAAAATACACGCTATCCACATATCTATTTAAAACTCGGTCCCAATGCGTTATCTCTTGGCAAAGCCTCTTAGTATATTCATTAAACTCTATTTCAGATGCAGAAAATGAATAAAAGTTACAGTACGAGCATTTAGTTTTGCAAAATGGTATATGAATATATATTCCTAAAGATTTTTTACCCAGTTCAAACTCATCCTCTCAAACTGTTTTTAGTCTTCATCTAGTTTAAGCACAGACATAAAAGCATCTTGCGGAATTTCTACGTTTCCCAGCTGACGCATCCTCTTCTTACCTTCCTTTTGCTTTTCAAGAAGTTTCTTTTTGCGAGTAATATCCCCTCCATAACATTTCGAAAGGACATCTTTACGCATAGCTTTAACCGTTTCACGCGCTATTATTTTTCCTCCTATACAGGCTTGAATAGGGACTTCAAAAAGCTGACGTGGAATTTTTTCTTTAAGCTTTTCCACCATTTTCCTAGCTCTATAATACGCTTTCTCCCTATGAATTATAAATGAAAGAGCGTCTACTATGTTTCCGTTTAGCATAATATCCAACTTGACTAAATCTGAATCCACGTATCCACTCAGTTCATAATCAAATGATGCATACCCTTTAGTCTTTGACTTCAAAGAATCAAAAAAGTCATAAACTATCTCGTTAAGCGGTAATTTATAATGTATGTCCACTCTTTCGGTATCTAAATATTTCATATCCACAAAAGTTCCTCTGCGCTCCTGGCAAAGCTCCATTATTGCCCCGACGTAACTAGAAGGTGAATATATATGTGCGTTAGCAATGGGCTCCTTAGAAGTAGCGATATTCGAAACAGCTGGATAGTTCGTTGGATTATCAACAAAAACTAAGCTTCCATCTGTTAATTCTATTTTGTAAACTACGCTTGGAGCAGTAGTTATTAAGTCTAAACTATACTCCCTTTCAAGCCGCTCTTGAATTATTTCCATATGCAATAGTCCTAAAAAGCCACATCTAAAACCAAATCCTAAAGCATTTGAACTTTCTGCTTCATAAGAAAGTGAAGCATCATTTAATTTAAGTTTCTCAAGAGCATCTTTAAGATCGGCATATCTCGAGCCATCAAGTGGATAAATTCCGCAAAACACCATAGGATTTACTTCCCTATACCCCGGTAAAGGTTTGCTTGCTGGGGCGTTTTCTAAGGTTACTGTATCTCCGACCCTTGCAGTACTTACCGTCTTAATTGATGCAGCTATATATCCTACCTCTCCTGCTCTTAAAATACCTGAGGACTCTAAACTTGTTGCTCTAGATGCTCCACACTCCGTAACTACAAAGGATTCTCCATTTGCCATAAACTTAATTTTATCTCCTGCTTTAACCGTACCTTCTACTATTCTAACGTAAATTATTACTCCCTTATAAGAATCATAAAATGAATCGAAAATTAAAGCTCTCAGCGGGGCCGCGTCATCGCCTTTAGGCGGTGGAATTTCTTTTACGATACTTTCTAAAACAGACGCAATATTTTCGCCGGTCTTAGCTGAAATTCTAGGGGCATTTTCTGCTGGTATTCCTATTATGTCTTCTATCTCTTTGCTAACTCTCTCCGGGTCTGCACTGGGAAGATCAATCTTATTTATTACTGGTATAATCTCGAGTCCCGCATCAAGAGCAAGATAAGTATTAGCAAGCGTCTGAGCTTCTATTCCTTGAGAAGCGTCTACCACTAAAATAGCACCCTCACAAGCTGCTAAAGACCTAGAAACTTCATAGTTAAAGTCTACATGGCCAGGAGTATCTATAAGATTAAAAAGGTACTCTATGCCGTCCTTTGCTTTATAGTATAAGCTCACTGCATGTGACTTTATAGTTATTCCACGTTCTCTTTCAAGCTCCATATTGTCCAGAAGCTGACTTTCCATTTCTCTATCCGAAACAGAATTAGTAAGCTCTAAAATTCTATCAGCCAAAGTAGATTTACCATGGTCTATATGAGCTATAATGCTAAAATTTCTTATATGTTGCTCTCTCTTCATAAAACGTTCACTCCCTAAGAATTAGAAATGCTCCTTAAAACATCTATTTTCTCTTGATTATCTTTTGAAAGCTCAATTTTATATTTTTCTATGTAATCATCCAGTAAGGAAAGTACTTTCTGAGAAAAACGAATCTTATCCTCGTGGTTTTCAAGCTCTTTAGTAATGCGGTTAAAAGTAATATATAATGCTTTATCAATCGTCCAAGATTCTCCACCGGGGAATTTAAATCTTTCGTGAGACTTAAAAATCTCTTCTAAAATAGTCACTGCTGAACTTAGTATCTTAGAGCAATTAGAAGTACTAATTATCGAACCAGGTCTTTTCGTCCTATAACCATAAAATATATTCCCGCTTATTACCGCTTTACGAAGGAAAGGAAACGCTAACCAATCGAAAAGAAAATCCTCCCCATAAGGTAAACCATCTTTAAAATTTAAATCATTTTCTTCAATAAACGAACGTTTCCAAAGTTTATCCCAAACCATACTGCTATTTAATTTTAGAACTTCAAACGGATTTTCATTTTTTTCTCTTTGAGTTACTTCAAAATCACGTTCATCATATTTAAAATTATTAAAATTTAAGCTTTGTCCATCTTCAAATCTGGCAATTCCAAACTCAACTACCTCGGCCTCATTTTCTACAGCGCTTTTGTATGCGCATTCACATGCATTGGGCATTATAACGTCGTCTGAATCAAGAAATAATATATATTCCCCCCTAGCTTCTTTTAACCCTACATTACGAGCTGCAGAAAGCCCAGCATGGTTTTGATTTATTATCCTTATTCTTCTATCTTTCCGACTATGTGACTTTAAAATGTTTAGAGAATCATCTTCGGACTCATCGTTTACACAAATTATTTCAATTTCTTTAAAAGTTTGATTCTCAGCACTATTTAAGCACTCGTCAAGATATGCTTTAGTATTATAAACCGGTATAATAATAGAAACGTGAGGGTTTGATATACTATACTCTCTATAAAAATAGCTAAACACTGACGCTGCTGTCATTGAAAGCAGCAACGCCCCAATAATCGTCAATTTTTCAAAGCGTTTCACTGTATAAACACACCCTTTAGCTTTAACTTACTTAAACGTCTTTCATTGAAAGGTTGATTCTACCTTTAGAGTCTATTTCTGTGATGCGAACGCGAACCTCTTGACCAACAGAAAGAACACTAGTTACTTTGTCGATTCTTCTTTCAGATATTTGAGAAATATGACAAAGTCCTTCTTTGCCAGGTAAAAATTCTATAAATGCTCCAAAATCTATTATTCTAACAACCTTGCCAGTATAAACGGCTCCTATTTCCGGTTCACTAACAATCCCAATTATTGTTTCTTTTGCTAGACGACATTTCTCAACGTCTTTGCCAGAGATATAAATTCGGCCGTCTTCTTCTATATCTACTTTAACATCAAAGTCCGCACAGATTTTTTGAACTACCTTTCCACCAGAGCCTATAACATCTCTAATTTTATCTACATCTATGCTAAGCGATAAAATCTTAGGTGCATACTTTGAAAGCTCAGCTTTAGGTTTCGAAATAGCTTTAAGCATTACTTGATCTAAAATATAGATTCTTGCTTTATATGTTTTTTCTAAAGCTTCCTTTATTATTTCTTTTGTAAGTCCGCGAATTTTAAGGTCCATTTGAATAGCAGTAATACCTTTATGAGTCCCCGCAACTTTAAAGTCCATATCTCCAAAGAAGTCCTCAATTCCTTGAATGTCCACGATTGTAGTCCAGCGTTCTCCTTCAGTTACAAGTCCACAAGAAATTCCTGCAACAGGAGCCTTAATCGGCACACCGGCATCCATGAGAGCTAAAGTTGAACCACACACCGAGCCCTGAGAAGTAGATCCGTTAGATGAAAGTACTTCTGAAACTAGTCTTAAAGAATACGGAAATTCTTCTATAGAAGGTATAACCGGTAAAAGAGCTTTTTCCGCAAGCGCTCCATGGCCTATCTCTCGCCTTCCGGGGCCACGTCCGGGCCGAGCTTCTCCCACAGAATATGATGGAAAATTATAATGATGCATATATCTTTTAACTTCTTCGGTATCTATTCCGTCTAAGGTTTGCTGGTCACTAAGTGAACTTAGAGTTAAAACAGTTAAAACTTGAGTTTGTCCACGAGTAAAAAGTCCCGATCCGTGAACTCTCGGCAGCAAGCTTACTTCTGCAGATAAAGGTCTTATTTCGTCTAAGGCGCGTCCGTCTACTCTTTTTTGGTCATTTAAAATCCAATTGCGTACAATCTGTTTTTGAAGTTTATAAATGCATTCCTCTAACTCATTTTCTTTTCCGGCGTAAAGCTCATCTAATTCACTGTGAACCTTTTCATGTACAGGTAAAAGATTCTTTTCTCTAAGCGTTTTATCGTTAGTGTAAAGAGCAGCCTTTAAGTCTTCTTCAATGCACTTTCTTACAGACTCTAACATCTCCTGAGAAATAGTTAAGCTTTCATATTCAAATTTTTCTTTTCCAACTTCTGCTTTTATATTCTCGATAAATGATATAATCTCTACGTTGACGTCATGGGCCGCCAAAATGGCTCTATACATCTCTTCATTCGAAATTTCGTGTGCGCCCGCTTCTATCATAGGAATCACATCATGAGTGGAAGCTACAGTTAAAGAAAGCTTCGATACGCTTTTTTGCGATTCACTCGGATTAATTATTATCTTATCATCTACCATTCCAACAAAGCACCCTGAAATAGGTCCATCCCAAGGAATGTCAGAAATACTCAGAGCTATAGAAGTTCCCACCATAGCAGTAATTTCTGGTGAACATCTTTCATCTACCGACATAACAGTGCAAACAATACAGACGTCATTTCGCATATCTTTAGGAAAAAGCGGTCTTATAGATCTATCAATAACTCTTGCAGCAAGTATGGCTTTATCTGAAGGTCTGCCTTCTCTCTTTGAAAATGAACCTGGTATCTTGCCAACAGAATAAAGTCTTTCTTCAAAATCTACAGAAAGAGGAAAAAAATCAATTCCTTCCCTCGGCTTTTTAGAAGCCGTAGCCGCTACATGAACAACAGTGTCTCCATACCTTACCATGCATGATCCATTTGCAAGCTCTGAAAACTTACCTGTTTCAACAATTAAGCTTCTTCCTGCAAATTCTGTTTTAAATATCTTACTTCTCTCAAACATCTAATGCCTCCATACTCTCAATGATTACTTAATTATATCAGAAAATTAAAGCGTATACTCAAGTTTTAAAACAAAAATTAAAAATCTTATGAAAATGCAATAAGCAGGTAACTATATTTTAGTTACCTGCTTTACTAACTCAGCCCTAAAGTTTTATAAATTAATGAAAAAATCTATTAAACCAACCTTACTTACGGATACCAAGCTTTTCAATAAGATTCCTATAGCGATCAATATCCTTCTTAATGAGATAATTTAGCAAATTGCGACGCCTACCAACCATTATTAAAAGACCTCTTCTAGAATGATGATCCTTTTTATGAGTTTTTAAGTGCTCGGTTAAATCATTTATTCTTTTAGTCAGTAACGCAATTTGAACCTCTGGAGATCCAGTATCTCCTTTATGACGCGAATGATTAGTGATTATAGAATTCTTTTCCTCTTTTAATAACATAATAAATTTAACACCTCTCCAAATTTACCCTTATTGCAAACTTTTGCAACATTTCCAGATTAAAGCTCCGAAAACGGGGGTACATAGATTAACATTTTGATATTATTTTATTTTTAGCATCATTCTAAATTACTTAAGATTATTCCGCCGTATCGCCACCGCCAATAGGAGCATTGACCACAGAACCCCTCACAAAATCAACAATTTTATTATGATATTCTAATGCTTTTCCTCCAAAAGTGTTTATATAATTCCCAAACTGGCCCCCACGTATATTTTGAGCTAAATTTCGTAGCTTGTTGTCGCGTTCTGTTCTCTTGTATTCCAAATTCGACTCTCCAATATCATTATATATGCAACCAATTTCTGTAGTTGCTAGTGTAGTTAAAACGCCTACTGCAACTGACTCTAATGTACCTTTAACAGTTCTAGTAATTGATCCACCGCCAACAACCATTTCTAATTCATTTTCAGATACTAATCTTAAATCGTTAATTTTTTTCATAAATTCTACACTCCATATCATAATTTATTTTCAACCTTTGCTTATGTTAAAATTATATCATAGCGATATACATTTGTCAACATGTTTTTTAAACTTTTTAAAAAAAATTTTAAAAGATATGGAAATGAATTGTAAGAGCAGCAAAAACTATCGCCACCATTGAAGTAAGTTTTATAAGTATATTTATCGCAGGACCAGAAGTATCTTTAAAAGGATCACCAACAGTATCTCCAACAACTGCCGCTTTATGATTATCTGAACCTTTGCCGCCGAGATTTCCTGCTTCAATATGCTTTTTAGCGTTATCCCACGCACCGCCAGCATTAGACATCATTATGGCTAAAGTAAACCCAGTTATAGTAGTCCCTGCTAAAAAGCCCGCTACTCCATTTACTCCTAAAACCAGTCCAACTACTATAGGAACTACAACCGCTAAAATCGCTGGTAAAATCATTAAACTTTGTGATGAACGTGTACATAAGTCTACACAAGCTTCGTAGTCGGGCTCACCAGTTCCTTCTAAAATTCCTTTAATACTTTTAAACTGTCTTCTAACCTCGTGCACAATACTTTGTGCCGCTTTTCCAACAGCATCCATAGTGAGTGCCGCAAACAAAAATGGAATCATAGCTCCTATGAAAAGCCCCACGAGTACCGGTGGATTAGTTATATTAAGGTTAAGAGAAACATCCGGTGCTAAAGTTTTAATCTCTGCAATATATGCAGCAATTAAAGCAAGTGCAGTCAAAGCAGCTGAACCTATTGCAAATCCTTTACCAGTTGCAGCAGTCGTGTTACCTAAAGAATCAAGAGCGTCTGTCCTTTCTCGAACTTCTTCTCCAAGACCGGCCATTTCTGCTATTCCACCAGCATTATCTGCAATTGGACCATAAGCATCAGTCGCAAGCGTTATTCCCAAAGTAGAAAGCATACTCACAGCCGCAACTCCTATACCATAAAGACCACGGTTAAAGCTTAAAGCATTAGAAACATCTCCTCCACATGCGAAAAAGCTTATAAGAACCGCTACACCAATTATTACTACCGGCCATACTGTGGAGCTCATACCTAAAGAAAGTCCACCTATTATTACCGTCGCAGAGCCTGTTTCAGAAGTCTCAGATAAAGCTTTAGTTGGTTTATAAGTATCAGAAGTATAGTATTCAGTTGTAAAGCCTATTAAAGCTCCAGCTACTAAACCTGAAATTACACTTAAAAATACTCCTATATGCTGTGGTAAAAGATAACTTACTAAAAAATATGAAATAACAGCTATTGAAAACGCACTTATGTAAGTCCCAAGGCGTAAAGATTTAAGCAATGTTTTTTGAGTTGCCTTTTCTTTTGTCTTAACAAAGAAAGTTCCAAAAATGGAAGCGATAATTCCTAAGGCAGCCACTAACATAGGAACGGCCATTCCTTTAGCACCTAATCCTGCACTAACTGCAAGCGCACTACTAGAAAGTATAGACCCTACATAAGATTCATATAAATCTGCACCCATACCGGCAACGTCTCCTACATTGTCGCCAACGTTATCAGCAATAACTGCCGGATTTCTCGGGTCGTCTTCTGGAATACCTGCTTCAACTTTTCCAACAAGATCTGCACCGACGTCTGCAGCTTTAGTAAAGATTCCTCCTCCAACTCTTGCAAAAAGCGCCATGCATGAAGCACCCATTCCGAATGTTAGCATATTAGAAGTAATATGCTGAATTAAAATCGCCTCATCTTTAATTACTTCTATATTAGCGTACCAAAAGTAACGAAGGAAAAAATACCATAGTGAAATATCTAAAAGCCCTAAACCTACAACCACAAATCCCATAACTGATCCCGCAGAAAATGCAACTTGTAAACCGTTATTAAGACCCTTTTGAGCTGCACATGCAGTTCGATCGTTTGCCATAGTAGCCGTTTTCATACCAATGAAACCCGAAAGCGCGGAGAAAAATCCTCCAGTTAGGAAAGCAAATGGTATGAAACGATTCAAATATCCTAAAAACGAAAGAGAGAAAAGTATTACAAAAACAACTGCAAAAAAGGCTCCCACGCCTTTATACTGACGCTTTAAGTATGCTGAAGCACCTTTACGTATCGCATGCGAAATTTTAATCATCTGATCAGTACCCTCGGAATGCCTGTGAACTCTATTAAACATAGTCCATGCAAATGCAAGGGACGTAAGAGCTCCAATTGCAACAAATACCATTAAATCCATAATTCTTAAGACTTACTCATACATAAATTTTTATAATAAAAATAAAGCTTTTCAGTCTTGCTTCCTGCCTTTCCGCCAACGCATTACTATATATAATTTCGTCCATAACTCAAGTAAAATAAATTATTCGAGTATGAACGAAATCTTTTAGATTAAATAAGCTCTATAATTGCCATTTCAGCTCCGTCGCCGCGCCTTGGTCCTAACTTAGTGATTCGGGTATATCCACCATTTCTTTCGGCATACCGTGGTGAAACTTTATCGAATAGCTTCCTCGATACCTCTTTTTTAGTTATAAACGCCATTACCATACGTCTATTGTGAAGAGTATCTACTTTAGCTAAAGTTATCATTTTTTCTGCTAAAGAGCGCACTTCTTTGGCTCGAGCTATAGTTGTTTCGATTTTTTCATTTTCTATAAGAAAAGTCACTAAAGCGCGCAACATTGCTAGTCTGTGAGCCGTAGCTCTGCCTAACTTCCTCTTTCCAGACATCTCAAATCCTCTCTCCTTTCTACTTTAGCGGACTTACTGATCTAATTTACAAAGATCTAAGCCCATAGAATTTAATTTTTCAATGACCTCATCTAAAGACTTACGTCCTAGATTGCGAACCTTCATCATTTCTTCCTCTGTTTTAGTTGTAAGGTCCTTAACTGTGTTAATGCCTGCTCTTTTTAAGCAGTTATATGATCTAACCGATAGCTCTAGCTCATCTATCGTAACGTCCAGATTTTTAGCAAGGTCACTTTTCAAAGGTTCAATCATAATGCTCGTCTTTTCAGCAATTTCTGAAAGACCTAAAAACAAATTAAAGTGTTCAATAAGTACCTTAGCAGCAAGCGAAACAGCTTCGTCAGATCTTACTACTCCATTTGTCCAAACTTCCAAACAAAGCTTATCAAAGTCAGTAATTTGTCCTACTCTCGTGTTTTCTACTACATAGTTTACTTTTAAAACAGGAGTGTATATTGAGTCCACCGGTAAAACACCAATAGTGTCGTCCATTTCTGCTTTGTTACGTTCTGCTGAAACATAGCCTCTACCTTTATCAAGCATAATCTGCATATGAAGTTTAGCGTCAGGGCCTAAGGTAGCAATATGCCATTGCGGGTTTAATATTTCCACATCACTATCGTGCGATATAGATTCAGACTTAACCTCACAAGGACCTTTTGCATTTATTTCCACTAACTTGGGTTCGTCACAGCTTAGTTTAGCTACAATTCCTTTTACGTTTAAAACTAATTCCGTGACATCTTCCTTAACTCCAGGAACAGTTGAAAATTCATGCAAAACTCCATCTATTGTTACAGATTTCGCGGCTACTCCCGGCAATGAAGATAATAAAATTCTACGCAAACTATTGCCTAAAGTATTTCCAAAGCCCCTTTCTAAAGGTTCAACAATGAACTTTCCATAAGTACCATCATCGGAAATTTCTGCTATGCTAATTCTGGGCTTTTCTATTTCAATCATCAAATCCTCCTCAACATTCTTTCAAAAACTATTCTAAAAAGTCTAATGTTATTTGGAGTACAATTCAACAATTAAAGTTTCTTCAACTTCTAAGTCTATATCTTCACGAGCTGGCATTGCAAGTTTTTTAGCCTCAAATTTGTTAAGGTCTAGTTCAAGCCACTTTGGAACAGGACGAGAAGAATTAGCTTCGATTAAAGATTTAAATTTCACATTACTCTGTGATTTTTCATCAAGAGATATTACATCACCAATTTTAACAAGTAACGAAGGAACATTTACTTTTTTTCCATTTAACTTAAAGTGGTTGTGAACTACTAGTTGCCTTGCTTCTGCGCGCGAACTGGCCCATCCTAAGCGATAAACAATATTATCAAGTCTAGACTCTAATATAGCCAGCAAGTTTTCACCAGTTTTACCTTCTTTTATCTTAGTTGCCAATTCAAAGTAGTGAGCAAATTGATGCTCAAGTACTCCATAGTAGCGTCTTGCTTTTTGCTTTGCACGAAGCTGAAGTCCATACTCGGTTAATTTTTTACGACCCTGGCCGTGTTGACCTGGTGCGTATGAACGACGGGAAATTGCACATTTTCCAGTGTAACATCTTTCACCCTTTAAAAAGAGTTTTTGACCTTCTCTGCGGCATAATCTGCACACAGCTCCTGTATATCTTGCCATTTTATTTACTGCACCTCCTATTTTAATTATATATTAAACACGTCTTCTTTTTGGTGGCCGACATCCATTATGAGGAATCGGGGTTACGTCTTTAATCATGTTTATTTCTAATCCTGCCGCTTGAAGAGCACGTATTGCTGCTTCACGTCCTGACCCTGGCCCTTTAACATAAACTTCAACTGATTTTAATCCATGTTCCATAGCGGTTTTTGCTGCTGACTCAGCAGCGCTTTGAGCTGCAAATGGTGTGGATTTCTTCGAACCTTTAAATCCTAGCCCACCAGCACTCGCCCAAGATATTGAATTCCCCTCGACGTCTGTAATTGTCACTATGGTATTATTAAAAGTAGACTGAATGTGAGCAGCTCCACGCTCGATGTTTTTTCTGTCACGGCGTCTACGAATTGGTGCTTTTTTAACACCCGACTGTACTGCCATTAAAATATTCCTCCTTTACTAACCTTTCTTATTCGCCATTGTTTTTTTAGGGCCTTTACGCGTCCTAGCATTAGTTTTTGATCTTTGACCTCTTACTGGTAATCCTTTTCTGTGACGAATTCCTCTATAACATCCTATTTCAATTAATCTTTTGATATCGAATGCTATTTCACTTCTAAGGTCACCTTCTACCTTGTAGTGCTTATCAATGCAAGTTCTAATCTTAGAAATATCGTCTTCCGTAAGATCACGAACTCTAGTGTCAGGATTAATACCTGTTTTGCTGATAATTTCTTTAGCACTTGTTCTGCCAATACCAAAAATATAAGTGAGTCCTATTTCAACTCTCTTGTCTCTAGGTAAATCCACGCCGGATATACGAGCCATTTTTTAACACCTCCATATTTTACTTTAGATTATCCTTGTCTTTGCTTATGCTTAGGGTTTTCGCATATAATCATAACTCTGCCACGCCTTTTTATGACTTTGCATTTGTCGCATATCTTTTTTACAGATGGTCTGACTTTCATCTTTTATTTCACATCCTTCATCAGTGATATTTTCTGATGTCCATCACCTGACGGGTTCGAGGTATTTCCTATATTGGAAGTATTCGACGCCTCTAGTATGCTAGAATTACTCTTAGAAGTGGATTTATCGATATTTTTGCCTCTCCAAGTGATTCTTCCGCGAGTCAGGTCATAGGGCGACATCTCAACCTTAACATAATCTCCTTGCAAAATTTTGATGTAATTCATTCTTAGTCTGCCAGATATATGAGCAAGAATAGTCATTCCATTAGAAAGTTCAACTTTAAACATTGCGTTTGGAAGCACTTCAACTACCTTACCCTCTACCTCCAGAGAATCTTCCTTAGACATTTTTCATAGAGCATTAATTAATGTTAATTTAAAGACCCCATATAAATTATTAATTAATATGATGCTCCTTTCACCACCTTTTCCTACTAAAAGCTTCTCATCATGCCTCTTTGCTATTTTGAAAAGAACGAAGTGCTAATCTTATCAACTTATTAGACTTTAAGTTTTCTTCTTTTAAAAGAGTCTTAGTAAATCTAAGATGCATTAAGTTCTTTTTCTTGGGTTTTTCAAGTAGTCTTTCCTTGCCATCACAAACAAAAACATATTTTCCGCAAGTACTTAAAACAACTTGAAAATAATTTTTATCCCTTCCTGCGCAAGACCTTACTACTAATCCTCGAGCCACTTCCATAATTAAACCATCCTTAATTAGGGTCCGTAAGTACTAATGGACCTTCTGGCGTCACTGCAATTGTATGCTCAAAATGTGCAGAGAGCTTTCCGTCTAAAGTAACTGTAGTCCAGCCATCATTAAGTACTTCAACCTCATGTCTTCCTTGGTTTACCATGGGTTCAATAGCTATGGTCATTCCTGGAACTAGTCTTATCCCATGACCAGAGCTCCCAAAATTTGGCACAGAAGGGTCTTCGTGTAATTGCGTGCCCACTCCATGACCTACGAAATTTCGCACCACTGAGTAGCCACGTGCTTTGACATAACTCTCAACCGCATTGCCGATATCTCCAATCCTGTTACCGACTTTAGATAAATGTATCGCTTCTTGTAGACTTTGTTTCGTAGCTTCCATCAATCTTTTGGCATCCTCAGATACATCTCCACAAGCAAATGTATAAGCGTTATCACCGTGAAATTTTTCTAAGTATGCCCCAACATCTACACTAACGATATCTCCGCTCTTAATAATACGGTTTTTGCTAGGTATGCCATGGATGACTTCATTGTTTATAGAAATACAGCAACTTCCAGGAAATTCATCATATCCGAGGAATGACGGCTCCGCACCCTGAGACCTAATATATTTGCAAACAAGATTATCAATTTCTTTTGTGCTAACACCTGGCTCAATTGCTTCACCTGCCAGCTTTAAAGCTCTTGCCGAAATTCTACCAGCATTTCTCATAAGAGCGAGTTCCTTGGAATTTTTTAGTTTAACCATTTTTATTTTCCTGCGCTTGAAGTATTTTTAAAACATTTTCAGTAATTTCAGGTAAAGGCTTTGCACCATCAACTACTATCCTCATATTGCGCTTATCATAGTACTCTTTAAGTGCATGAGTTTGATCGTAATAAACCTTAAGCCTTTCTTTTACTGTTTCAATTTTGTCATCCATACGTTGAACAAGGGTGCCTGCACATACATCGCATTTTCCATCAACACGGGGTCTTTTATCAGTGTTGACGTTATACACACGAGCACATTTTTCGCAAACACGGCGCCCAGACATTCTCTTATAAATAACTTCTTCATCAACTTCAATGTCGAGAACACAGTCTATAATTATATTAGAATTGTCCAGAGCCTCAGCTTGAGCAATAGTTCTTGGAAATCCATCGAGTATAAAACCTTTTTTACAATCTTCTTGCTTTATCCTCTCTGTAACAATCCCTATTACTACCTCATCCGGAACCAGATGACCTTTATCGATAAAAGATTTTGCTTTTAGCCCCATCTCAGTACCATTTTTCAATGCTGCTCTTATAATATCTCCTGTGGAAATAGTTGGAATATTAAGATGAGCAGATATAATTTCGGCCTGAGTACCTTTCCCAGCACCGGGTGCTCCCAAAAGTATAATGTTCATTTTCAAAGCCCCTTCTTATATAATATTAATTAAATTGACTTAAATTAGTTGCTTTTTAAACACTTAAAAGTGACTACTTAAATCCTTATCGATATCAAAAATTTTTAGCTGCTTTTCAACGTCTTAATTTAGGCATCTTCCAGATTATAACCAGGAAATTCTTATAAATCATCTTAGCAAGGTCAATTAGATATATCCTCACAAAATGATTATAAGCTAGATTAAAGAGTTCCCGTGTGCCTCACGGTGCTCTGAGGTTTTAATCCACCCCAAAAATTCGCAGCAGACTAAATTCAAAAATCACCTTCATTAAAACTATGAATAAAATTTCCAATTTAATCTTATATAATTCATTTTAGGGCAATTATAACCTACTAATTTAAAATTATGCCATTTTACATTCAATTAGTCAAGTAAAAGAATGCTAAACTGCAAGAGAAATAAAGAAGAAACTAAGTTTTACTGTTTAAATCAATTAGAAGAAATCGCCGGTATATGCTCCGGCGAAATCAGGTCAATTAACATTTCACCATCCATTAGCCTAAGAAGCCTTTGTAGTGACGCATCATAAGCTGAGATTCTAATTGCTTAATTGTTTCAAGTGCAACTCCTACCATAATTATTATGGAAGTACCACCTAAAGAAAGATTTTGCATTCCAGTAAAAGTAGTAAAACCAATTGGTAAAAGTGATATTACTGCTAAAAACAATGCTCCTAAGAATGTTACCTTAGAAAGAACTTTTGAAAAGTAATCCGCCGTGGGCTTTCCTGGACGAATTCCTGGAATTGCACCATTACTTTGACGCAAATTGTTAGCCATTTCCACTGGATTATAAGTAATTTCAACGTAAAAATATGCAAAAACAAATATCAAGAAGAAATAGCATACGGTATATACAGGACCATTTATTGCAAAAGCATCTAGAACCGTTTTCCAAAAGCCAGTAGGCTTAGCAAAGAAGTTCACAAAATTAGGAATGGCTAATATTTGAGTTGCAAATATAACTGGCATTACTCCTGTTATACCTACTTTTAAAGGTATATGAGTATTTTGTCCGGCATAAGTTTTTCTTCCTACTGTGCGCTGAGCATACTGAATTGGTATTCTTCTCTCG
Source organism: uncultured Clostridia bacterium (assembly GCA_946566955.1). Lineage (GTDB taxonomy): Bacteria > Bacillota > Clostridia > Oscillospirales > Acutalibacteraceae > UMGS1491. The sequence continues at coordinate 15,811 of CAMNXD010000005.1, forward strand.
GCGTCATTCATAGATACTATCATCCACATTAAGAATAAGAACAATAGGATAAATAACGGTACATACGCATAAAACAACGAGAATTGCTCTGGCATCTGCATTGCAAGTGAAAAATAACCAAATAATTTTCCAAGAAGACTTGGCATGCGAGAAACGATACCTGCAAACATCAAAATTGATACTCCATTACCAACACCTTTGGCGTTTATTTGTTCCCCGAGCCACATTATAAGTGCAGCACCAGCGGTAAAGCAAAGTACAATTATAACAGCAACAAATGCACCTGCTGCTCCTTGTGTATACCTCACAATCGGAATGCCTTGAAAGCTTCCACTTCTTAAGTACATATAAAATGTGGTTCCTTGTAAAAGAGCAAGGATAATTGTAATGTACCGCGTAATAGCAGTAAGCTTTTTTCTACCTTCTTCCCCTTCTTTTTGTAAAGATTCCAGATAAGGAATAGCAACTGTCATAAGCTGTATAACAATAGACGCATTAATATATGGTCCAACAGACATAGCAAATATAGTTGCTTGAGCAAATGCTCCTCCCGATAAAGTGTCAAGGTAAGTAAGGATTGCTCCGCTTTCTCCTAAACTTCCCATCATTCCTGCTAAAGCCTCAACGTTCAAAAATGGAACGGGTATTACAGATCCTACACGAAAAACTATTATTATCAATATCGTAAACAATAACTTGTTTCTTAGTTCTTTAACCTTCCATGCATTTATTAACGTCCTAATCAATTAGACCACCTCCGCCTTCCCTCCTGCAGATTCGATTTTTTCAATCGCAGATTTCGAAAACATCTGTGCTTTGACCGTTAGATTTTTAGTAAGATTACCATTACCTAAAATTTTGATTTTATCAAAATGACGCTTTATTAAACCCATTTCGATTAACTCATTAGCTCCTATAACTGAGCCATCTCCAAATCTCTCTAGATCTCCCACGTTGACGGAAAGTACTTTCTTAGCAAATATGTTTGTAAAGCCTCTCTTAGGGATACGTCTTTGCAGTGGCATTTGACCTCCCTCAAAACCTGGGCGAACTCCTCCGCCAGAGCGTGCATTTTGGCCCTTGTGACCTTTTCCGGCAGTTTTACCCCAACCTGATCCGTGGCCTCTTCCAACACGTTTTGGTGCTTTCCTTGATCCCGCAGGACACATTAAACTTTCAAGTCCCATTATTTTCACCTCCTATCCAAATTCAACAGAACCCATTACTATACAAATACCACAACTTCTTTGCAGCAAGTACCATATAATTTTATCATATCGATAAAGGATATCAAGCTATTTTTTTAATATAAAGCAACTATTTAAGAATTTCGCTCACGTTCTTGCCCCTTAATTCTGCAACTTGACTTGCAGTTCTCAAACATTTAAGACCTGAGATAGTTGCTCTAACGACATTACATGGATTATTGGATCTGAGAGCTTTAGTACGAATATCCTTTATACCTGCAGATTCAACTACGGCACGTACTGGGCCCCCTGCAATAACTCCTGTTCCTGGCGCAGCTGGTTTCATTAATACTCTTCCTGCTCCATATGCTCCAAGAATTTCATGAGGAATAGTATCGCCTTTTAGCGGAACTTTTATTAAATTTTTCTTTGCGTCCTCAATACCTTTTCTTATGGCGTCGGGAACTTCTCCAGATTTTCCTATTCCGAACCCTACAGTTCCCTTTCCGTCACCAACAACCATTAAAGCTGCAAATTTAAAAATTCTTCCACCTTTTACAGTTTTTGAAACCCTATTTATAGCAACCAATCTTTCTTTTAAATCCAGTGTTGAACTATCTATCCTAGCCAAAAAATTCCCTCCTTTTATTAAAAGTTAAGTCCCGCCTCGCGAGCACTTTCCGCTAATGCTTTAACACGTCCGTGAAATAAATATCCTCCACGGTCAAAAACCACAGTTGAAATTCCTTTTTCTAGCGCACGTTTAGCAATCATTTTGCCTACTTCTGAAGCAGCCTCTTTATTTCCGCCATAGGAAGAAAATTCCTCCTCATAGGTAGAAGCACTTACCAGAGTTTTAGCAGTAACGTCATCAATTATTTGAACGCTTATATTACTTCTGGAACGAAAAACGTTTAAACGCGGACGGCTGGCAGTACCAGAAATTTTGCCTCTAACTCTTCTATGACGCCTCAAACGGGCCAGATTCTTATCAGCCTTGTTTACCATGCTTATTTACCCTCCTTGTTATTTTTTACCGGTCTTGCCTTCCTTACGGCGAATTACTTCGTTAACATATTTAATTCCTTTACCTTTGTAAGGCTCCGGTGGACGTTTTTCTCTTATTTCAGCAGCACATTGACCTACTTTTTGCTTATCAATACCGATTACTGAAATCTTGTTTCCCTGTGCTTCAAGTTTAATTCCGTCAATTTCCGGAACAATTACTTGATGAGAGTACCCTAAGTTAAGTACCAGATTACTCCCTTGCTTTTGAACACGGTATCCAACCCCATTGACTTCTAATTCTTTCTTAAAGCCATGTGTAACTCCTTCGATCATATTGTTTATCAAAGAGCGGGTCAAGCCATGCAAAGCACGGTTTTCTTTTTGATCGTTAGGTCTTGAAACTGTTATTACTCCGTCTGTTATTTCAACCTTCATTCTAGGATGAATAGCTTGAGTAAGTGTTCCTTTGGAACCTGTAATTTTTATTGTGCCATCACTTAAACTTGCTTCCACGCCCGATGGTATAGTTATAGGTTTTTTACCAATTCGTGACATTTTTATCCTCCTTTCTTTACCATATAAATGCTAGAACTTCTCCTCCAAGATTTTCTTTACGTGCCCTGCGGTCAGTCATAACTCCCTTAGATGTAGAAATTAGTGCAATGCCTAATCCTTTCATCACTCTGGGCATTTGTTCCACATTGCTATAAATTCTAAGTCCTGGTTTTGAAACTCTTTTAAGGCCTGTGATAACTGGCTTTTTTTCTTCAGTATACTTTAAAAATATTTTTATACTATTTTGACGGTTATCATCAATTACCATAAATTTTCTGATGTATCCTTCATCCAGCAAAACTTGTACTATAGCTTTTTTAATATTAGATGAAGGCACTTCAACTATTTCATGTCTCGCAGCACATGCATTGCGAATTCTTGTTAACAGATCTGCGATAGCGTCCGTTATTTGCATAAGTAATTTACCTCCTTTGCCAATTTTACCAACTTGCTTTTCTGACTCCTGGAATTTCTCCTCTGTGCGCTAGTACCCTAAAACATATACGGCATATTCCGAATTTGCGAAGGTATCCATGCGGCCTACCACAAATCCTGCAGCGAGAATATTCACGTGTTGAAAATTTTTGAGCTCTTTTTTGTTTTATCTTTAACGACGTTTTAGCCACAATATCCCTCCTTATTTTGCAAATGGTGCCCCCATTAATTTTAATAGCTCTCTAGCTTCATCATCTGTATTAGCAGTGGTAGTAATTGATACGTCCATTCCACGAATTTTATCGATTTTATCGTATTCGATTTCAGGGAATATAAGTTGTTCTTTAATTCCCATGTTATAGTTACCTTTGCCGTCGAAAGACTTAGGATTTATACCTCTAAAGTCTCTAACACGTGGGAGTGCAAGATTAAAGAGTCTATCTAAAAACTCATACATTTTGTCGCCGCGAAGTGTAACCTTAGCTCCAATTTTCATTCCTTCGCGTACCTTAAAGTTAGCAACCGATTTCTTTGCACAGCACACAACAGGTCTTTGACCCGTAATAGTTGCAAGGTCCTCCAGTACGGAATTTATGGCTTTAGAATTATCTTTCGCTTCTCCCACACCAACATTTATGACGATCTTTTCCAGCTTAGGCACTTGCATGACATTTTTATAATCAAATTTGCTTTTAAGCTGAGATATCACTTGTTGTTTGTAAAAATCTCTTAATCTGGCCATTCTTCTCCTCCTTACAGCACTTCACCGCATTTTTTGCAGCTACGCTTTTTCTTACCATCTTCCAGAATCTTATGAGCTATACGTGTAGGCTTGCCGCAGTGAGAACAGACTAACTGTAATTTACAAGCGTAAAGGGCTCCTTCTGTTTTAAATATACCGCCCTCTTGACCTGCCCTACGTGGCTTAACGTGCTTAGAAACAATATTGATTCCTTCAACGATTACCTTACCCTCTTTAGGACTTACAGCTAATACTTTCCCCTCTTTGCCTTTATCTTTTCCACTCAAAACTTTGACTTTATCTCCAGTTTTTAAGTGAATTTTACACCGGTTAAGACTTACTCCATTTCTTTTATTACTTTTAAACATTAATCAAACACCTCCCTCTTAGAGAACCTCTGGGGCTAAGCTCGATATTTTAAGATATCCCTTTTCGCGTAATTCACGGGATACAGGTCCAAAAATACGTGTGCCCTTTGGAGTCTTATCATCTTTGATAATAACTGCTGAATTCTCGTCAAAATTGATATAAGAACCATCTGCTCTTCTGACTTTAGATCTTGTGCGTACTACTACTGCTTTAACGACATCACCTTTTTTTACAACGCCGCCGGGTGATGCTTTTTTAACAGAAGCAACTATTACATCACCAATTCTTGCATATCTTCTGCGTGTACCACCTAAAACTCTAAAGCACATTACTTCTTTTGCGCCTGTGTTATCGGCAACCTTTAAACGAGTCTGAGGTTGTATCATAGTAAACTATTCCCCCTAACTAACCTTAATTTTAATTAATTTCTTATTTTGCTTTTTCAATTATATTAACAAGTCTCCAATTTTTATCTTTAGATAAAGGTCTTGTTTCCATAATTTTCACGTAGTCTCCAATTTTGCATTCATTGGATTCATCATGAGCTTTAAAACGCTTCATACGTTTAATAATTTTCTTGTAAAGCGGGTGTTTAACGCTATCTTCAACAGCTACAACGATAGTTTTATCCATCTTGTCGCTCACAACTTTACCCGTCTTAACCTTTCTCATATTTCTTTCGCTCAAGGTATTTCCCTCCTCCTTTTTTACGCTTAGTCTCTATAACTTACTGCTTTTTATCAGAGTGCAGAGTTTCAGCGGATTCTTCCGCTATTTTTAATTCCTTTTCTCTAATAGCAGTCTGTGCTCTTGCAATGTCTTTTTTTACCATCTTTATGCGCATTGGATTCTCCAACTGGTTTATAGCAAGCTGAAATCTAAGGTTAAAAAGTTCGGATTTAAGGCTTTTTATCTTCGCAGTCAATTCTTGGATCGTCAACTTCTCGAATTCTGACATCTTCATTAAACCTCACCATCCGTTTCTTGCTTTCTTACGAACTTACATTTTATCGGTAACTTATTAGCTGCTAAACGCATTGCTTCTTTGGCAGTTTCTTCAGATACTTCACCGATTTCAAACATAACTCTTCCCGGCTTTACTACTGAAACCCAAAATTCTGGCGAACCTTTTCCTTTACCCATACGTGTTTCAGCAGGTTTTTTAGTTATAGGCTTATCGGGGAATATTTTTATCCAGACTTTACCTACCCTTTTACAAAACCTTGTCATTGCAATACGTGCTGCTTCAATTTGATTAGAAGTTATCCAGGCAGGTTCTAAAGCTTGTAGGCCAAAATCTCCATGAGAAACTCTGCTTCCTCTTATTGCCCGACCTTTCATTCTACCTCTGTGTACTTTTCTATACTTAGTTCTTTTTGGTAATAACATTAGCTCCGCCTCCTTTTCTGGGCTCTTTGCTTGATGAATTAACCAAAATTTCGCCTTTGTAAATCCAAACTTTTACTCCTATAATTCCGCCATAGGTAGTAGCTGCTTCTGCAAAACCATAGTCGATGTCTGCTCTAATAGTCTGTAGAGGGATGGTTCCTTCATGATAGTGCTCGGTTCTGGCTATTTCTGCTCCTCCAAGACGTCCGGAAACTTGGGTTTTAATTCCCTTAGCTCCTGCCTTCATAGCGCGTCCCATAGCTTGTTTTAATGCGCGTCTAAATGAAACTCTTTTTTCAAGCTGAGTAGCTATAGTTTCAGCAACTAGTTGAGCGTTCATATCTGAACTTTTTACTTCAACAATATTTATAATTACTGGCTTTTTTACTATTTCTTGGCAGTAAGCTCTGAGTTTATCAATTTCTGATCCACCTTTACCAATCACGACTCCAGGCTTTGCGCAGTGAATATGCAGACGAATTTTATGGTTGTCTCTCTCAATTTCTATTTTGGGGACTCCTGCTGGTTTTAATCTCTTAATCAACAATTTACGAAGATTATAATCTTCAACTAAAACATCTGCAAAGTCTTTCTTTTTTACAAACCATCTAGAATCCCAGTTTTTTATTACTCCAACACGAAATCCGCATGGATTAACTTTCTGTCCCATAGTCAACCTCCTTTTCCATTAATTTTTTTCCTTTAAGACTATAGTAACATGTGAACTTCTTTTCTCAATCCTATAAGCACGGCCTTTAGACATAGGTCTTATCCTTTTGAGTATCGGCCCAGGACATACAAAACATTCTGATATATAAAGACGCGTTACGTCCATTTGATTATTGTTTACCGCATTAGCTATGGCAGACTTTAAAAGTTTCTCAAGGTACTCACATGCTGATTTAGGCACATGCTTGAGAACTGCCATTGCGTATTCCACAGGTTTATTTCTTATAAGGTCTAGCACAATTGAAACTTTCCTTGGTGAAATACGGGCAAACCTCAAATGAGCTTTTGCTTCCATATATTCCATCTCCTTTCACCCGTTATTTTTTACCCGTTGTTTTTGAACCGGCATGACCTTTAAAAGTCCTAGTTGGAGCAAATTCACCAAGCTTATGACCCACCATATCTTCTGTAACATAAACAGGAATATGCTTGCGTCCATCATGAACAGCGAACGTATGGCCTACAAACTCCGGGAAAATGGTTGATGATCTGCTCCATGTTTTTAACACCTTTTTTTCGCCGGTTTTATTAAGTTCATTAACTCTTTTTAAAAGTACCGGTTGCACAAAGGGGGCCTTTTTTAAACTCCTACTCACTTTATCAAACTCCTTTCCCTATTATTTGCTGTTTCTACGTTTAACAATATATTTATCAGAAGGATTTTTCTTAGAGCGCGTTTTGTATCCTAGTGCTGGTTTACCCCATGGTGTACATGGTCCAGGACGTCCAACAGGAGATTTTCCTTCGCCGCCTCCGTGCGGGTGGTCACATGGATTCATAACTGATCCGCGCACGGTTGGTCTCCAACCCATATTGCGTTTACGTCCAGCTTTACCTATTTTAACGTTTTCATGCTCTATATTTCCAACTTGGCCAACAGTTGCCATACACTCTACAGGTACATTTCTAAGTTCACCTGAAGGTAATCTCAGAAGTGCCATTTTTCCTTCTTTAGCCATAAGTTGTGCCATGATTCCAGCTGCTCTTGCAAGTTGTGCACCTTTGCCAGGATATAGCTCTATGTTATGAATAAATGTTCCCACAGGTATATTTATTAATGGTAAAGCGTTTCCAACTATGATATCTGCGTCTGCACCGGATTTTATTTCTTGGCCAATTTTTAATTCCTGAGGCGCTACTATATATCTTTTTTCGCCGTCAGCATATTTAATAAGTGCAATATGTGAAGATCTATTAGGATCGTACTCAAGCGTTAGAACCTCGCCTTGAACTCCAAGTTTATTCCTCTTAAAGTCGATTAGACGATATTTTCTTCTGCTGCCGCCTCCTCTGTGGCGTACAGTTATTCTACCATAGTTGTTTCGTCCGGCAAATTTATTTAAAGGACGAAGTAAGCTTTTTTCTGGTTTTACCTTCGAAAGTTCTGAGTAGTCGATTACCGACATATTTCTTCTTGAAGGTGAAGTGGGTTTATAATTTTTTATTGCCAATCTATTTCACTCTCCTTAAAAACTTAGCTTTGCGGAAGCTGACTCTTCCTTAATCTGCTTGTTTCTTAATTTTTTTAATTTCAAATAAACTAGCTCCTAGACTCAATAGGCATAAAATTTCTATTAGAATAACAGCTACAATATATCTTGAAAGATACATAAGAAAAAACGCTAAGCTTAAAGTTAATAGCATTATTAAAAAACTTATCCCAGTATTTTCTGCCGCAGTACTATCCTTTGAAAAAACTGAAAACTTTAATTTCTTAAAATAGATAAAGCTAAAAACAGAAAATAAAAGTTCAAATAATCCTAAAATAATTAAAGCTACCCAGACGTGATAAAGCGCTCCCCATAATACTTCACAAGATGTAAAAATTCCAAAAATAGCAAAAAGCATGCCTATTTCTTTCTTAATAACCAAATTAATTAAACTATTCCTTCAAAGAATTCTATAGCTTTACTTTCAGGTTTTAAAGTCACGTAAGCCTTTTTCCATGATGAAGTATAGCCTTGAAATTTACCTTTACGACGCATTTTACCACGCATATTCAAAGTGTTTACTTTTAAAACTTTAACTTTAAATATTTCTTCAATTGCTTTGGCAATTTCAATTTTACCGGCGCTTTTAGATACTTTAAAGGTGTATTTTTTATTCGGCATACCACCCATTGTTTTTTCAGTTATTATGGGTTTTATTATAACGTCATGTGCCAACATTATGCATACACCTCCTCAATTTTGCTTACTGCTTCTTTAAGAATTACTAACTTTCTAGCGTTCAATATGTCGTAAGTGTTTAATCCACCAACTTGTGAAGTCTTAACCCCTGGAATGTTACGAGCGGACTTAATAATCTTTTCATCGATGCTTGGCAACACTATTAATGGTTTTTTAGACGCTTCAATTGCTCCGAGCATATTAACTATAATTTTTGTTTTAAATTCATTTAAAGATATGGAATCTAAAACCACAATATTGTTTTCTATAAATTTACTTGAAAGCGCGGACTTAAGAGCTAAACGCTTAACCTTTTTATTAAGTACATAGCTGTAATCACGTGGTTTAGGTGCAAACACTATTCCACCATGTCTCCACTGAGGAGCTCTTATAGAACCTTGACGCGCATGGCCTGTTCCTTTTTGTCTCCAAGGTTTCTTTCCTCCACCCGAAACTTCCGAACGTGTAAGTGCACTTTGAGTACCTTGTCTTTTATTGGCAAGATGATTTACAACTACATCGTGCATCACAGCTTTGTTTGGATGAATTCCAAAAATGGCATCAGGTAAATCAATAGCGCCCACTTCTTTACCCGTCATATCAAGCACTGCTACCTTAGGCATTAAAATTCCTCCCTTCCTTATGCTTTAACACTGTTGCAAACAAGCACTACGCTACCTTTTGGACCAGGTACTGCACCTTTTATTGCAATCAGATTGTTTTCAATATCAACTTTAACAATTGTTAAATTTTGAACCGTAACTCTTTCAGCTCCAAGATGTCCAGCCATTTTCTTGCCCTTGAATACTCTCGAAGGATCTGAGCAAGCTCCAATGGATCCACCCTTTCTTACTACTGGACCTGAACCGTGAGTTTCTTTAAGTCTTCTAAAGTTCCAACGCTTAATTACGCCGGCCCATCCTTTACCTTTGCTCGTACCTACAACATCTATTTTGTCCCCGGATTGAAAAATATCGACCTTAACGATGTCACCTACGTTATAGGAGCTGGTATCCTCGAGACGAAATTCCCTAAGTACTCTTTTTGGAGCCACATTAGCTTTATCGAAATGGCCTTTTAGAGGTTTACTTACTTGTTTAGGTCTCAAATCACCAAAACCCATTTGTATAGCGTCATATCCGTCAATGTCAACTGTTTTTTTCTGCGAAATTACGCAAGGTCCTGCTTGGACTACTGTCACAGGAACGACTTTCCCTTGTTCATCAAATATTTGAGTCATTCCTATTTTTTTACCTATAATGGCTTTTTTCATTTTTCTCCTCCTATTTAGGTTATTGGTTAGCAAAATCTTGCTAACTTGACCCCAACTGCATGTTGGTTAAGTTATAGTTTTATTTCTATCTCAACACCTGCAGGGAGCTCGAGATTCATCAAAGAGTCGATAGTCTTATTTGAAGGTTTTAGAATATCTATAAGTCTCTTATGAGTTTTCATCTCAAATTGCTCACGGCTATCCTTATTTATGTGAACAGAGCGAAGGATAGTTATAACTTGCTTTTCAGTGGGAAGCGGCACGGGACCAGATATTTTGCATCCAGTTCTAGTAGCCGTTTGGACCAACTTTTGTGCTGCTTGGTCAACAAGTCGAGAATCGTATCCTTTGATTCTAACTCTCATTTTTTCTTTGCCTGCCATTGAATCGCCTCCTTACTTAAAATATTGGTGGGCTTGCCTTTAACCATCAACCTACCCGGGTGTTTCAAAATCCGCATAAATAAAAACGGATCAACAACTACGTTCAACCCGAATAACACAAAAGCACTGAATTTTTAATTAAAAATCCAAAATCTTTCGCCCGGTTTTAAATCGGACATACTCCACGGAAATAACCGACTTTAAGTCGCAACCTCCCGCTTCAACGCATACCGCAGCAGTCACACTCGGTTATAATACCATATGACTTCAAAAAAATCAAGAACTTTTTTAAGGTAGTAAAAATATTCTGGTGGCTTTACCTTTTAAGTCAATGTCTCTTTTTCCCCGATTTCAAGAAAATATTATTTTTTTAGCTTAAGTTTAATAGCAAAGCACATCTAAAACGTTATTTTTTCAAGATATCCATTCTAGAAGTAAACTTTGCTATATTTTAAATTTATTATTCGTAGTTGCAGTATAAACTTAATGGATGAGGATTTGAACTACATTTTTTTAAACACGCAGCCGAACGCACTAAATAATTATTTGGCCCTACTCCTCGTTTCCACTCAAATTCTTCAATCAGAATTTTAAATCCATGAATCCCTGTTCGATAAAATGAACATTTATTTTCTTTAGCACATTCAATTGCTTTAAAAATGCGTTCAAATGGACCTATAACTAACTCCCTTATTTCATGAATAACATACCAGGCTTCTTTGTTAGATATACTTTTTATATAACCATAATAAATATATCCTCCGGCAATTTTTTCAAGTTCTTCTGAGCTTAAAGCTTCCAACTTAGAAGAAACATCTTCAAAATGTTTTATAGTCTTTCCCTCCTTATAAATATGGTTATAAGTACTTATAATGTACGTATGCTAAAATGCTTAGATTGTATTTTCAAGAATTTTTTGTAAATTCAGAGGTTTTAATATTTTGAATTAGCTATATCGCAAAAAATACTTACTATTTTCTAGAAATTACTTTATATCTATCTAAAGTTTTAAATTGACTATTTCCTCTCATCATTTAGTTCATATATAAAATTTTTTAAATCAGATTTAGCTTTTGAAAGATTATTTATAACAAGTACCATCTTTTGATTATAAATTTCATCGCGAACATTTCCATCAGCGGGAATTCTGTATTCTTCTACGGGATAGTTTAAATAAGTCATACCTCGAGTTACTAGACGAGTTATTTCAGAAATTTTAAAATTAGTTGTAATTAGCGGTGCAAGAGTTGATATCATCTCCGTTATTTTTGATGCTCCCGCTTTTTTCATCGATTCAATCATTGCTTTTATAACCTCTCGTTGACGCATGGTTCTATCGTAATCAGACCCTAAACTATTCCTATTGCGAGAATGATGCAAAGCCTGAAGTCCCGTCAAATGCTTTACTCCCGCGCCCTTTAGAGTATTTTTGTCTTTTGAATAAGTATTAATGTAAGAACTTTCTTTTGCTGTAAGTTCGATGTCAATACCTCCTAAGGCATCTATAATTTTAGAAAACCCTTCAAAATCTACGCAAGCATATCTATCAATTAATATACCAAAATTTTTTTGAAGCGTTTCTATCGTTAATTTAGGTCCTCCATAAGCATATGAAGCATTTATACGGTCTTTACCGTAATTTGGAATATCTATCCAAGTATCTCTCATTATAGACGTCACTTTTATTTTTTTAGCTCTTATATTTAGCGAAAGAATTAACAGTGAATCGCTGCGTCCATGATCCCCTGCAGACATAGAATCACTGCCTATTAATAAAACATTAAGGACTTTATTATCATTAAAAAGACCATCTACAGCTCCATTATCTTCAGATTTACTAGTTTTTCCTTCTTCATAAGGTATCTCTTCATAGTTAAAAGAATGTAGCATGTTATAGGTATATATCATCATTCCACCTAAAATTCCAAGAAACATAAAAAAAACAAATGAAAGAATTCTTAAAATCGGAATACGTTTTTTCTTCTTTACTCGTTTTTCATCTGAAGAGAATATGTCTACATAATAGTTATTATGGTGAGGACTTAAGGGAAAATTTGTATTATTATGTGATGTTTTATTTAAATTATTTTTTCTAGAATGCAAAGTGTAATTTTTTGGCGTTTTTTTCATGTTTTCTCCCCATAAAATAACTTTTTAAGTCGTATCTTATTTTAAATTCTTTTATAGTATTTTTCAACAAACTTTTCTTTATTTAGATAAATACAAAGCAATAGCAGTACGATTCGGAAGTTTCAAGATAGAACCTGCTGTTAAAGTTTCATTAGTTTCTATACCGTTGAAACTAGCCACGGCCGTAATATATCTATTATCTTTATAATAGCTTGTACATATCGATGCTATAGTATCGCCATGCTGCACTACATAATCCTCAAATTCTATATCAAGTCCAGTAGGAAGAATAATATCGCCAGTTTTAGAAGTTCCAGTTTGATTGTCAATATTTTCAGCAACTGTTTTATCCGATTCGTCCTCTGTATTTCCATTATACGTGACTTCGCCTATAGTCACAGCTGTGGCTGCAGTTCCTGATTGCTGACCTTCAGTTAACTTGGAATAAGCAAGATAAAAAACTCCCGCAACGACTAATGAAATCATGGAAACTTTCGAAATCTTACTTATTAACGGTTTTCTTAAACTTATTTGATACTTTATATAAGAAAACCATGAACTTGTTTTAGATATTTTTTCAGCTTTTTTAAGTTCAATAACCATCTCAGGTATAGACCGATAAACCCCTCGTTTACATTTATCAATAACAATATGCAAAGGTTTATTAAACTTCGCTTCAGACTCTGGCTCTAAAAGGGTATATATTATCTTCCCTATATTTTGCGAAATTAAAGCTTGAGCTTCTTTTCCATTATTATATTTCTCCATATTTTTAAAATTATAAATTAAATGGATATTTTTTTTCTCGTCAATATGGATATTCTCGAGTTCTGTTAAACATCCAAGAATACTTGGTGGAAAATTATATATTCTATCAATACGAATAAGTATATTTTCTAAAATTACACACCTTTCATCGAAGGGAGAAAAATTAAAACCTTTTCTGAATTTTTGTTTTATGTTTTCAGCTTCCACATACTTAAAAACACTATAAAACCGTTCATTCTCTACGAAAAAGTCAACAAATTCTTTAGGACACTGCGAAGAAGAAAAGATTGAAAACAACATTTTAAATGTGTCTAGCTCATTTTTTTTACATTCAAACTCATTTATGATGTAAAGATTGTCAAGCGTATTTTCGCCTTTATACCCGATAAGTACACTATATTCTGGACCCGAAAATAGATTCGCTATCACAACGTAATCAAAACTTCTGTTTATCTCACACATGAATTTTTCACACCTTTTTGTAAAAATAAGTACGGAAAACCTTCTTAGCACTACTTGACTTAACTATTCTATGATAATATACTATATTAAACAAGTCAATGAGGATAGTAATAATGTAAGTTATATAAAATATTTATATACTATATATTATCTCATAATCTATAAAGTAACTTTTATTTATCGACTGCTAAATTAAAAAATAAATTGATGTGAGGAGATTCTATGAAAAAGGATTCTAAAAAAAGCAAGAAATCCAAACAAGACATATCTAAAGGACTTAAAGCTGCAGCAAAAAACCTGCTAAACCCACGAGTAAAATACACTATTATGGTATTAGGGTTACTACTTCTAGCATTTATAATCCAATATTTTATAAACAGACCTGATTTTGGAACCTTCCTCAGCTCTGATATGGACCCATCGAGTAACGTATATATTTTGGGCGTTGATGAAAATAGCGGAACTTACAAAGTTACTAAGGTTTCACGAAGTGGAGCAACCGCATTTCAAATTGAACTTGAAAAGTCAAACAAAGAAAATGAATATGTCTACCGTAATTTAGAAGTCGATTCTAAAGGAAATTTTTACATCGTTAAGCAAAGAAAAGATTTAAATGCAGTAGTTTCAGATAAAACTCTGTATCCTACACTTAGCGAAACAGTAATGATGTACGATAACAACGGCAATTACGTAAAGCAAATAGCCGCTAAAGATTTCTCGAGAGATGCAACTCCTCCAACTAAACCCTACATTCGCAAACTACAGCTTGTGGATCAAAATATGGTCATTATTGGCTGCGAAGACAATCACTATGATATCATTACAGCAAACCCCTTGAAGGAAGAAAGTCCTAGAACACTCAAATCCTTCGATATTTCTCCATCGGCAGCAGTAACTAGTCAAAAATATGAATGGGTTAGCGATATTGCCGTATTATCTACAGGAAGAATCTTCTATTCAACTTTAAACGGAGAACTTTTTGCCACTAACAATGAAGGGAACTTTGAAAATTGTTCAAACATCATGTCCTCGAGCCCATTTATGATTGTTGGAATGTCTGTAGATTCTGAAGATAATCTCTATTTTAGCGACTGTATAAACGGTAAATTTTTAAAATTCAATACTCATAGCAGTATGCTTCAAACTCTTTATAACTTAGATAGCCTGCTCTCTGACAAGCTGAGCGTAAAAATGAAAGACGTAAGAACAATAAAGCTTTTAAATGACGGAAATTTCTATGCAGCTTCTAAAGCATTCGATAAGCCTTACCACGTGCGCTTCGGAGCAGAAAGCATTTTGGTTGGAGATTTAAGAGGAGCACTTTTCCCATGGGGATATTTAATAATGGTCGGTGTAATACTCGTTGCTATAGGTCTTTACTATGCTATTAAATATCTAGCTCACACTGAAATAAAAAGAATATCCTTATCAGTTAAAATTTTATCATTATTTTTACCGACTTTTATAATCTCAATGGGCGCATTAGTATGTGTAAATACTGCAGATGGTGTTAAAGAATATATGTCTCTTTTACGAAATGAGCAGCAGCGAGGAGCCAAAACTGCAGCTGAAATAATAAATGGAAATGACTTCGCTAAATTTGACCATGTGTCTGGATATATGAGCTCGGAATATATAAAGATTAAAAATGATTTGCAAAAGGGATATAACGAAGTTTCTCTAAAAATAGGAGATAGAAGCGACTATATAATCACCTATATCGAAAATTACGACAAACTTTACACAACCATCAATACAAAATATGACGTAAATTCAGAATCATATAATAACTTAAAGTATACTAATCCCGATATGGTTTCAAAAACCTATAGCATTATAGATTACGTCTTAGAGCGCGACGAAACAGATGCAATATATGGAGCGTGGAAACAATTTTCCGATAAATCAAACGCTCCTGAATATATTCATTTGAACTTCCGGGACGTCTATGGCGATATCTCTGCAGCGTTTGTCCCTCTTAAAGATACTAACGGACGAATGGTTGGAATGGTTGGAAACTTTTTAGATGAAGGGATTCATAGTCAAAGAGAATTTTGGGAAATTTTAAAGCACGCTTCCGCACTTATACTCATAATTACAATTCTAATCGGTGCTTTAATATGCTTTATAATAAAGTGGTCACTAAAACCGCTTAAGAAAATTGAAAAAGCTATCGATACCATGAGCAAAGGTCAATGGGATACTAGAATTAGAGTAAACAGTAAGGATGAACTTGCCGATATCGCACAGACTTTTAATTTGATGTCTGAAAAAATAGGTCGCTATACTTCCAATCTAGTACAGCTTAATAAAGAATATATCCGCTATGTTCCAACTCAAATCTTCAAGTTTATTGACAAAGAAAAAATTACTCAGGTAAATCTCCATGATCACAAAGTAGTAGAAATGAATATAGTATATTTGAGTTTTAGTCTTTCCTGCAAAGAAGGTTTTGACTTTACTAATGAAGACGAAATCTTTGAAGCTTTAAATAAAAGTTATGAAAAGCTTTTTAAAGTAGTTGAAGAAAATAACGGAGTAGTTCAATCTTTCGATGGACTTGACGCAGTAATATTATTTCCCATTAGCGCAATGGACGCACTTAATGCTTCAGTACAATTTAGAGAAATTGATATAAATCCAATTATAAAGAAAAAAATGAAAGTAACTTTAGGTTCAGGTGAAGTTTTAATAGGAGTTTCTGGGAATGATGACCGCAGGGGAGTAATAGTTATATCAGACGAAATCATGCAGTTATTTAATATAGACAGTAGATTAAATCTTCTGGGAGTTAGTCACGTGGCAACCGAAAACATTGTTAATCAAATAAACCTTGAAGCTCACTATACTTATAGATATCTCGGTAGAGCAGCAAATCCTACAGGAAAAGGATATGCAAATATTTATCAAATGCTCGACGGAACAAGCAAATATAAAAGAGATTTATATCTTTCTACTAAAAAAACTTTTGAGGAAGGAATAGCTCTATATATCGATAAACAATTCCTAGAAGCACGAAAATGTTTTGCTGAAGTTTTAAGAACAAACGAAAATGACAAAGTAAGTATTAAATATTTAATGATGTGTGAAGAGCAAATTAATAAATTAGAAAAAAAGCCAAAATTTAGCGAGGACTTTAGAGGATGCATTATATAAATCATCTTTAAATTTCTCATTTCAATAGAAGAGGATGGTAATAATGTCGGTTTTAAAGGATATAATTTCGAGAGTTGCCACAACACTTCAATCTCAAATAACAGTTTTAACGGCTTTTCTAGTTCAGCTGCAAAACTTTGGTACTCGAGCAGCACAATTTGTACAACAAAAAATTCAAAAATTTTTCCAAACTTTATTAGGAGAGCCAAAAAGTAAAAAAGATTACTGGCGAATAATGGGAGTATATCTTTCAAAAAGATTCGTAAGTATGAGTTTAGTGGTTTTGGGAGTCCTTGGTTACTTTTTAATATTTCATGCAGTACCCTGGGCAGAAGGAAAAGTTTGGACGGCTAATTTAAATCTCGATACCTCCAAGTATACAAAGTTCAGCGGCAAAGCTCGAGTTTATGACCAAGCAGGAGTACTCGTTTTTGAAGGAAATTTAAATAAAGGTGCACCAGAAGGAATAGGTATTCAGTATGATACCAAAGGAAACATAATTTACAAAGGTGGATTTAGTGGAGGTAAATATAGCGGAGAAGGAGAGCTCTACAACGATGAGCAAACTTTAATTTATAGCGGAGCATTTGCCAATAATAAATATGAAGGTTCAGGGAAACTCTATAACGATATAGGTAAAACAGTATATGTGGGCGAATTTTCAGTCGGCCAGCGCTCTGGCACAGGCGTGGAGTATGATCCCGATACTGAACTGCGAAAATATTATGGCCAGCATAGTAATGATGTTCCTAATGGAATAGGCGTAGAATATGAAGAAGATGGATTTAGCATTCGATACGAAGGAGCATTTAAAGATGGAGTCTATGGCGGAGAAGGTAAACTTTATTCTAACAACGCGCTTCAATATTCTGGAAATTTTGCAAATGGAGTATATAGCGGCATTGGAAACCTCTATAATTTAGATACAGGAGTACTAATATATTCTGGAGAATTTAAAGATGGACTTTACGATGGTTCAGGAAGCCTTTATGATCCTTCAAGTTCAGTAGTCGTTTATTCTGGAGAATTTTCAAAAGGCAAAAAACAGGGTACAGGAAAATCTTACGATAAGCTCGGCTCTCAGCTATTTGACGGTAATTTCCGCAGTGACAGCATAGACTACATCGCCTATCTTGGCCGCTCTCCTGAAGATGTTACAAAAGAATTTGGTCAGGAAACTTATAAAACTGAAACCGGCGGAAAAATGATAATAACTTATTTAAACTTAGATGCATCAGTTGTTTTCAAAATAGACGAAGAAAAAGGCGAGTATGCATGTGAAAAAATAATTTTAGGTACTAAGGATGCTTTCATGGGATTAGGCGCTAAGAGTACCGCTGTGGAAAGAAGAAACGTCATGGGAGACCCGTTCTCGTCTATCAATTATAACTGCCCAAGCTACTACAAGACTATATTTTCTCATCTGGGAATAAGCGTCAATAATATTTCTTCTGTGCCTTGCGATAAATATGTTATGGACAATTACTTCGTACGGTTTTACTTTAACGACGGCCGAACAGAACTTAAATGTATAGAAATATGTTCAATGTAGAAAAACAATTATATATTTTTTAAATAACAATTGACTAATGTTTATGCGTATGATATGATAGATATGTAAGTTCATAAAGGGAGGTAAAAGTATGAAGGATCACATTTCCAAAAATTTAAAGAAAATTTTAGAAGATTTAGATTTATGCAAGAAATTTGCGAGACTAAAAACCAAAGAAGAAGTTTATAGATTTCTTTCCCACATGGACGAAAATATAACAAAAGAAGAATTTAATAAATGGTTGGAGGATAACATTAACAACAAACACGATTTACTTTCAGTCAATGAGCTTAAGAAAATTGCAGGCGGAAAAAGTATAAGTAAGAGAGTGCTTTCTGCATCGCTCGCAGCATTAACGTTGGGAGCCCCTGGAATTTCAGCTAAAGGAGAATCTAAGACTTTTAGTTCTATACAAAATAGCAATACAAGTATTTATAGAAAATTATTATTTGCAGGTGCTGCAGCTTTAGGAATTCCTACTGCAGGATTAGGAGCTTATATTTTGCAAAAAGCCGTAAAAGATAATGCTTGGGAAGCTAAAAACTCTCCTCCAAAGAAGAATTTAGGTAGCGGCGGAACAACCGGAAATACCGAAATCTCCGGCCACGGATGGCCAGGAGGTCAAGGTGAAGATTACACAAGCAAACCATTTTCCGGAATATATAACAAGGGCGACACTTGCTTTGCAAATGGTCTTTTCCAGTGCTTGCACTCAATTCCTAATTTAAAAGAAAAATTAGAGCCGCAGAGTTTAGAAAAGATTATTGAAGCTCAAACTGCTGAATTAAATGAAATAGAAAAACAAATTCAACAAATAAAGGAAAACATACAAACGCCCTTGCACAATTTGCAAGATATTCTCCAAAAATACAATGACAAATGCCTAACTGCTGAACAGCTTGAAAAAATGCCAATAGATGGAACCACCATACTGAAACACGATCCACTCAAGGCGGTAATAGATTTAAATTATGAAGAAAAAGAATTGATTGATATTAAAAATAACATAAGTCAGTTTTCGGACTGTATTTCTCAAAAGAGATACAAAAAGATTTTCAATAAATACGAATTTAGTCAAGTTGATAAGACTATAATCACACAATATTGTGCCCAAATTAACATCTCAACGAATAACGCTAATCAACTTCTGCAACAGCAAACAAATTTAAGATTAGAAAATACAGATCGAGTTAAAGCGAAATGCAATCTTTTATATCAAATTTTAGATGAAATGGATAAGAAGAATCCAAAGATTCCGGAAACCAAAATATTAGCTGATATGTCAATTAAAAATTACCATGGAGGGCAAGAAGATGCTGAAGAATTATTTCGAGGATTAAGTTTACCTAATTCAATTTTAAGTGTAAAAACGCTTTATGGTAACATATTCGCACCAGAGTCATTGGAGTGCGATGCCAAAAATGAAAATGCTTTCATAGTTAGAATAGCTAATGGCGGTCACAAAAATAGCCCCTTAGTAAACATACCAGATGAATTTATAAAAGATGGAAATAAATTTAAATTAACTTGTATTGCAATTCACAATGGAAGTGCAAGCGGCGGCCATTATTATGCTTACAGAAAAGACACTAAAGGCAATACCGGTTGGTGGAAATGCGATGATCACCGTGTAAATCACGAGTGCAATGATGATAGTTTATTAAAAAGTCATCATATAATGAGTCAAGCAACTCTTTTAACTTACGTAAAAGATACGCAGCAAGATGACGCCTAAAAGACTACACTTTTCAGTGTAGTCCTTTTTTATTCATAAATTCAGTATTTTAAATGCTCAATATATCTGCTATCTCGAATAGAAAATTTATGCTCTAAAAAAGTCAAGACTTTAAATAATTAAAAATGCAATTATTTTAATACTAGTCTAGAAGAATGCTTCTTAACATATTCTTGAACGTTAAGATTGCCTCCCGATTTTACTTTTATCACCTGCGGACATGATACAAATAAATTGTGTCCAAGAGTAGTTTCCTTGGAATGGAAAGAAATTTTTCTTAACGCTACACATTTCATAAATGCTGAGCTTCCAACGCTTTTAACTTTTTCTCCAACTTTAAACTTCTCCAGCGATTTACATTCTGCAAATGCACAAGAACCTATTTTTTCAATTCCCCCTCTAATATCTAAATCCGTTAGCGCTTCACAGCCGTAAAATGCAGCGTCCTCTATGCTTAAAGGACTACCATTGGGTCTAAAAACACTTCTTAACTTCTTACACGCCGTAAAAGCATATTCTCCTATTACTTCCACCGTGCTTGGAATGCTTATAGGTCCTTTTATATTAGAAGGACATAATTTTAAAACTTTTTGATCTTTATCATATAATATTCCATCTTTACCGCTGTAATTCAGGTTGGAATCACTTACTTCTATTTTCTCTAAGGACTCACATATTCCAAATGCAAACTCCTCAATCTCTTTAAGATTTTTTCCTAAATAAACCTTTTTGCAGCTACTACAGTTCCCAAAAGCTAGTCTTCCGATACTTTCAACACTATCGGGAATTACTACTTCCTCCAAAGAAGTACATGAATAAAATGCATATTCATCTATGCGCTTTAATCCTTCCGGTAAAACTATTTTTTTAATCTTAGACTTATCTAAAAATGCCCCAAAAGATATAGTTTTAATACTTTTCGGTAATTTTATTTCTTCTTCGTCGCCACTATATCTAACTAGTACTCCTTGGTCATCAACAACAAATTCAGAGGTTTCCATTTGATTTTCTGCTTGAGCTACTTTACCCAATTCTTGACTATTTAAATCTACACCCTGGATTCCACCTATAGAAAATGCTCCCAGCACTATACCGGCTACAGCTCCCATTCTAACAACTTTTCTTATCATTACCCATTCCCTCCATATATTAAATAAATTTTATCCTTTGGCTCCATCTGGATATTATCATAATATTTAAATAAAAGTCAATGTTATATTATTTATTTTTTTTAAATCCATCCTTGAGCCCAACGCTTCTATTAAACATCAAGTTATCATTATTAAACTTTTTGCAGTCCGGAGAAAAATACCCAATTCTCATAAACTGATAAAAATCTCCTATCTTTGTATTTTTTATTTCTTCTTCTGCCTTGCACCCTGTAAGAGTTTTTAAAGAATCTTTATTTATACACTCAAATAAGTTTTCTTCACCTTCGGGGTTTTCGGTATTAAAGAGATTTTCATAAATATTTACAGAAATTTCTTGAGCCGAATTTGCCTCAACCCACTGTATAGTTCCTTTAACTTTTCGACCATCAGAAGGATTACCGCCCTTAGAATTAAAATCGTATTCTCCATAAACTTCTAAGATTTTACCTTCACTATCTTTTTTAAATCCCGTACATTTAACAACATACGCCGATTTTAAACGAACTTCATTTCCAGGAAATAACCTAAAATAACCCTTGATTGGCTCTTCCATAAAGTCATCAGATTCTATATATAGCTCTCGTGAAAACTTAACTTTCCTCTTTCCCATACTTTCGTCGTTAGGATTATTCTCAATTTCAAAACATTCAATAGCATTCTCAGGGTAATTAGTAATTATTAACTTAATAGGGTTTAAAACTGCCATTATTCTTTTTGACGTCAAATTTAGATCTTCACGCAAGCAATGTTCCAAAAATGAATATTCTACCGTACTTATAACCTTTGAAACCCCTATTCTTTCGCAAAAATTGCGTATAGAAGTCGGAGTGTATCCACGTCGCCTAAGCCCACTAAGCGTTGGAAGCCTGGGGTCATCCCAACCATCAACATATCCTTCTTCAACTAACTTTCTAAGCTTCCTTTTACTCATAACCGTTCCATTTATACTTAGCCTTGCAAACTCTATTTGACGAGGCTTTGCATCAATTTCCATATTGTCTACTACCCAATCATAAAGAGGGCGGTGGTCTTCAAACTCTAAAGAGCAGAGTGAATGAGTAATTCCCTCTAGAGCGTCTTCAATTGGATGAGCATAGTCGTACATAGGGTATATGCACCATTTATCACCTGTACGATGATGACTTTTCTTACTTATTCTATATATAACAGGGTCACGCATATTAAAATTGCCGGAGCTTAAATCTATTTTTGCTCTTAAAGTCATTGAGCTATCAGAAAATTCGCCATTTTTCATTTTCAAAAATAACTCTTTACTTTCTAAAATAGGTCTATCTCTATATGGGCTCACCGCTGGATGAGTAGAGTCACCTCTATTGGCTTTTACCTCTTCTGGAGTCAATTCACAAACATAAGCTAATCCTTTGTCTATCAACTTACATGCATTTTCAAACATTTCTTCGAAATAATCTGAAGCATAATAAAATCTATCTTGCCAGTCAAATCCAAGCCACTTGACGTCTTCTTTTATAGAATCAACATATTCTATATCTTCTTTAGAAGGATTTGTATCATCCATGCGCAAATTACATATCCCTCCAAATTTTGCAGCAGCTCCAAAGTCAATGCATATTGCTTTAGCATGACCTATATGCAAGTAGCCATTCGGTTCCGGAGGAAACCTCGTATGAACTTCTCTTCCTAAAAATCTTCCTCCAGGAGAAATATCTTTTTTTATAGCTTCATATACAAAATTACCTACCTTCTCTTCTTCTAAACTAGGTGATATATTTTCCATAAGCTCTATCCTTTCTAAGTGATATGTATAAATTATTTAGTCTCTAGCTTTTCTAAAGCTAATTTTATTCTTCGTGAAGACTCCTCTTTTCCTAAAATTTCTAGAATTTCAATTGCTCCTCCAGGTGTAATAGTTTGCCCAGATAAAGCTATTCTAACCGGCCACATAACTGTAGACTTTTTCATATTTATTTCACTTGTAATGTTATCAAATAAATCATGAAGATTTTCATAACTCCAAGAAGAAACATCAGAAATGGCTCTTAAAGTTAATTTGAGCACTAAGTGCGAACTTTCGAAATTACTTTTACTCTTTTTATTTTCAAATAATTCTATTTCGTATTCTGGTAGAATTTCAAAAAAGCTTATAATGCTGGGGATTTCGTTTAAATGAGAAATTCTCTTTTGAAGTAGCTCTGAAATCTTGGGAATGTCAATGTTTTCATTTTTTACGACGCATTTTATATATGGAAGCGCAAGATTTAAAAACTCCTCTGAAGATTTTAATTTTATATATTCTGAATTAAACCAGTCTAGCTTCTTATAGTCAAAAATGGACGGCGATTTACTAAGTCTCTCTATAGAAAATACACTTTTAAGTTCATTAATAGAAAAAATTTCCTGGTTACTCTCAGGACACCATCCTAAAAATGCTATATAATTTAAAATTGCCTCTGGTAAATAACCTTGAGATACTAAATCCTCAAAACTTACCGCTCCATGACGCTTCGAAAGCTTAGATACGCTTCCATCTTCATTTTTACCCATTATAAGAGGTAAATGTATATATTTAGGAATATCCCATCCAAAAGCTTCGTATAAAAGATTATACTTTGGCGTTGAAGATAAATACTCGCTCCCCCTCACAACATGAGTTATATTCATTTCATGGTCATCTATCACATTTGCAAAGTTGTACGTTGGATATCCATCACTTTTAATTAGTATTTGATCTTCAAGCTCTTTGTTTTCAACTTCTACTTTTCCATAAACCATATCTTCAAACACTGTTTTTCCATCAAGAGGCATTTTCTGACGAATTACATAGCTTTTACCACTTTTTAGAAGTTCTTGAGCATTGGTTATATCTCTGCATTTATCCTTGTGGCCTGAAACCATGCTTTCACTTTCCGACTTCTCACAAAAACAGTAGTAAGCCTTGCCCTTTTCTACTAAACTCTTTGCGTACTTAATATAAATATCTTTGCGCTCGCTTTGTCTATAAGGTCCATAATTGCCTCCAATTTTTGGACTTTCATCTGCTTCAAGATCCACAGATTTTAAAGTACTATAAATCACTTCTTCGGCATCCCCAACTAATCTTTCTCTGTCGGTATCTTCTATACGAAGAATAAAGTCTCCATTTTGAGATTTAGCTATCAAATATTCATATAAAGCGGTTCTTAAATTTCCAATATGCATATAACCAGTAGGGCTGGGTGCAAATCTCGTCCTTACTCTAAAACTCATACTTTTCCCTCCAAAATATTACCAATTAATTCACTTTTCACGTACTCTTCTAAGCATTTCCCACTTTCTTTAATAAGAGGAGCATACTTTTTCCCAACGAATCTAAAGTGCCAAGGTTCATAAATTACACCAGTGCGTTTTGTCCAGCGCTTTTGATATCTTTCAATAAACCCATATCTATGAGCGTTATCCATAAGCCACTTATATTCTTTAGTCGAATAAAAATCGTCTTCCACACCGTTAAAATCTACTGCAAGTCCAGTATTATGTTCACTGGTATGTGGCCGGGCAACTACTCTTGCAGCACGTTTTTCTGCTTCCTCTTGGCTTATAACCTCCTTTCCTTTAGACTTTTCCCTTTCAATCTGCCTATTAAACAAACGTGATTGTAAATCCACGCTTCTATATCCAGAAGAAATCCATAAAAGAACCCCATCCTTCTTTGCATCAATTATCATTTGCTCTAAGTCTAGAGCCGCTATAGCACTAATTTCTTTTCCTCTACAAATCTTTGTTTTAACTTCAAAATCTGCAGGAAGCTTATTTCCTCCGTTTATCACAATAAGCTCTGGATCACAGTATTTATTCCAGTGGGAAAAATTAAAAAATTCATTGTCCGGTTTATTAGTCTTGGTTGATTGGGAATCAGAAATAATCTTTTCTTTTTCAGATTCTCGCTTGAGTTCCATTTTATCAAGTTCACTAAGACCCTCCATATCGTCTTGTGCGTCTACCTGCTCAAACCCTACGGAGCTAGTTTCCGTTTTTTTATGACTTACCGTTGAATCTTTATCAAGAACAAAATAAAAAGCTATCATTCCTAACATAAATACCAAAACTATTCCTAAGCCGATAGTAGCCCACTTAAATAACTTTTTTATGTTCTTCTTCCCATCTCTGTAAAGCTTTAATTTTTTTTCATCACGAGAATTCAAATGTCTATAATTTTTCATTGTGCAATTCTCCAAAATTATAATTAAAAGATTAAGTTTGCTATTAATTAATTGTATATGATTTCACCATCAATATCAACTCCTGAAGATAAACTCACATTGTTTTTAAGTTCGTTTCCACTTCCATGAATTAAAACCGAAACTCCCTCACATGCTCTAACCGAACCAGATATTAGCCTTACCTTTCCATACGACTCAATTGGCACATTCAGTTTAGACTTATCCTTTTCTCCTAAAATTCCGCCCTCAATGCTTATCTTAGAAAATTCCAATCCTTTAATGCTTTTTATAAAGCCTCCTTTAATAATCAAACTACAGTTTACCAAAAAAGCCGCTTTATTACCTGATGAAAAATACTTCCCGGCATTTACTTTTACTTTAGAATTAAAACTTAGTGCTTTAAGAAAAGGTTTACCAGTAAAATTGCAGCTTGAGCTATTCAAATAGACTATACATCCTTCCCCTAAGACGTTTATTCCTAACCCTTTATTCCCTAGGCCAAAGGCAGTATTCACCGAAACGTTATCATTTAAAATTAGTATAGAGCTGTTATGAAGTTCAAAAGCAGTTCGAGCAGGATAAATAGAAGTGATTTTTCTGCTATTATCAATGCAAATCCCGCCGGAAAGAGTAAGAACAGCTTTTCCCTTTAAAATAAAGCTTACTTGTACAAGTTTAGCATAGCCACTTATACAAAGCGATCTATCTATTATTATTTGACCCTTAAACGAGAATTTATTCTCAAATTTTATTTCATCACACTCAACAATGATTGTGCCAACAGTTTTATCGGATATAGCATCTAAAAATTCACTTTTTGTTTTAACTCTGCAAATATTTTTATTTATAATATTAAGATAGTTTTCATTTAATCTTACCAAAGTGAAGAAATGCTCGGAATTTTTCACTTTAATCTTTTCTTTGTAACTTAAAGAATTATAAATGCACAGCGCCTTATTAATACCTATCGAATTATCCATCCAAGGCGTATCAGGTATACTGTTTATAAGCTGAGACGCATAGTTACTATCCAGCTGATACGTTTTACCTTTGAGCTTTTCTATAGAAAATGAATCTATAATTTTAGTGAGTTTAGTTTTAGTTTCAAACATATAAGCTTTAAATTCTAAGTTAGAATCATTTACCTTAATTTTTGAATATACAGGATTTTCAAGTTTCGGCGATACCTCTAATGGAAATGGATGATATACCACCGAGCTATAATTTTTAACTCCCGAAGTCCCCGGAACTGCGAAAATAGTTCCATATGGATTTACAAATTTTTTACTTAAAAAGTCTATATTTTCAACAATAACCTTTTCGCATCCAACCTCTTCTGAACAAGATAAAATAGGTGTTCGGGCATAAACATGATCATGACCGCTGAAAACTACATCTACCCCTCCCTGATATGCAAGCTCTGAAATCTGCTCCCTAAACTTTTTAACATCTGAGTCGTTGCAGTGGGCTCCGTTTGAATAAGGAGACTTATGAGAAAATATAATCTTCCAAGTACTTTTAGAACCTTTAAGCACGCTAAGCGCCCATTGATATTGTACTGTATCCAAGCAAGATTCATCTTCTTTAAAATTTGTACTTAGAACCACAAAAGTGGCGTTTCCAACCTCAAAAGAATAATAAATTCCTCTATGTGCTTTTTGAAAGTTTAGCCCTTGAACATTAAAATGCTCTGCGATAGCATCTTGAACTCCGGCTTTAAAAGCCACAGCATTTTTTCGTGACTCGTGATTCCCTCCTAAAGGTATACAAACGTTTTCCTTCCAGGACCGGGTACTTAAAACCCAGCTCCAATATTCTTCGTTATTTCCGTCATCAACAAAGTCTCCTAAATGAACTATAAAATCAGAATTGCCGTTTTTCGCAGCACTATTAACCACTTGCGCAAAAATATCGTAGTCTTGTTTCACCATTCCTTGAGAATCAGTAAAAAGAGTAAACTCAAAGTCTTGCTTAATTTCCCTTATTTTAAATTTATAAATTTCGCTTTCATATTCATCACAGTGAATCTTATAATAAACAGTTCCCGGACTTAAATCTTTGAGACATAAAGAATGCCTGTTAAGCTCAATAACTTTATATCCGGCAATAAGACCTAAATTTATAGTTGGAATAGTCCTAGAAACGGTTTCACAGGTTGATTTAACTTTCTCACTGTTTTTAAAATTTATATCGTAAGAAAATTCAAGAAAACTATTTTTAACTGTTTTTGCTGTGTGCCATCTAAAGAATCTATCAAAGCAAAAATTTCTGCCGGGTAAAATTGTAATATTAAAAAGCTTTTGAGAATCCAACCGGACTTCCGATTTTTTTTGAAGACTAAGCTTCTTATTAACTTTACTTAAAAAAGTACCAGAGATGTCCACGAGTATTTCTCCTATACCTTTTATAAAGCTCGGACTTATATATTTTTTTGCAAAATCATAAATTATTTCTTTAACGTCAATATTCATTATCTTTAAAAGGCTCGAAAGCTGACCTTTATTAGTTTTTTTATTAAGCGCCTTGCGTACAAGATAAGAGTCAAATGTAACTTTAAAATTGAAAAATATGTTCTCACTAACCTGAGCTATAACTTCAGAAATATAATCAAGTAAAGATTCTATCCAAGACCTTAAAAATTTTCCTTTTCTAATATTTACCAGCGCAGGCTTTATCCAATCAGGGACTTCATTACTCAGATCGTAATAATTAAGAAGTATGAGCATAGCAAGATCATACAAAGTTTTTTCTTCAGAATTTTTAGGTTTATATATTCCTTTTTCTGAAAAACTTGCTACTATCTCATCTATTTTATTTATTATGTATTCATTGTTAATAATATATTTTTCTTCAATTTGCTCTAAAATACTGTTTAAAGATTCTAGAATTTTAACATCTGTAATTGTTATTTTTTTTACTAAAAGTCTTAAAATACCCGTAGGTTCAATTTGTATTCCATCATATCGGTATTGTATATCAACTCTACCAATAAATCCATTACTAATCTCTATTCCACGGCGTTTTAAAAGCTGCTTCCTTATTTTACCTACAACAAACTTATCGATATCTATGTCTGGAACAAATTCCGCTACGCTTTGTTTTATACCTTTCTTTTTAAGACTTGCTAAAAATGGAATGAGCGAAATAATAATTATCTCGCTTAATTTTCCGCCTTTATATTCTTTTTTATTGCTCTCTTTCATCATAATGAGATCCTACTTTTTATCATATCAATCTCCTGAGCATATCCTTCCAAGCTTTCTTGAGGAGTTTCAAGAATAAAAACTAAATTTTTAAGGTAGTTATTTTCAACTATTTTTAAAAGAGCTTCAAGTCCAATATTTCCCCGGCCAAGCTGCTCATGCCTGTCTTTTTTACTTCCTAAAGCATTTTTACTATCGTTTAAATGCACCGCTTTTACTTTTGAAATACCTATTTTCTTATCAATCTCCTCTAAAACTCCTTCTAGGTTATTTACTATATCATATCCTGCGTCGAATATATGGCACGTATCAATGCATACTCCTAACTTTTCTTTAAGCTCAACGCCTTTAATAATTCTAGCTAAATCTTCTATTTTTCCACCAACTTCACTGCCCTTTCCTGTCATCGTTTCAAGAAGGACCGTTGTAGTTTGATCTGAGCGAAGAGTGTTATTTAAAGCATCAGTTATTTGTATTATACCCTTATCTATTCCTTGACCGGTATGACTGCCTGGATGAAAATTATAGTAGCTTCCGGGTACATTTTCTAATCTTTGGATATCTTCAGCAAAAATAGATTGAGAATAGTCTCTTATATGTTCATTCGAAGAGCATAAATTCATTGTATATGGAGCATGAGATACTATATGACTAAATTTATTTTCTTCTAAAATTTTTAAAAATTCTTTTAAGTCCGATTCTATAAACTCGCGAGCTTTTCCTCCTCTAGGATTTCTCGAGAAATATTGAAAGGTATTAGCACCAATCTGAAGGGCTGCTTGCGCCATAGCAGTAAACCCTCGAGCTGAAGATAAATGACATCCTATACTTTTAACCATAATCCTTAAACCTCCATAAGGTTTTTTATTTTTAATCCCCGGTCTAAACTAATTTTTGTTTTCATTCATGTGAAAAACATAAGTCATAGCGTAACCGAGCATGGACCAGAAAAATCCTACCATAAATGTCATATCAAAAAGGATAGCTTTCTCAAACAAACAATATCCACAGTAAGCAACAAGCACCGAAAAAAGCTTGCAAAACACACCAAAATAATCGTATTCAACACATATTAACAAATGCTTACATATCTCTAGAGTGACTAAAAAAGAAAATATCGCAAAAATTAGAAATCCTATTATACCACAAGAAACTAAAATAGTTAAATAACCATTATGTAAATCGGGATGAATTAACCCTCCTTTAAGATATTTACGAGCGTAAATGCCTAAATTGGCTCTTCCTATTCCTATCCATGGATTATGCTTAAAAATTTCAACGCCCTGCTTAAAAAGAGTTATCCTGCCACTACTCACTTCATAATGCTGACGTCCAACGTGAAAGTCAGCAAGATATCCTTTTTCCTCACCGCCAGATGATTCCTCTTTTGGAATGGTAACGTTCTTTTCAATTATACTTACAGGAGCACTGAAACTTTCAAGTTTATGCTCCATTATATCTTCATGCTTATAAACGTCCGTAAGCACTATACTCATAAAATTTTGGCAGGCATCTCTAAGTGCAAAAGACATAGACATAATCACTAAACAAAATCCAAAAGTAATAAGTATGCTTTTGAAAAATTTCACCGGATATTGAAAATAATGTTTAAAGAATAAATTACAAAACACTCTAATAGTTGCATATATCATTAAAAATACAAACGATGCATTTGAATCCGATAAAAATAAACACACACAACTTACTAACGCACAAATTCCGAGTTTTAATTTATTTACTTTTTGAATTTTAAATTTTTTTATAATATATGAGTCAGAAAGAATATCACATGCAACTATCGCTTCTATCATTGAAAAGGCCAAAATATTCGAGTTAGTGTAAACTCCTATTAAACGATTTCGAAAAATTCCGAGGTAGTATCCAAATAATTCAATTTTTTGCCGTGAAAAAAGTATTAAAAGAGAAAGAGAACCGAAAATAAGTCCAAAATTTACGAAAAATTTTAAGATAAATATCATTTCTTTTTCTATCGACTCTAAATCCTGCTGCATATACATCCCATAGAAAATAAAGAAACAAACCGCAGTATAATATGTGATAACTAAATTAGGTACAAACCATATGGACATATGAACAATAGAAGTAATAATCATTAAAATCAAAAAAGACCATAAAAGATATTTATGCTTAATTTTAAATGCCAAGCCCTCTATAAAAAAATTATGGACTAGTATAAAGCTTCCCCATATCAAAACTAATGACTTAAGAATGAGCGCTACTACGTAAACAAAAGCTAGCATTTCACATGATATTAGTATGATATAAGCTTTCCTAAATAAACTTGCATCTAAAGGAATTTTACCTATTGTCTTGATGCGCCCCGTCAGCACTTTTTCACCTCCCCTTTTAAAAACTTACCGTTTAAATTAAACGTATTTTTTTATTGTTTTTATAATATACTTGACTTCTTCATCTTTAAGCTGAGTATGCAAAGGAAGAGAAATTTCATTCTGGTACATCGCATATGCCTGAGGAAAATCATTTATTTTAAAGCCTAAATTTCTATAAGCCGTAAGAAGCGGTAAAGGCTTGTAGTGGACATTAGTGGCAATGCCTGCTCTTGCCATCTGAGTTATACATCTATTTCTTTCGTCTTCGCTTTTTCCAAGCAGTCTCACCATATATAAATGGCAGCTTGAAATGCCAACATTAGATAAATGATTTGCCTTCCAAAAACTTGGCCCTCTTAACCCTTTATCGTACATTAAAACTATTTCTTTTCTTCGCTCTAAAATGCTTTCATATCTTTCCAGTTGAGAAAGCCCAAGAGCGGCCATTATGTCTGTCATGTTGCATTTATATCCTGGCCAAATTATATCGTATTCCCAAGCTCCTAACTGAGCTTTAGCAAGGGCATCTTTATTTTGGCCATGAAGTGAAAGCAGCATATAGCTTTTATAAATTTCATCATTGTTCATGGATTCAAGATTTCTCCAAGTGACGGCTCCTCCTTCAGCCGTAGTTAAGTTTTTAATTGCATGAAACGAAAAACAAGTAAAATCGGCCGCATTTCCAGATCGAATTTCATTTCTTTTAGCTCCAAAAGAATGAGCCGCATCCGCTATAACTGCCACTCTCCCTAAAGCTTCTTGCAAATTTCCATTGGGCTTAAAAAGTGATTTTTTCTTCTTAACAATTTCAAAAACTTTGCTATAATCACACATTATTCCACCTATATCGACGGGTATTATTGCTTTAGTGCGACTATTTATAGCATCACTCATTTTTTCGTAATCCATCTCGAAAGAACCCGGGGACGTGTCCACGAGAACAGGAGTTGCTCCCACATGGCATATCACGCTGCAAGAGGCAGAATAAGTGTAGGCACTTGTTATAACCTCATCTCCTGGCCCAATTCCTAAAAGCCTCAAAGTCAATTCAAGTGCTGCAGTAGCTGAGTTTAAAGCAGCTGCTCGAGAAGTACCGCAGAACTTGGCAATTTCTTTTTCAAAAAGCTTAGTTTTAGGGCCCGTAGTAATCCAACCGGACCTAAGAGCTTCATCAACAGCTTTTATATCTTCTTCAGTAATGTGTGGAGGAGAAAACTTTATATCATAACTCATCTTAAAAACCCCTTATTTTTTTATTACTGCTATTACAGTTTTAAATATTATTTTCAAATCGTACCAAAAGCCAAATTTTTCTATATATTCAAGATTATATTTCATTTTTTCCGGCAAAATACTTTTAATATAAACCTCATCAGGATTATTTGAATTTTTAAGCAGTTCCGATTCGTTTTTATAAAGAATACTTGTAAGAGAAGTGACTCCCGCGGGCAAAAGAAGCGTTGCATACATTTCTGGTGTGTACTGCTGAACGTACTTTAAAGATTCCGGACGAACCCCAACGAACGAAAGTTCTCCTTTTAAAATATTAAAAAGCTGAGGCACTTCATCAAGACGAAATTTTCTAAGCCATCTTCCTGACCGTGTTATACGCGGGTCATTTTCAAGTGTTACGCTAGAGCCTTTTTTTTCGGCATTTTTAATCATTGTCCTGAACTTTAAAATTTCAAATACTTTTTCATCTTTAGTAACTCTTTTTTGCTTAAAGATAGCTCCTCCTGGAGAGTCCGCAATTACTACTATATATATAAATATCATTAAAGGCATAAATAGTATTATCAAAACCAAAGAGAGAATTATATCTAGCAACCTTTTGGCAGCTAACACACCCCCCCGAGTTTTAAGTAGCTCATAATACGGCTTAACAGAAGGATTTTTTATCTTTGTTGGAAGCTTTTCCCACGGCGTTAAAATAACTAATCACATCCTAAATCAATTAAATGATTTCTTACTTAAAAAAATCTTAATTTATAAATTAGATTATATCTAAAGCTCACTTTATTTTCAACTGCACTGAATATTCCAAAAAGTTTATGTCAAAAATAATACTAAGTTTATACAAAATAAATTTCAAAGGTGGTTTTGTAAGTGGCTGTATCACTTCTTCGTACTATTATACTATATATCATTGTTATTTTTGCAATCAAGCTTATGGGTAAACGTCAAATCAGTGATCTTCAAACATCTGAGCTTGTAATAACCATTTTAATTTCCAACATTGCCGCTATCCCCATGCAAAACACAGAGCAACCTCTCTTAACAGGAGTAGTACCTATTGGAGTTTTAATATGCTGCGAAATATTTATTTCATTTTTAATGCTTAAAAGTCTTAGTATACGAAAATTAATATGCGGAAAACCCGTCGTTGTAATAGACGAAGGCAAGGTTCAGCAAGACGCTCTTAAATATTTACGCTTGAGTGCTGAAGATTTATTCGAGCAGCTCCGTCAATTAGATGTTTTTTCTCTCGACGATGTCTGGTTTGCTATTATGGAAACCAATGGTCAACTTAGCGTACTAAAAAAATCCGAAAAACAACCACCAGATTCTTCCACCCTCGGACTTACAGTACCAAAGGCTAAAGTTGATACGGTTGTTGTAAGCGATGGAAATATTTCAGACTTTTCTTTGTCTATCTGCGGTCTTAACAGACAGTGGCTTTTAGGCGTTATCGAAGGTCAAAACATAAATATTAAAGATATATTTATTATGACGGCTAATAAATCAAAAGAATTCAATATTATAAGAAAGGAGAAATAAATTTATGAAAAAACTTATCATAACCTCCTTCATAGCTGTTTTATCTGTGACGATATGTTTGCTATGCATGTTTTACGTCGATAGCGTTGCTACCAAAGCAGAAAAGTACATTGAAAGCATTCAAACTTCCGTAAGTAACCAACAGTACCGTGCTGCCCTAGGTCAAACTAATGAACTTAGTAATTTCTGGAGCCAAAATCATGATATACTTTCTATGGTTCTACACCACGAAATGCTTGAAGAAATCGAAGAAGCCATAGCTCTTGTAAAGTCATCTTTAGAGCACCCCGATGAAGAAAACGTTAATTTCTGGACCCAAATTACTAGTTCACTAGTAAAAATTCAAAATCTTAAAGATACTGAATCTCCCTCTTTAGCCAATATTCTTTAACTACTTAAAACTTCCTTTAATTCTTCTAAATGACGCCTCACTGTACTTCTATGGTCGAAATCAAATTCATCTATTATTGGAATAATTGTTTTAACGAATCGTGTAAGGCCATATTTCAAATACGACGTATTAGCAACATCGTCTGATATTTGCTTCTGTGTGCTAATTGCCAAATTAAACGAAGCGTTTAAATATTGATTTTGTGCAAATTCGTAATTAATCTTTCCCATAAAACAGCTATCTTTCCAAGGTAATTTTCCTTTACAACTACTAAAAATTTCCAAAAATTCTTTAACAAGCTTTAAAGGCCATGGAATTTGTTTTATTTCTTCATTATAAGTTTTAAAAAAATTATTAAACTTCTTCGTACAAGTTTTAGTATTCTCTATTCTATTATATTTTTCACCAACAATTTGCGATGTAAATTTAAGAAGACAATCAAAAATGTATTGGAATTTTTTTCTAATTCTAGAATCATCTAAGGTGTCACCTATAAAGGATGTACCAAATCTTTTACTTAGGTCCTTAATTTCCCACAAAACAGCCGCCGCATAATTTGCTCGCTTATCAGTAAAACCGTTTGGAGCATTTTGAATTTTTCCACATAATCTTTTTATCTTCTCCAATTTGCTATAACTTTTTTCTTTTTTAAGTTTCTCTTTCGCTTTACCTTCCGATTTATATTTTTCTCTCATTTTAGTTAAAGCAGCATCTTGAGCTTTCTCAATAGTTTCTTTAATTTGTTGAAACTGCTTTCTAATATCTTCAAATTTAATTTTCAATTCTATTTCACAACAGGTAAATTTTTCAATTTGTAAATTTCTAATCTCATTATAAAATGCTTCTCTTTTATCTATATATCGATTTTTCACTTCAGCCCATCTCCTTGATTATTATTTTGAGCAGAACCTTATTAAACTATTTAAAGCGGCCGAAAGTTTATTTTTCATACTAAAATTTATTCCTACAATTTCTCTTTTTATAATTCTAGCCGCCTTCGAAAGCAATTTCTTGTTTTTTTCGTCAAATTTCACGGATTTTACTTTAATCTTATTTTTATCAATTTTTTTCTTAATTTCGCACCATTTGTATTCAGGAAGGCTCCATAGCGCTAAAAATATATAGTTTTTATTTTTGGGATCGGGATCAAGAAGTGAGCTCCATAAATCTCCAATACTTTCTCCTTTAGAATTAATAAAACTTCTAATTGAATTTTCTATAATTAAAACTTCTTCATTAGATTTCCGCATCATTTCATTTCCATGACTCATAAAATCACTAGTAGTTTCTGCAAGTTCGCCTGCTAGACTTTTAAATTTTTTTAAAGTTGGTTTATGGTTCATGGGATTATTTATTTCTTGAATTTTTTTAAATTTGAGCTCAGACATAAACCTTAAATGACCAACACACTTAGAGCACATTTGCAAAAAGATTTTAGCGTTTTTCTCTTTACAAAATCTTTCAATAAAAGCAGAAAGGTTTTTTAGATGTTCATATGAAGCAAATTCATCGTATGAATCCATAATTTCCAAGCATTCATTGAAAGTATTACTTAAGTTCTCCAATTTTTCTTTTAATCCTTTTAAGCTATTTTTTTTTACATCTATATCATTAAAATCGATATCCTCAATTTTTTCATAAAATTCTTTTTTATTCTTCGTTGATAAAATTTTTGTTTTTACATCTCTGACTTCTTTTAAAAGTGGCATAAATAGCCCTCCTTTTTTAAATTTATTTTTGATATTTAATTCTTTCTTACACCAACTGCTTAAATTCAGCATTTAAAGTAAATATTATTTGCTGCCATTACTTTTTATTCTCCAACTTTATCTTTGCCAAACCTTTTTCTAGTCTTCTTTCTAATGCTTTCAAATCAGAAATTAATAATTTACAACTATCTGAGAATTCCTTTTTCGAAATGTTTTTAAGTGCATGAGTAAGATTAAAAAGTACTTCACATGCCCCTTCCTCAGAAAGCTCCTTTTTACATAACTCTAAGTTTTCTTCCCAAGATTTAAGATTTTTCTTAACTTCGCCTGACAAATGCTTCAGATTTTCAATTTCCTCGAGCTTATTTTCCGACTTTAGTGGGAACGAGCTGCCTTCAACATTTACAGATCTTATAAAATTGTTCAAATAGGATTTTATGTTTTCTTTTTTAACATTTATAATATCGGACACTGTATTGGAAATTTCTGTTGCTTTATTTTTATTATATTTGATTACTTCATTCTTTTTATTTAAAAGACGCAATCCAATTTCGTTTTTTATCTTTTTAGCTAAGGCCTTAAAAAAGGTTTTAATATTCTTGTCATTTTAAACCTCAGGGCTAAGCGTAAGAAAGCGCCTTTTTGAAGTATCTTCCAGCTTTTTAATTAATGGTTTCAAGTTTTTATTCATATCTTCAATAGTTTCAGAATTGTCTTTCGCGCTTTTAGCATGATTTATAAGCTTTTGTATAATTCTTTCGCTCGCTATCTTACTGTGTATATCTAAGCTTAAAGTTGCCTCTCTAGCACCTTCTTTAAGACACTTTATTAACTCCCCAAGCCATATTTTGGCTTGCTTTAAAGAGATTTTGTTTTCGTCAATTAATGATGATTGGTTATCTATTTTTTTCACATTGCTCAAGAATTTTTCTCTTTTTTGTTTTAATTCGTTATTCATTATTCTCACCTCATAATTATTTATAAATTTACAAGTTATATTATATCACATTTTTATTTATAGTCAATAGTATATAAAAACAAACCCAATGTTTTATAAATAACATTGAGTTTAAACATAAAATTTAATTAATTTAATTCTTTATAGCAAGCCGCGTTTTCTCCACTGCACCCTTCTATACGTCCAACAATAGGTATGGGGTCAATTCCGTTTTTTAAATAATAATCCGAGATGGCTGCCTTTATAGCTTGCTCTGCTAAAACAGAGCAATGAACCTTAACAGGAGGAAGCCCATCTAGCGCCTCCATGACCGCTTTATTACTCACTTTTAAAGCATCTTCTATAGATTTGCCTTTAATAAGCTCTGTGGCCATAGAACTTGTTGCTATAGCGGCTCCGCATCCAAACGTTTTAAATTTTACCTCTTTTATTATTCCCTCCTCTATTTTCAAATACATTTTCATTATGTCCCCGCATTTAGGATTCCCAACCTCTCCTACTCCATTTGCATCGGCAAGCTCTCCAACATTCCGCGGATTTGCAAAATGATCCATAACCTTTTCACTATAATTCATATTTTCACTCCAATATCACATTTATTTACCTTTTATTATCTTCTCCCATAGCGGAGACATTTCCCGTAATCTCTTAACAGCTTTCATGACTTCTTCTATAGTATACTCAATTTCTTCATCAGTATTTAAATCGCTAATTGAAAGTCTAAGCGAGCCATGAGCAATTTCATGAGGAAGTCCTATTGCAAGCAAAACATGACTCGGATCTAGCGAACCCGAAGTACAAGCTGAACCAGAAGAAGCACATATTCCCGCTGAATCAAGCAAAAGTAAAAGTGATTCTCCTTCTATACCTTCAAAGCATACATTTACATTCCCAGGAAGTCTATTTTTATCATCTCCATTTAAACGTGACCGCTCAATTTTTAAAAGTCCTGATATAAGCCGATCACGCTTATTTTCTATTAGTAGTTTCCTTTCTTCTAGATTCTCCAAAGATTCTTCAACCGCCTTGGCAAGCCCCACTATTCCTGGAACATTTTCTGTGCTAGGTCGTTTACTGGATTCCTGCCCGCCCCCTTGCATTAAATTAGAAAGTTTAATTCCCTTCCTGACGTATAAAGCTCCTACACCTTTGGGCCCTCTGAATTTATGAGCAGAAAAAGAAAGTAAATCAATAAATTCTCTTTTAACGTCTATTTTTAAATGTCCCACCGCTTGAACTGCATCAGTGTGAAATATAACTCCTTTTTCATGGCATATTTTCCCTATTTGCTCAATGGGTTGAATAGTTCCAATTTCATTGTTGGCATAAATTATACTCACAAGCGCAGTATTACTCTTTATAGCGTTTTTTACATCCTCAAGATTTACAAATCCTTTTTCATCAACATCTAAATAAGTTACTTCATATCCTTCTTTAGAAAGCTCATTTACGGTGTGAAGTACTGCATGATGCTCAATTTTAGAGGTTATAATATGGTTTTTCCCTTTTTTAAATCCCGCCTTCATAATTCCTCTAATCGCCCAGTTATCTGATTCAGTTCCACCAGAAGTAAAAAATACTTCTTTAGCATTAGCTCCTATTAATGCCGCAACTTTTTCTCTAGCTTCTTCTACTTTAGCTTTAGCTTTCCTCCCTAGTCCATAGATACTCGAAGGATTTCCGAACTCTTCTTTAAAAAAATTCATCATAACACCAAGTACGCTAGGGCTTAATGAAGTTGTAGCTGCATTATCCATATAAATAGGTTTTTTCATAAAGCTTTGAAAAGTCTTGCACTTACAAGTCTTTTCTCGGTTCACCACCTTTAAAATTCTATTCTACTTTGAATATATTCTCTTAAAGCTTCGATGCTTACTCTCTCTTGATTCATACTATCTCTTTCACGTACAGTAACACAATTATCATTTTGACTCTCAAAATCGTAAGTTATGCAAAAAGGTGTTCCTATTTCATCTTGACGACGATATCTTTTTCCAATTGAACCTGAGGAATCAAAGTCTACCATGAAATATTTAGAAAGCTTGGCTTTAATATCTTTAGCTTCTTTCTCTAGCTTTTTTGAAAGAGGCAATACGCAAGCCTTGTAAGGTGCTAAAGCAGGATGAAACTTAAGAACTACTCTTTTATCACCTTCGTTTAACTGCTCTTCAGTATATGCGCTACAAAGAAAAGCCAGTGCTGCTCTATCTGCTCCCAGAGAAGGCTCAATGACGTATGGAATAAATCTTTTTCCACTTTCAGCGTCGAAATATTCTAAATTTTTACCAGAATAACTTTGATGCTGTTTTAAATCAAAATCTGTCCTATCTGCAATACCCCAAAGTTCACCCCATCCAAACGGGAACATATATTCTATATCAGAAGTTGCCGAAGAGTAATGGCAAAGTTCTTCGGGTGAGTGATCTCTAATTCTTATATTTTCCCTCTTGATTCCTAAGTCCAAAAGCCATTTTTTAGAAAATTCCTTCCAAAAATTAAACCACTCTATATCCGACCCAGGATTACAAAAAAATTCCAGCTCCATTTGTTCGAATTCTCTAGTGCGGAAAGTAAAGTTGCCTGGAGTTATTTCATTTCTAAATGACTTTCCAATCTGAGCTATTCCAAAAGGAAGCTTTTTTCTCATGCTACGTTGTACACTGGCAAAATTTACAAATATCCCTTGTGCTGTTTCAGGACGTAAAAATATTTCGTTTTTACTTTCCTCTGTAACTCCTTGAAAAGTTTTAAACATAAGATTAAATTTTCTAATGCCTGTAAAGTCCCGCTTTCCGCAGCTCGGACAAGCTATATTATTTTTTGATATATACTCTTCCATTTGCTTAAAACTCAGTCCACTAGCAGCTGCTCCGCTGTCTTCTATAAGCTTATCAGCACGAAATCTCATTTTGCAAGATTTGCAGTCCATAAGGGGATCAGAAAATCCGCCAATATGTCCCGAAGCTTCCCAAACTCTTGGATTCATAAGTATTGCTGAATCGAGCAAAACATTATAATCACTTTCTTGCACAAACTTTTTTATCCAAGCTTTTTTAATATTATTTTTAAGCTCTACCCCTAAGGGACCATAATCCCAAGTATTTGAAAGTCCGCCATAAATATCGGACCCCGGAAATATAAATCCTCTGCTTTTGCAAAGAGTAGTAATAGCGTCCATACTAACCATAAAAACATATCCCTTCCGTAAAAATGCAGAAAAATCAGCTGACTTTTTCTGCATACTGATTTTCTGAACTAAGACTCACTCCTAAAATTCTATCATATTTTAATGTTGAATTGGGAATAAATCTTCCGTATTTAATTATAATGTTATCTAATTCCTTAAAAGCTTCAATTTCTTTTTTTATTTCACTCGGATAATATCCTGTATAAATCACAAAATCATCAGAGCAGCCAGAGCCTCTAAAATACTTAATTAAATTAAAAATTTCTTTAAATTGCAGCATGGGTTCAAGTCCACCGATGATTATAGCCTGCGTAAGAGGATTAGAAATATATCTTTTGTAAATATTTTTTATCTCTAAGCATTTGTTTGGTAAATTGCATACCTGCATGTTCTGACATATTTTTATGTCCATACTAA
Organism: uncultured Clostridia bacterium; assembly: GCA_946566955.1. Lineage (GTDB taxonomy): Bacteria > Bacillota > Clostridia > Oscillospirales > Acutalibacteraceae > UMGS1491. Next base: position 56,175 of record CAMNXD010000005.1, read on the forward strand.
GTTCACGAAGGCACTTAAAGTCACATGATATAGCCGAAATAAACATAGAAGGTTTTTTGTAATCCTGAAAGTTTTCATCCACTATATCCTTAAGGCGTATACGCTGGTCTCCTAAAATTTTAGCGTTATTCATTTAAGCTAAACCACTTTCTTTTTTCAAACTCTTGCTTACGTTCTCTGCTATACGCCGAAACAGGAACTAAAAATCCTACTACTCTTGAATAAGTGTCTACAGGCTCTTTACCGCACTTAGGACATTTTTTTGAAAAAAATGCATGTTCATCTTTACAAACAGATATCTTGCAATTATATGCAAAGTAAATTACTCCCGCTTTCGCAACATGATTTAAAAGTTCCCATGCTTGCTCTTCACTTGCAAATCTACCTGCAAGATTTATATGTGAGATTTGTCCGCCGCCGCATTCTCTGTCGAGCTTCGCCCCAAGCTTTATTTTTTCATTTAAAGTACATTTCTCCATTAGAGGAATCCACTGGTTAGAATATATAAAGTACTGATCTTTATCCGGATATAAAATACTATCCTTACTACTTAGCACGACGTTGGCTCTTTCTGCCGGTACAGCTTCCACGTTTATACTGTAGTCAAACTCATATGAATCCTTTTGTTGATTTATAACTCCAAGTATCTTAGTTGCAAAATCGAGCGCTTCCTCAGTATAAAACTTATTTTCGAACTCATCTGTGCCAATCAAACCAAATTCGTAAAGTGCTTCATACATCGCAGTTATTCCAATAGTATTATACTGCTTTTCAAGCTCAATTAATCCTGATGTATAATTAGGCAAAAGCCCCCTTTCAATATTTTGCTTTATTACATCCCGCACAACATCTAGAACTTTAATGCAAATATCTAATCTATACTTCAAGATTTCAATAAAGCGCTCTTTGCTTCCATTCGCTTCTATTGCAATACGTCTTAGATTAATGGTATTTACTTGAACACTGCCAATTGAAAGCGAGGTCCCCCCAACTGAATTTATAAATGCGTCAAGCTTAGAAGTATTGGAAATAAGTCTGCAGCAGTTTGAAAGACTAGTAACGTCATTACCAACATAGAAATTGCTATCGTACCACTTAGTGTTATGCTTGTTGCACCACCGAGCAAATTCTTCGTCAACAAATTTACCGTCTTGAAATAAAAGTGAATAAGTAAGAACTGGAAAAGTCATCATAGTTTCTTCGCGCGTCTGAGAAACAACTTCCATAAACACCTTTTGATGCTCTATTATTCCTTCGATGTGGTCAATAACGTATTCTCCATTAGGGAACTCTCTTCCTCCAAAAAGTTCTATTAAATAATTTCTATCCATTACTGTGATATTCGAAAATGCGCACTCAGTCACTCTGAGGTAAGGCTGATTAAGGTCATATACAAATTTTTGAAAGCACTGTCTGCGATAGTACTCAGGGTCTTTAAGGTAAAAACCATTTTTCACGTCATTATACCAAAAATAGTAAGAGTAAAGTAGATAACTCGGCAGTCCCACTGCTCCACTACTTCTATTAGCTGTCCAGCTTATAAACTCCAAAACATGATCGTTAAAAGTAGTTAAGTGCTGGCAAGGAGCGGTTTTAAACTTGTTTATAAAGTAAAGACCTTTCTCAACAACCTTGTCTAAATCATAAGCATAGCAGTAAGGCAAAAAGGATGCTGTAGAGGAATTATGTAAATAAAATTCTCCATTCCATTCTCCTTCTAGCCACTTACAAGCTAAATCTTCACCATATTTTTTTGTTAGTTCCTTAAATATTTTATTATAAGATAAAAGCTTATTATGAGGCTTTACCATATCTGAAAGAAGAGTGCGAATATCCAAAGTAGTACTATTAGCATTAGCATCTATAGTAGTATCAGCTACACTGCTAGACTTAACAAAATTATCTATAAAATCTGTAAAATTCAAATTGGAATTATCAAAGCCATTCATGAGCGAAAATTTTTCGCCATACTTTTCTCTCAAATTTTTTAATTGATTAGAAAATAGCTCGAAAAGTTTTAAATTAATTTGCATTAGATTTCCCCCTATTATTTATCCAATCATTTGCATCTTTAAAATCCATGATAGTTTCATTTACTTGCAAAATTGGAAAAGTTTGATACCCAAGCGATACAAGCTTTTGTTCGTCACTGGTTTCTATAAAACTTACTGCTTTTTCTTCAAGTTTCTTTTTTATTACTCTACATTTCGGACATCCATTGCTGTAAAGTATAACATCTTCCATTAATTAAGACTCCTTTGCAAAAAATCAAGCAAAAAAAATAGTTCAGCACCCTCAACAGATTACTTATAACCTTGGGGTATGAAACAAAATTTAAATCTCCCTAAAGTCTAGGATAACTCCATCTCCTCCAGTTTGAATTTATTTAATTAAATATTTTTAAGCTAATGTGCAGCGCACCTGCAACCACATATTTAGTGGAACAGGTGGTATTTTAGCACTGTATATAGCGTGTGTCAAGAGAAAAAATATATATCCACATTCTGCATAATAACTTCCACAGAATTCAAGCTCAACTATATATTAGATTCAAGACCTAAAAAAATCCAAAATATATTTTTTACCCCTTACTTACTACTATAACTATTTCTGACCCATAGCTTACTAAATCTCCAGCTTGGTAACTTTGATATCTAATGACCGTCCCTGATGGGAATTTACTGCTACTTTCTCCAACTTGACTGGGCTTAAATTTAGCTTCAGTTAAAATTAAAGATGCTTCCGCAAGAGACTTCCCTATTATACTTGGTAAAGCTCTTTTTTCTGGACCTTTACTTACATTAACCGCTATCGTAGACCCTATATACATCTCTTCGCCATAAGCCGGGGTTTGGGAAATAATACAGCCCTCTTCGATAGAATCATGAAATTCTTCTGAAAGAACTACCACGCTATATGGATTTTCAGAAGTCGAGCCGTTTTGTGCAGCATTAACAGTCTTACCTACAAGTTGAGGAGTCTCCACTTTACTTGCCTCGGTTTCTTCTGGAACTTCATTTGAAAGTAAAACGGGAGAATTTAAAGATTCTTCAAGAGTATTATCTAAAGACGAATTTTTTTCTTTAATCCAAAACCAGTAGATTCCAAAGCATGTTATTAGAAGTAAAAGTGCAGTCACAAAAGAAATAATTCCCCAGCGTTTATCGTCAGGATAGCTCTTATTAGCCGGAATTTTACACGTAAATTTATTTTGATTATTATAAATGTCCTTGACCTTTAGCACAGGAGAATTAGAAAGCTCTATTCTCAACGTTTCAAACGAGAGAGTTCTACTGTTAGGGTAAACCCTTAAGGCGTTAGCAAGTGCAGCTACTACGTTTTCAGGTAATTCCTTAAGAATATTTGACGGCACGAGAAGCTTATCTTTCTTTTTACGCTCCAAAGCACACGGTACATATTCACCTATCAAAGTAAAAAATAAAGACGCCGCATATCCATAAACATCTGTGCATTCAGAAATTTCTGCGTTTGCAATATACTGTTCAAGTGCTGAACATCCTTCGTTTAATTCACTTGTAAGCAGTGAACCTGTAGTTTTAGAATTTTTTGTTGTAAATCCAGTAAGTTTTATTTTATTTTCTTTAGTTACAATCATATTTCCTGGGGTTATTCCTAAATGATAAATCTTAGCCGAAGCCATTTTACTTAAAGAAGAAAGAAGAGGCATAAAAAGTACTCTTGCTTCTTTCCATTGCAATGCTCCTCCTTTTTGACTTAAATATTCATCTAAAAACATTCCTTCTATCCATTCTATAATAACGTATATACTGCTATTTTGTTCTAAAATATCGTAAACTGCTGCTAAAGCAGGAAGCTGCCGCAGCCTAGCAATACATCTAAAATATTTAAGAAAATCATCATAAAGAATTTTTATATTTACTTCAGCATTAACTGCACCACTGGGTTTTAAACAACCTTTTTCATCTCGAACACAAAATTCCTGGGGGAAAAATTCCCTCACGTATACTTTTTGCCTTTTTATAAAATCGTACCCAATATAACTTAATCCTTCGGCATCCTTCTTTAAGCCTTTACCAATAATATATCGCTGACCTATTAAAGTTTTTGTGGATATAAATGGTTTCGGTTGATTAGTTTCTACGTTTTCACCGCAGTTAGGACACACTCCGTCCTTTAGCTCTTCCATACAGTTCATACATACGTTTAACATAACTCTTTGCCCCCTTAAACAACTCTTATATCAAATATTACTGTTTAAATTGCTTACAATAGTTTCTATTTTATTTTTACTTTTTATATAAAATTTGTCAATATCTAAATTTTTGCTGTCAGTGCCCATTAAGATAAACTTTTCATACATCTGCGCATTTAAAACTTTTAAAATCGGTGAAATTTGAGCATAAATAACTGGCCAGTAATCTATTTTTTCTGAGCCTTGGGTAAGCAAAATCACAACTGATTTTTTTTTAAATGAATAAACTTGAGGATAATTTCTCGCAAAATAAAATCTTTGTAAGCGATCAAATATAGCTTTAAGAGGTGCCGGAAAAGAAGCATTATATATAGGAGAGGCAATAATGAGCAGATCGCTTGAAATTAAGTGACAATTTACCGATTCCATATCTTTAAAAATGCAAGCGTAATTCTTTAGGCAGTACTTGCACGCTATACAGGGATTTACATTTTGTTTATACGCATCTACTATATGCACGGAGTAATTAGGCAAAAATTTAAGGAAATACTTCAACAGCTTTGAAGTATATCCCTGCTTATTAGGTGATCCAAATAATACACTCGCATTTTTCATCATTTTTTACCCTCTTGAGTATTAAGAAATTTTCTCGTTTCATCTCGATTTAAATATACACTTTGAACTATCCCTACACCCAAGTATAAACACGCCGCCGATGACCCACCTACACTGAAAAACGGAAGCGTTACCCCCATTACCGGTAAAAGACTTAAACACATTCCTAAGTTAAATATAGATTGCGAAACAATAAGGCCGATAAACCCAAAACAAATTAGCATACCCATGCTCTCGCCAGAATGACAAGCTATAAATCCTATTCTACATATAAACGCAAGAATAAGTCCAAGCAGAAGAATACACCCTATAAATCCTAGCTCTTCTCCAACGGCAGCAAATATAAAGTCGCTCTCTTGAACAGGCACCACTCCATTTGCCACCCGTGGACCTTGAAAAAGTCCGTAACCAAAAATTCCACCAGAACCTATCGAAAGCTTACCTTGTATTTGTTGATAACCCATGTTAAGTGGGTCTGCTTCGGGATTAAGCTGAGTTAATATCCTCCTTTTTTGGTAATCGGCAAGAACAAAATTCCACATCATCGGTGCGCTTATTACAGCTAATACTAACATTGCTATAAAATACCTAAGTGGAACTTCAGCCATAAACGCCATCATTAGTGCTATACATAAAAATATTATTGCAGCTCCATCGTCACCTTGAAAATGAGTCAGTACTACCGGCACAAGCGCATGTAAACCAAGAAGGGTTATTTTTTTTAAATCTTTAAATCCATCGATTTTTTTTAGCTCAGAAAGATGGTGCGCAAACGTAACTATAAATCCTATCTTAACTAGCTCCGACGGCTGAAAAGTAATCCCACCGGGAAGTTTTATCCATGCTCTTGCATTTATACCCATTGAGCCTTCCACCTTGACTCCAACGAATAAAGTACACAGGATTAAAAAAACACCTATAGCGGCTATCCATTTCCACCATGAAGCTAAGACTTTATAGTCAAGAGCCTGCAAAAAAAACGCACCTATAAATCCCATTAAAACAGATAAAAACTGAACAGTAAAATAATTAAAAGTCTCGCGAGAGATGCTCTTTACAAGAAATAAACTGTAAGTTGAAATTAAAATAATTATTATCCATAAAACTTTGTCGCTATACCTGACGCAGTTGGAAATTAACTTAAATAAATTCATATGTATTATCTCATTTCTAGCAGATTATTATTAACTTATATTATAAAACCGATTTATAAAAAAAGTTGCAAAAAATATTCCTGCTGATACTAAAACAATAGTAGAACCTGCTGAAGTCCCGATATAATATGAAATTAAAAGTCCTGATATTCCAGAAATAAACGAAAAAATTACCGACATAACATGATACATCCTCATACTCTTAACTATATTTTTTGCCGAAGCCGCCGGTAAAACTAAAAGAGAGTTTATCATAAGCATACCTATCCATTTTAGCGATACCGTCACTATTACTGCAATTAAAATTACAAAAATTCCTTTATAAAATTTTACGTTAATTTGTTTACTAATAGCCATATCAGTATTCAAGCCTGAAAGTAAAAGACCATTAAAAATTAGCATCCATATAACTAAAACTCCTAATAAAGTAAATAGTAACATAACAACTTCGTCTTTTGTTATTGAGAGGATATCCCCTACCAGGTAAGAAGAATATTTTGAAAAACTTCCTCCGAAAGAAAGTATAAAAATGCCTAGTGCAATTCCCGCTGATGAAAAGACTCCTATTACAGTATCGGGAGAAGAAATTTCTGAATACATTATAGCTGAAATACTAAGTGCAAAGATTATCGAAAATCCCAGCATAGCCACCGACGGATTTTGAACACCCATAACCACTCCCAAAGCAATTCCAGTCAAAGCGCAATGGCCCAATGCGTCCGAAAAAAACGACATTTTATTATTAACTACCATAGTTCCAATAAGTCCTAAAAGAGGCGTTATAAGCATTACCGCTAAAAATGCATTTTTCATAAAAGTAAAATTTACCCACGAAAAGGGTAAAATATAGTCCATTATGGAATATATTATTTCCATACTTCCTCAGCTCCATCCACATCTATTCCAAAGGTTTTGCGTACCTTTCTACTATTAACCAGATCACGCGCAATTCCCGTTTCTACAACTGTATGATCAATAAGAGCGTAAGAAGTTGAATATTTAACAACGTGTCCAAGGTCATGTGAGACTAGAAGAACCGGCATATGATAATCCTCTCGCATGGAATTTATAATGCTATAAAACTTACTTATACCCTTTCTATCAACAGCTGATACAGGTTCATCTAAAAGCAAAATATCGGGCCTTGGCTCAAGCGCAAAGGCCAAAAGTACTCTTTGCAATTCCCCTCCAGAAAGCCGACCCAAGGGACTGTCCACGTGTTTATTCATGCCCACTTTTTCTAAAACCTCTATAGCTTTATTTCTCGTCTTTTTTGTGTGGCCCAGCCATACAGCTAAACGCGAAGAATTTGCACAAAATAAATCCATAACAGTTAGAGGAGTACTGCGATCAAAGCTAAGTCTTTGGGGAACGTACCCTATTTTAGGATTTGATATTTTATTTCCTTTGGAATCAAAAAAATCTATACTACCACAAAATTCGCTAACACGAAGTATAGCTTTAAGAAGAGTGGTTTTACCAGCGCCGTTTCTCCCTATGAGCGCAAGAGTCTCTCCGTGGTTGGCAGTAAGAGAAACATTGTCAAGTATGACGTTACTTCCTTTTTTAACTCTTAAATTCCTAATTTTTACACTGCAATGACATTCTTTCATTTTTATTAATTTCCTTTACTTAAATTCACTTTAATGCTTCACAAAGCACATCTAAATTCTTTTTCATAGTATCTACATATGAATTCTCTGAAAAGTCTCCCGTAACTGCAGGATCAAGAACATAAATTTTAGCGCCTGTTTCTTTAGCAATAGTTGATGCTGTGCTTTGAGGATATTGAGGCTCTACGAAAATACTTTTTATATTCTTTTCCTTTATTAGCTCTATAATTTCTCTGACTTCTCTAATAGGAGGTTCTTCACCTGGCTCGTGATTGATAACTCCTGCTATATTAAGATTAAATTCTTTTGCAAAATATGGAAAAGCTTCATGGAAAGTTATGATATCTCTATTTTTTACGTCTTTTAGCTTCATGCTTATTTCTTGCTTTAAGTTTTCTAGCTTTGAGATGTATTCCTGTGCATTCTTTTCATACATTTGCGCATGAGATGGGTCATACTTTACTAAACCGGCTTTAATGTTTTCTACCTGCTTTATGCAGCCACTAACAGACATCCATATATGAGGATTAAACTCATGGTGACAATGCTCTTGATGGACATTTTCTTCATATAAGCAATCATCTTTAATAAGTTCTATCCCTTCGCTTGAATCTATTAACCTGATTCCAGGCAGTTCACTTTTCACCCTATCTAAAAAGGATTCCATACCTGCACCATTAATAATAAAAGCAGAAGATTTCTCTATTTTTTTAAGGTCTTCAGATCTTAACTGAAAATTATGCAAACAACCCGTGTTACTTTCAGACATATTAACTGTTTCAACGCCTGGAATATCCTTTGTGAGGTTGATAGTCATAATATAAATAGGATAACAAGAAGTTACAACTTTAAAGTCTTCATTTTTCCCTTTTTTACATCCCGTAAAAACAAAACAAACTAAAATCAATATCGCTGCGGAAAAAAACCTTTTCAATTTAATACCTCCACAAAAATAAAATTAAACAAATATTCTCAATATATAATAAATTTTTCTGCGTCATAAGTAAAGCTATACACAAATATTCGTTTTAATTTTTTCAAATAGTTTTTCACCTATACCTTTCACATTTTTGATTTCCTCAATGCTAGAAAATCCACCGTAGCTTTCTCTATATTCAACTATTCTTTTTGCCATTGCTGGTCCTATGCCATCTAATTTAGTAAGCTCGGACTCAGAAGCAGTATTTAAATTAATTAAAGAATCTAAAGATTTATTTTCATCTTTTGAGTCGGAATCAACTTTGTAGCCGGATAGCTTTTCGCGCGTAACATTACCAGAAATTTCAATGATTTCAGATGCATTTGGCGCATAAAAAGCATTATACCCAATAACAGCTGCAAACATAAAAATCGCAATACAAATTAAAATCGTTTCACTTTTAATTCCGCTTTGTTTTTCATCGTTCATAAATAACTCCTCCTCGATTTTATTTAAAACCCATTGCTCTTTAGAAAGCTTTAGATCACTTTAACTTAAAGCTATTTGTTAGTAAATAAAAAATTGCTGAGCAAAAAAGCCGCACTATTTAGTGCAGCTTTTAAATTTATAATTATCAATCTAATATATTTTTAAGTTTACGGTCAAGCTCATCAAGATCGCGCACTTTCATTAAAATATTTGTTACTTTTTTTCGAAGTGTTTCATCTGACTTAATTTTTTCTTCTAATTTTTTAGTCATAATATCATATGCTTTTTTTAAAAAATCGTCAGCAGTTTTAGAAAACAAACCTTTTTTATATAGGATTTTCGATCTATAAGTGCAAACGAGTTTGCTGCTTTTTAATTCCCTGTAATATTTATTATCAGAATTTACAAAGTCTAATAGGTCCTCAACGAACCAATCAACAAACCTTTCTACATCAGCATTATATTTATGTCTCATTTTCTCAGTAATTAGACTTCTTAAATTGGATTTAATAGATTGAAATTCTTTTAAAGCTTTTTCAGGACCTTCTGCCTTCACTAATTTTTCAAACTTTTCCTCATAATTTTCATTTTGGAAATTGAGATATACACCATAATGTGTTTCTATTCTGTTCAAAAAACTATATTTATTTAACTCATTAATATTTATGTGATACTTATTTTTGCATTCCTCTAGAGCATCGTCACGTATCTTTTGTATATTTTCTATTAATTCTTTTTTCATAGCTTCTTCTGGCTTGGCTTCATATTTATTTTTAAAAGAATTAAATATATCAAAAAGACTATCAGCAAGTCCTTTAATTTCTGTTTTTACGGTTTTTGAATTTAAAACCGCAAACCTAGATTTGACCTTTGCTTCTGATAACTTTAAAAGCGCCTTTCTAGAAAATTCCAAACTCGCTTTAAGTTGATGCCACTTTATTTTCCGGACATTTAGATTATCTATTTCCAGTTCTTTTATTTGGGTGTTAAATACTTTACGGGTTTTTATAAGTTCTTTTGCCGCTTTTTCTAAAAGTGGCTTGCTGTCGCTTTTCTTTTTTCCTCCTGATAATATTTTAGCATCCTCATCTGCTGATTCGTCGACAGAAAATTTAACTTGCTCAGCAAGGCATTTTCCTATTTTTAAAATGACTTCATTGAACTCGTCAAGAAATTCGCGATTTTTAAATAAATCAAACTTTTCTCTATTAGAACCTAGATATTCAGACTCAACTGTTTCTAAATCTTTAGATAACTTTTTTAATTTAGATGTAAACGCTCCTTGCTTTGGGGTATTCATTAAAACCACTCCTTTATTTTTTTAACTCCCGAGACTAGATTAACACAAAAAAAAAAAAAACAATACTTTTTTGTATAAAAAATAAAATCCCTCCCAAATGCAGGAAGGGATATCTCTTATAAAATTATGCATATAAGTCCATTGCAGCCTTCATTAATAATTCGTTCAATAGTTTCCTTTATTTTTTCCCTGGCGTCTGGCGGCATTCGATAAAGCTTGTTGTGAAGTCCTTCATTTACAAGCTCATGCAAGGATTTACCAAAAATATTCGACTCCCATATCTTCGCCGGATTCTCTTCGAATTCACGCAAAAGATACATAACTAGCTCTTCAGATTGCTGCTCGGATCCAACAATAGGCGTGACTTCAGTTGTAATATTAGTTTTAAGCATATGTACAGAAGGTGCAGAAGCCCTAAGCTTTATGCCGTACTTTCCGTTTTGCTTTATGATTTCCGGTTCATCAAGACTAAGCTCTTCCATAGTCGGCATTACTATTCCATATCCTGATTCATCTACTTCATCATAAGCAGCGGCTATCTTATCGTATTTTTTTCTCATACGCGCTAAATCCATCATGCAATCCATAAGGGAGCATTCATCAGTTATATCAATGCCAGTTTTTTCACCAAGAACTTTATAAAAAAGCGTTGGGTCTAAACTTATATTTATTCTCGCATTCCCTTTACCCAAATCTATGGAAAGTATCTCTGCAGAATTTATATACTTACACTGCGAAAGAGTGTCGATCATTTTTTGAATTTCACTTATTTTAGAAATATCCTTAGCAGCTCCACTTATACACGAGTAAACTGCTGCTCTGAGCCAATGATCTTTTTCAAGAGGAGTAAGCCAGCGGGGCATATTAATTTTTATTTCTCTTATAGGAAACTCAAAAAGAAGCTCAGCAAGTATTCGTTTAATTTCGTTTTCGTCCATTTCACTGCAGTTTACGGGTACCACAGGAACTTCGTATTTTTCTGAAAGCTTTTCCGAAAGATCTTTAACGTCCCTAGAATACGGATACATACTGTTCAAAAGGATTATAAATGGTTTATTTATTTCTTTAAGCTCATTAATAACTCTTTGTTCTGCTTCTTCGTATTCAGTGCGCGCAATGTCGCTTATACTTCCGTCAGTGGTAATAACAAGTCCGATTGTTGAGTGGTCAGTAATAACTTTTTTAGTGCCTATCTCCGCGGCCATGTTAAAGGGGATTTCTTCTTCAAACCATGGGGTTTTTACCATTCTCGGCTCATCATCTTCAATATACCCAAGTGCGCTTGGAACAATATATCCAACGCAATCTATCATTCTTGTTTTAAAAGCAGCGGCGTCGTCTATGTTGACTTCCACGGCATCCTCGGGTATGAATTTAGGCTCAGTCGTCATGATGGTGCGTCCGGCGGCGGATTGCGGCAGCTCATCGACAGCTCTTTCTTTTTGACTTTCATCCAAAATATTGGGTATTACCAAAGTGTCCATAAATTTTTTAATAAATGTAGATTTACCACTACGGACTGGTCCTACCACCCCAATATAAATATCTCCATTAGTGCGCTGAGAGATATCCTTATAGATGTTACGTTCTTCCACTTTTTTTCCTCCTGAGAATTATTTTTTATATTTCAGCCCTAAAATACTATATTTAGCTATTTCATGGGTATAAGAAGCATACCACTATTTTGGATCTTATCTTCTAAAAGCTCATTTTCCTGTTTTATCATGCTTGCAGAGGTATAGTATTTTCGGGCAATATCCCAAACATCTTCTCCTTCACATGCATAGTATACCGTCAAAGAAGCATCATCTTTATCAACCGTACTTGACTCATCCGTAACAACGCTAGTTACCATACTATATTTACGGCCTAAATAAAGTTCTCCGAAAATCTCAAGCTTTAATCTTATTTCTATGCCATTTGATCCACTTACGCCATATCCTATTGACGTCGGAACTATTCGAGCTTCACATATACTATCCTCTGAAGCGTTTTCGCACTCTTTAGAATGACTAAACTCAAATATACGTTCAACGTATATCGGGATGTTATCTCCGTCAAGAGCTAACACACAAACATTCATTTTACACTTAAAAGTTAAGGCTCCGTCCTCGAAATGCGGACTTACACTGCAAGAATCGCTCCAGACATCTAATATCTTTGAAATGCTGCCATCAGAAAGATTTATGCTTTCCTTATGATTAAAACTCTCACGCATAAAGTCAGTAAGCTGATTCATCTTTACAGGTTCACTCATAATCTCAACGTCATAATCTGTGGAATAGACGTCCGAAACAACTGAAACTTCTTTATCGCTGTAAGCCATGACGGTAGCGGCAAGTTTTATTTCGCAAGCAACGAAATTAGAGTTTTGACCGTTTTCAGTGCGTATTTGTTCATCATGAGTCAAAATTTCAGCATTTATAGCGCAGTTAGAGTCTTCTGTTATGCCGGGCACATCTACTATCTGACTGATTGGTATATTGTAGTCTAAAACGTCAGTATGACCTGAAGCTAAATCGTCCATATAAAGTAGTTTTATTACCGCTTCGCCTTTTACTACAGTCTTATTGGACATGTTTTTATATTCATTTATGACAACAGATACTTCTGAATTGATAATTATTTCCGGTGAAGCATGACCTTCCGGCACTTCCAGCATTTCACTTAAAGCAAATTGCTGTTGACCTATACCAATTAGATTATTCATTTTTATATCTGAAATTTTTTGCTGAATGTCTTTGCCTGAAACCGAAGAAGAAAGTTCTAAATTTTTTTTACTGTAAACTTCACTACAAATCGAAAATGCACCATGTATATCAAGCTTTCGCGGACTTACCGCTCTACAGTTTACATACTCAACTCTTGAAGAAGTTATGGCAAAAGCATTTTCTGGCGTACATCTAATATCTACAGAACACGAAAACGGCACAGAGTTCTCACAGCATCTCATCCTATTATTTTCAGAATCTACGTACATAACTCGAATTTTAGTCATGCCTTCAATATTAAGACGATCACCGGAAATGTTTCTTGAGGTTATGTTTGGACACATCCTACACTTTAAAATTTTCTTTATATCAGGGCAATATTCAGGTAGTTAAAAATCTAAATCGACTGGTACCTCCTTACATCCTTCAAAAACTTGATCCCTAATAGCTAAAGTGCTTTTACTTACGTCATAGTTCATTTTTGACCTCTCCTCGACTCACATATAGTATTAAATTTTATTCTCATTCATCTTTATTTATTACAGCCTTGTAAAAATTTAAGCACCATTTTGTTTCTGCTTACCTTGCGAATCCATAGAATAATTTTCTTTGTAGATTATTTGAGAAATCGGGACTATTTCATATCCTTCTTCTTTTATGGCATCTATAATTTTAGGTAAAGCTTCAGGAGTATTTTTAGCACCATTGTGCATTAAGATTATTGACCCTGGTTTTATCTTGGATTTTATTCTTTTCACCATATCCTCAGGTGATGGATCTTTCCAGTCGAGGCTATCAACGTCCCACTGTATGCAATGCATTTGGAGTTCATTTGTAGACTCAACCACGCAGTTGTTATAATCACCGTAAGGGGGTCTGAACAAAATTGGACGCGGCGCACCAGCAGCTTCTATTTTTTTGTTGCAATCCTCGATTTGTGCAAGAACTTTATCTTTTTCTAATTTAGGTAGATGTGGGTGAGTATCGGAATGATTACCAACGTCGTGGCCCGCATCAGCAATTGCTTTTACCGATTCAGGATATTTTTCGGCCCAAAATCCAACTAGAAAAAAGGTACTCTTAACTTCCTTTTGAGCTAAGATATCTAAAAGAGTTTGAGTCTGCTCGTTTCCCCAAGCGGCGTCAAAAGATAAACTTACTACTTTCTCTTCTTTATCAACACAATAAATAGGAAGCTTACGTTCCTGTGCTCGGAAAATATAACTGCTGCTCAGGGTCGCCACGCCGACAATAGTAGTAATTACGCAACCAACGATAATCATAAGTTTTTTTCTGTTTATTACCCATACTTTCATTTATATCGAATCCTCCTTGATAAAAATCTATATGCATAAATCCAAATATATAGAATTAGGACTGGCGTTTATTTTTTACCTTCATGAAATATTTCTCCACTTCTGAAACTATAATAGGAGACGCAGACAAAGCTATTACTACTATCCACTGCAAAAAATTAAGAGGTTTAGTTCTAAAAAAACCATTTAAGGCCGGTACACACACAGAAATAATTTGCAATATGACGCATAAAACTACAGAATAAACAAGTTTCATGTTTTTAAATATCCCTGTTACAAAAAGAGAGTGCTTACTTTGAACGTTAAATGCATGCATAAGCTGACTGAGTCCTAAAGTTGCAAATGACATAGTTCTCCCAACAACAGGATTAAGCGGATCAATATCAAAAAGTATTCGACCTAACGTGTAAGAAAGGAATCCAACCGCTGATATAAAACATCCTTCAATGATTATGTTATAAGTCATTTGCTTAGAAAAAAGACCTTTTTTAGGATCTCGAACAGGTCTTCTCATAACGTCAGGGTCAATAGGGTCAACCCCCAAAGCAAGGGCTGGGAAAGCGTCGGTAACCATATTTATCCACAAGAGATGGACGGCAAGTAGAGGCGTTGGAACTCCTATTAAAAACCCTATTAAAACTACCATTACTTCTCCTATATTCGTGGAAAGTAAAAAATGAATAGTTTTTTTGATGTTATCAAACATTCCCCGCCCTTGCTTTACGGCTTCAACGATAGTTGCAAAATTATCATCAGCAATTACCATATCTGCCGCAGATTTAGCGGCATCAGTACCGGATTTCCCCATTGCACAACCAATGTCAGCAGCTTTGAGCGCAGGAGCATCATTTACTCCGTCACCCGTCATGGCAACAACGGCACCATTTTTTTGAAAAGCTTTAACAATCTTAACTTTATGCTCTGGCGAAACTCTTGCAAAAACTGAATATGAATATATAGTTTTTTCGAGCTCTATATCACTTAATTCATTTAACTTTGAACCTGTTATAACTTTTGAGCCTTCGTCTAGTATTCCAACAGAGCGTGCTATAGCTTCTGCCGTCGCAGCATGATCGCCTGTTATCATCACAGGTTTTATTCCGGCTTTTTTACAGCTCTTAACTGCAAATTTAGCTTCGGGCCTTATAGGGTCTTCAATTCCAAACACTCCGCAAAAAACCAAATTTTTCTCGAGCTCAGAATCATCTGAGATAAACCCCGGAAGCTCCTTAAAAGATATAGCTATAACCCTCATTGCACTTCTAGACATCTCTTCATTACTTTTTTCTATTTTTTTAATTACTTCATTGTTTAAAGGATATATACCCTGCTCAGTTTTATAATGAGTACACTTTTTAAGTAGTATGTCCGGCGCTCCTTTAGTCACCGAAAAGTAAGCCTTATCTTTAGTCTGATGGACAGTAGTCATTAGCTTTCTAGAAGAAGTAAAAGGAATTTCGTACATTCTTTTAAACTCTAAATTAATCTCACTTTTATTAATTCCTGCTTCAATCGCAGCCGACAAAATGGCATTTTCAGTTGGTTCACCACGAACTGAGCCGCTATCCAAAATTATTGAATTATTACAAAGAGCTCCTAATTTTAAAATATCTATCCCAGCACTACTTTTAAAGTCTCGAAACTTTCCGCCCACTCTAATTTGCTTCAAAACCATTTTATTCATTGTGAGAGTACCAGTCTTATCGCAGCAAATTACTCCAGTATGACCAAGCGTTTCAACAGCAGGAAGATTTCGAACTATAGTATTTCGCGTTGCCATACGCCTTACACCGCCAGCTAGAACTATCGTCACCACAGCAGGTAAACCCTCAGGAATAGCAGCAACCGCCAGACTTATAGAAATCATGAACATTTCGGTAATATCGGCCTTTTGAATAACGCCTAATACAAAAACTAAAATACTTATAATAATTATAAATATACCAATTATTCTTCCGGTACTAGCTAAACGCTTACTAAGGGGAGTTCTAAAAGAATGTTCTTTATTAATAAGGCATGCAATCTTACCAACTTCCGTATTCATACCTGTTTCCGTGACCACCGCTCTAGCATGACCTCTAGTAACAACAGTTCCAGCAAAAAGCATATTTTTTCTTTCACCAAGAGGAATTTCAGATTTAGTAATCGCTTCTTCGCTTTTTGACACACTAAAGGATTCACCTGTAATGGCAGACTCTTCAACAAAAAGTCCCGAGGATTCAATTACCCTGGCGTCTGCGCAAATTAAATCACCTGTTCTGAGTATTAAAATATCTCCCGGCACAACATCCTGAGACAAAATTTTTTGGCTTCTACCGTCTCTAAGAACTTTAGCTTGAGGAGAAGAAAGCTTTTTTAAAGAGTCAATAGCCTTTTCCGCCCTACCTTCTTGAAGTATACCTATAACAGTATTTAAAACTACTATAAAAAGAATAATAAGGGAGTCGATGTAATCGGTGGTACCTTGGAGGTAAGAAATTACAAAAGATACTGCCGCGGCAACTAAAAGAGTAATTACCATAAAATCAGAAAGCTGTTTCATCAACTTTTTAAAAAAACTTACCTTTTTTTCTTCTGAGAGTACATTCTTTCCAAAACGCATAATTCTCTTTTTAGACTCAAAAGCCGAAAGTCCTCTTTTAGGTGAGACCCCCAACTCCTTTAAGACTTCCCTTACAAACATTTTATACCAAAGCATATTCTCATCTCCAACGACCTATTTATTTAAGGAATTCTTATTTTTTGCTTACTTATGTAAATATATAGCTTGACTAGGACATATATTACTCCTAGATTACTTTAAAACTTTATTTTGATTCTAAAAACTTTCATAAAACTCTTTAAAAAAGAGTATGGCTGTGATATAATACCCAAGGCTTAGGCTAGCAAAATAAAAAATAGAATAGGAGAAAAGATATGAAACACATAAAAAGCGTAAACAAAGCAGACCTCAGAAATACAGTATCTAAAGGCGGATGCGGTGAATGTCAGGCATCTTGCCAGACAGCTTCTAAAGTTGATAATACTGTAAGCAATCAGAAGTGCGAAAGCAAATAAAATCTAAAAAGAAGATAGGTGAAATTTACGGCTTTTTATCCTTAGGGATTTGAAGCCGATGTTTTATGATACATAAATATAAATTTGGAAATGAAAACTTCGTCTTGGATGTCAATAGCGGCTCGGTTTATATAGTCGATGACATCTCATATGATATCCTTGATTTTATACCCGATACTTTTTTTGACTATACTCAATCTTACGTAATAAAAAAACTTGAAAACAAATACCCAATCGAAAGTATAAAAGAAGCTTACAGCGAGCTTTATTCACTTTACGAAAATGGCAAGTTATTCTCTGACGATTGCTACTCTCATTTATTAACCGAAGGAATACCTTCAGCTCCTATAAAAGCAATATGTTTAAACGTCTCTCATGATTGCAATTTAAGATGTGGTTACTGCTTCGCCTCAACTGGAGATTTTAACTGCAAAAGAGAGTTGATGACATTAGAAACGGCAAAAAATGCAGTAGATTTTCTCATCAAAAACTCTGGAAACATAAAAAATCTTGAAATGGACTTCTTCGGAGGAGAACCCCTCATGAACTTTGAAGTAGTTAAAAAAACAGTAGAGTATGCAAGGAGTCTAGAAAAAGCTCACAACAAAAATTTCCGATTTACTTTAACTACCAATGGTATACTTCTAGACGATGAAAAAATCGAGTTTATTAATAAAGAAATGTACGACGTAGTGCTCTCTTTGGACGGCAGAAAAGAAATTAACGATAGATTTAGAGTAACTAAAGCTAAAATAGGTTCATATGATTTGATAGTCCCGAAATTCAAGAAGCTCGTCGAAGGACGCGGAAACAAGCAGTACTACATAAGAGGGACTTACACTCGTCATAATTTAGATTTTTCAAATGATGTACTGCATATTCATGATTTAGGATTTAGTGAAATCTCTATGGAACCCACACTTTCTAAAAAAGATTTTCCTGATGCTATAGATGAATCGAATTTAGAAACAGTTTTAAAAGAAAATGAGGAGCTTTGCAAAAAATTAATAGAACTAAAAAAAAGCGGCGAAAATATAAATTTCTTCAACTTTAAAATTGACTTAGAAAATGGTCCTTGTATAAGCAAGCGTTTAAAAGGATGTGGACTAGGAAATGAATATATTGCCGTAACTCCAAACGGAAATATTTATCCTTGCCATCAGCTTGTAGGTGAAGAAAACTTCTTAATGGGAAATGTAAATAAAAAAAGTTTTGACAATAAAGTTAAAGAAGAGTTTTTAAAACTTAGCGTATACCACAAAAGAAAATGCAAGGAATGTTGGGCAAAATTCTATTGCTGCGGAGGCTGCAGTGCTAAAAATTATATGTACAGCGGAAACTTAAAGCAGCCATTTGAGCTTGGATGTAAACTTCAAAAAAAGCGAATTGAATGCGCAATAGCATACAATGTTTTAAGTAGGTCACATTCTAATTAAATCATTTCTATTTTTTCATTGACAAAATAAATTTTAAAATATAACATAAAAGTAGTAGAAGTTTGACTTTTACAGTAAAATATTTAAAAGCTTTATTAACCGTTAATCTTTTGCCGAAGGTGGACGGTTAATTTTTTATTTCTTTAAACGTTTTTATGATCTTCAAAATTACAAGTATTTCATATAATAAAGAAATCATTTTTATATTCTCCTTTCTTTAAAACACCTCGCTTACTGTAAAAGTATTTTTCTACTACACGTCAAATTATAACTTATTTTGTCGAAATTTATCAAGGCCAAAAACCTAAATACTACCATATTTACAAAAAATTGGTTGTAAACTTGCTGTTTATATACGTCAAAAATGAAGAATTACATTAATTTTAGTAAAACAAAACAGTTAAGACTATGTTTTTTATTCAAACTGTTGTTTTATATAGAAAAATGATATGTAATTCAAAACAAATTTGACTTTTTTATTCCTTTATTTTAGAAATTGCACTCTTTTCAAGTCTTGAAACTTGAGCTTGGCTAATTCCTATCTTACTTGCTACTTCTATTTGCGTCTTACCTTCTAAAAATCTCAAACACAAAATACTTCTTTCTCTTTCATTTAAACTATTTATTGCTTGCTTTATGCATATTTCTTCAATCCAATTAGAGTCACTGCTACTGTCGCCGATTTGATCCATAACGTAAACAACATCTCCATTATTATCCGAAAAGGTTGGCTCATCAAGAGAAAGTGGCTCAACTATTGATTCTAGCGAAAGTACGACCGATTCCTTTGAAACTCCCATTTCAAGTGCTATTTCTTCAATCGTAGGTTCTTTATTTTTGTTGTTAGTAATTTGTTCTTTTATTTGCATTGCCCTATAAGCCATATCCCGCATGGATCTGCTCACCCTTACGGAGTTATTATCTCTTAAATACCTCCTAATCTCTCCTATGATCATAGGAACGGCATACGTTGAAAACCTAACATTTTGAGAAGTATCAAAATTGTCAATAGCTTTTATAAGTCCTATGCAGCCCACTTGAAATAAGTCTTCAAGTGACTCTCCTCGCCCTGTAAAGCGGTGTACTATACTTAAAACAAGCCTTAAATTTCCGCTTACTAATTTTTCTCTCGCTAACTTACTGCCAGATTTTGAAAGTTTTAAAAGATTTATTTTTTCTTTTTCGCTCAAAAGCTTTAGTTCCGAAGTATTAACGCCGCAAACCTTTACTTTACTGTACTGCATACTGATTTTATCCTCCACTTCCATTCATTTCCACACTTACAAAATCAGTATTGACAATAAAAACCTAGTTAATTCAACAATCTTAAATTAATACAATTTTTTATCCTTTTTTCGTATTTCGCAGCATATTATTTGTATAAAATATTTTTTCGAAAGAAGGAGAAAAACGGTTAATTATTTTACCGTAAAAACTATTTTATGATTATTAACAAAAGCTTTTTAAAACTCATGACCCAAAAATTATCAGTAATTTTAATTTTTACCCTTTATTTAATCAGCTTCACTGAATCATCGGCCGCATTAGACGTGTCCGCAAAGTCAGCTATACTTATATGCGCTGATTCTGGATGCACAGTTTGGAGTAAAAATGAGTTTGAACCCCTAGCTATGGCAAGTACAACTAAAATCATGACTGCCCTTTTAACGCTTGAGCATGCTGCGGCTTCCGGAAACAAAGAAGTAGAAATAACTCCCGAAATGGTAAGGGTTGAAGGAACATCTATGGGACTAATGCAAGGAGATATAGTAGATTTAGAAGCTCTTGCTAAAGGAATGCTCTTACCCTCCGGAAATGATGCAGCAAACGCAGCAGCAATAGCTGTTGCAGGAGAGACCGAAAAATTTATATCTCTCATGAATGAAAAAGCTCGAACCTTAGGTATGAAGGATACCAAGTTTTCCACTCCTTCAGGTCTAGATAAAGATAATCATCACTCCACGGCGTACGATATGGCCGTTCTAGGAGCTTATGCTATGGAAAATGATGCTTTTGCAAATATAGTCTCTCAAAAAAGCGCAAAAGTAAAATTTATAAATCCTTCAAAAACAGTTAGTTTAAAAAATCACAATAAGCTTCTAAGGCTTTATCAACACTGTATAGGAATAAAAACAGGCTTTACAAAACTTGCAGGAAGATGTTTAGTCTCAGCAGCTCAAAAGGATGGAGTAAAACTCATATGCGTGACTTTAAACGCTCCTAACGATTGGGATGATCATATGTCTCTTTATAACTATGGCTTCGAAAATACAGTCGTTAAAAACTTTGATGATAAATCCTTTACCTCCTCTTTGAAAGTAGAGGGCGGTACATGCAAAGAAGTACCTATTGGAGCTTTGGATGACTTTTCAGTAAGTTTAAAGACGGGTCAAGAAAATTCGGTTACTCGTCAAATAGAAATTCCTCCTTCACATAAAGCTCCAATCGAAAAAGGACAAATAGTTGGAAAAGTGGTATACTCTATAGGCGACAAAATAATAGGTAAAAATGATATAGTCGCTCTAGAAGATGTGAGTGAAGTCAAAAAGGAAAAATTGGGCTTTTTTAAAAGTATAATTAACTTCTTTTCAAGGCTTTTCTCTTAAAATAAGGAGAATGTTAATGGATTTAGTAGTACTACAAAAATATATGGCAAGCTGTGGAGTGGCGTCTAGAAGAAAATGCCAAGACTTAATCGCTCAAGGGAAAGTCAATATCAACGGAAAAATTGCTCAGTTAGGAGCGAGAGTTCATCCAGGAAAAGACGTTGTGACCATTGATGGCAAAAAATTAGAATTTACTCGAAAAAATAATATTTATATAATGCTTTATAAACCTCGAGGATTCGTAACTACTTTAAATGATGAGCTAGGAAGAAAATGTGTGGCTCAATTAGTAAGTGATCTTCCAGGACGAATTTTCCCCGTCGGAAGACTAGACAAAGACTCTGAAGGTCTTCTCCTTATGACTAGTGATGGCGACTTCGTAAACAAAGTTATTCATCCTTCTAAAAATATCTGGAAAACTTATATAGTAACAGTTAAGCCAAACGTAAATGAGGAGCATTTAACTCGGCTTTGCGTTGGCATGACTATAGAAGGCAAATTAACTCAGCCTGCAAGAGTGGAGCTTTTAAGTCATAGAGGGGAAAAATCAGTAATAGAAATCTCAATTCAAGAGGGCCGAAATAGACAAATTCGCAAAATGTGCGAAAAACTTGGCCTTGAAGTTTTAAGGTTAAAAAGAGTCTCCATAGGAAGTTTAAAATTAGGTTCACTTGCTCCGGGAAAATGGCGAGAACTAAAAAAGGAAGAACTAAACCACTTCCTAAAATAACAAAATAAATTTTAATACCATGGGTCTCTTAAATCCATGGTACATTTATTAACCTTAATTAGAATATTGGAGGAGATAAGGATAATAGGTAAGCGTAATGGTGGCTTTACTATTTTTTATCTAATTTTTTACTTTGATCTTTTTTCTCTACTTTACTTAAATCCTTATTAATTTGATTAAATGCTGAGGGTATGGCGGGAGGCAAAGATGGAACTGGATTCCATATATTTCTAAAAGAAGGTAGTAGTGGCCATAGATTCTCTCTACTATCAATTGGTACATCATTCTCCATCACAAGCTGTATTATTAAACCTTTATTACAACATGTACATACATAAGACGCTGCATCAAGATTATTATATATTTCTTTATGAAGCGTCTCTTTATTCTTACAAATTGGGCATTCATTTATGCTCTTTATTAATTCCTCCAAGGATATTTTTGAATTAGTTTTACATTCAGCACATTTAGTGTTTGTTTTCATAAATTTTTTACACCCTGCACAGTATAATTTCATACGAACCCAATCCTCTTTTGGCCTTTTCCAGAAGCTGGGCCTCAAATTATCAATAGGAAAAGGGGGCTTAGGGGGTAGAAATCTCTCTTCTTTTTGAAACTTCTCTTTATGAAATATGGGTTTACGTGTTTTCCCCTCTTGAAGTTCCTGTAGAGAAGGTAAATTTTTATTATCTTCCTCAACAGACCCGAAAACAATTTCAGATTCAGATGAATCATCGTTTCCCGGATA
>CAMNXD010000006.1 GCA_946566955.1 uncultured Clostridia bacterium
ACTTGTTTACACCATTCTTCAAAAGCACTTTTCTCTTCTGCAGTCATGTTTTCTTTTCCTGCGAATTTAATTAATTGATTCAAACTATTTTCGCTTTCTTTAGAAAATATATCTTTATAGGATTCCTGAGCACTAAACCATTCTTTGATTTTTTCATTAAATTTTTTGTGTAATTCTTCATTTGCGCATTCTGACATGATATCACATCCTCCATAATATTTATTTGAATTTAGACTCTATATTATAAATTATAAACATTTTTTGATGAAAATCAATGGCGAAACGCAACAAAAAAACAGTTAATATTTTAACGAATAGCGCAAATAGGGCTCTTCAAACTCATAATTCGAGTGCTTAAACTCGATAAAATAAAAAAATTTGCACAAAAAATGATTTGTGCAATTGATATGTTTAAAAAACGGCATGTAATCAATATATATACTCTAAAATAGCTACGACTCTTTATTAATATTTTGAAAATACTTTTCCTTTAGCTCCATTATTCGCCCTATGGAGCTATTTATATCGGATTCTGAAATTTCTCCATGAGATATGGCATTCTTTAAATACTTAAATAGATTATCGAGTTTATAAACGTCGTGCTTACTATAAATCTCTACAGGCATGCATATTATATCTACACCTGCTGCAATGGCACGCTTTACCGCTTCTTCCTCGCCAAAATTCTCAGATATTGCTTTCATATTCATAGCATCTGTAATAATCACACCGCTAAATCCAATTTGCTTTCTTAGTATATCTTTTAAAACTTTATTTGATAATGTTGCAGGTAAAAAAATTTGTTTTCCGTCTTTCTTAGAAACAACAGTTTTTGATTCAATTTTAGGTAGCGAAATATGCGCAGTCATCACCATATCTATACCAGAATCAACTAACTCTTTAAAAGGCCTTAGTTCTATTCTTTTTAAGTCCTCTAAGGATTTATTCACTTTTGGCAATTTAAGATGCGAATCAACTTCAGTATCACCATGTCCTGGAAAATGTTTAGCAGTTCCAATAATGTTTTTTGAATGTAAACCATCTAAAAAGCTTTTTCCAAATTCAGCCACGACTTTAGGATTGCTCCCAAATGAGCGGACGTTTATGACAGGATTTTTCGGATTACTATTAATATCAACAACAGGAGCAAAATTACAATTTATTCCTAGTTCTCGAAGCTCCTCGGCAATTTTTTGACCTTTTCTAAATGCTTCTGAGGAGGTTTTAATTTCTCCGTTATTTTTAAGTCTATTTCTACCGAAGGAAAATCTCTCTACCTTGCCACCTTCTTGATCCACGGCAATAATTAATGGTGGATGCCCGGAGTCAGTAGCTGAAGTTTGTAAATCACTAACGAGCTTTTTTGTTTGATTTTTATTTTCAAAATTTTGTGAAAACAAAATCACATTCCCAATATGATATTTAGAAATAATATTTTTAATTTCGCTATTAATTTCTTTAACAGGTTTTAAAGACGATTTTTCTTTGGTTGCAGCTGATTTACTCTTCGAGTCTTCACTATCCCAGTATCTAAACTCTAAACACATCATTTGACCGAGTTTTTCATCTATGGACATTTCGGAAGGCTTTAAGTAAGCATTGCCGCTTATTGTTAAATTGGAAATTAATGCTGCACTAAGGCAAAATACTACAAATTTTTTCACAACAATTTCTCCTTGATTTAAAAAGTTATATAAAAACAAATACTTAGTTATGAAATCCTAAAATATTATTTCCCAATTACATTCTCTATTATACTAAAGATTTAATTAAGTAAAGCAATAGAAAAAACTATTGCTTTATTTGTTTCTACACATTCAAGTCCATTAATTTCTGACTTATTAATTCCTGACTCACTAATTCGCGAAAATTATCCATCCTTAAACCGTGAAGCGGCCACCAATGTAAAACATCTGCATGATCCGAAGCTATTCCAAGCTGATAACCTTCTTGATGACATATTATGCTATCCGGTTCTAGGTTAAACCAATCACACAAATAGGCACATAATTTTACCATGTTTTTTAAAGCTGCCTTAAAATATTTCTTGTTTTCAGGAGCTTGTGGATTGTAACTTGATGCATCTATCTTCGATTTATTCTTAGTAGTGTATACAACACTAGTAGGTTCACACATTTCGATACTAATATAATTATCATTTCCTGAATCATTATCTCCACGTCCACAGTGCCACGTTCTTAAACACCAAGGTAAATACTGCATAATACATTTATCATCTACAAAAGCATGAACAGATGTAAGCTTGCCACCGTTTTCAGGCTGTTTATTCCACCTGCTAAACCAATCTGGGGCCATAATTCCTGGAGAAGCCGTTGAATGAACCATAATACCTCTCGGTTTGATAGTTCTTTTTTCAGATGTCCAGCAACGATTTTCGTTCATCCACTTTACGTTAATTTTCGGAGGAGCTGCAAAGCAAGACCTAGAAAAAAGAGTACACAATAAAAAGCTCAAAAATATTCTATTAGCTTTTTTACTCATAGTTATCGCCTCCCCTCTATTGCAGAATATTATATCACGAAATATTTAAACTGTAAACTATTTCACCATTGTTTTTCTATAATGACCTTATCTTTTTATTAAAGATACGTTCCTCAAATATGACGTAAAAACAAGTTATTATACCTAAATTTAAAACTTAAAACCCTAAACAAGAAAAGGGAATATTTTTACAAAAATGATTAAAATACGTGTTACCATAATTACCATTAATTTCATCGAGCCCAGTTTCCTTAGACAACATATCATCTGATATTAAAATGTTCATTTCCACTTTGATAATATTCGAAATTATCGATGCTGTCTTTTAAATCGAGATAGTATTCTCCGTTATCCTACTTGAAAATTAAGGCTTTAAGCGGTTTTAAAATTTTTATTCCATTGCTTACAAATGATGTCTCGTTTGGTACATATACACTTATCATTTATTCGCTCCTTTCTTTTAAAAAAATTCACATTGTATTGACATTGTGAATATAATATAGTAAAATAGGAATATAAATTATAGAGGGGGGAATTAAAATGTCTACAATAAACATTAGAGTAAACGAACAAGTAAAATCTGATGCCAAAAAACTTTTTGCTAAATTTGGTCTTGATTTAAGCACAGCTATAAATATGTTTTTAATTCAATCAATAAGAGAACAAGGCATACCATTCGATCTACATTTGCATGTTCCAAATGAAATAACTTCAAAGTCCATTGAAGATACTGAAAAAGGTATCAACTTAAGTGAAACATTCGAAAGCATTGATGATCTCATGGAGGATTTGCATGCTTAAAATCAGAAGAACAGCTCAGTTTAAAAAAGACTATAAAAAGATAGTATTTTCGCCCGGTTGTAAAACAGGAAATTCGCCACCCATATTATGATTTTTGAGGTTATAGGTGCCCCCTTTATAGCATTCCTCAAGCCGGGAATTTACTGTAACACAGCCATCATCAATATTTATTTGAAACTGTGCATGACTGTTTACCGAGATCTCAACTGTATCTTTCCCTGCCAAGGTCATAATTGGCTTTGACTCCTCAAATCCTACATTTACTACTTTAATTTCTTTGATTTCCTCTGTTATATTAGTATCTACTGGCTGCTCGTCAACTAAATACTTAAACGGCTGAGTATGAAACTTTACTACTGCGGTCCTAAAATTTACTAACTTTTCAAAATCAATCTGTTCGGTAATTTCGGACTCATAGTATTTGTCAGGTTCGTTTGAAAATGTGACTTTGCCTGTTCCTGAAAAGAAATGCGAAATTCTATCGACGTCATAATTATCATAAAGTCCGATTTTGACAAGTTTATCATATGAGGCATATCCGATATCATCGCTGACATCCCCGTCTCGACCTTCAATTTCCACTACTTGCACCCTCATTGCAGGCCGCACAATATGAGGAAGTTCTGAAATAAGTAATCCCTTTAAATTTCTAGAGTCCTCGCCTTTCCAAATAATATAATTGCTCCTGCGAACACAACTCTTTCTACTTTGCTTATAACCATTTCGCCCATTTTGTCACCATCTATTTGAAATGCCATACCTTTTAAGGCTGACTGAAATGCTGAGATTAAAAAATCAGCATCTTCGATTGCAGTCCACTCTTGTCTGTTCGACGAGGATATTTTCGGAAGATCGCTATGGACTGTATGGTTTAAATCAAGGTCAAAGTCTGTAGGGTTAGCAGATTTCATATCCTGTACGACATTTGTCATCTCACCTTTAAATCCTTCTCCGATACCAAGAGCGAGATTTTTTCCGATTTGCTCTTTAAATAACTTCGAAGGTGAAGCTATACCGAGTGCTTGCTTGAATCCTCTCGTAAAATTGTCACAAAACCCTCTTATTTTTTGTGATATCCAACCCGTCATATAATATATTCCTTTCCAAATTCCCTCGATGATATTCTTTCCAATTTGATAAACCTTGCCGGGCAACTCCTGCAGCGTTTTCACAATATTTTCATACATTTGAATTCCCATTTCTCGTGCTTTCTCAGCCATATAGGTCACCCAATTTTTCACTTTTTCTATCGTATCAGAGAACCACTTCCCAATTTTTCCAGGCATTTCTTTAAAAAAGTCAGTTATGTTTTGAAGGAACGTCCGCCCGGTCTCTCTTGCCTTTTCGCCTGTTTCTTTACCCCAGTTTTGAATTTTTATAAATGTATTTTTTAGCCAGTCGGAGATTTTGCCGGGTAATTTTGAAAACCAGTCTATTATTTCTGTTATGATCCTTGGAATATCTACTGTTACAAAGCTCCATGCGTCCTTTATGAATTTTACAAATGCATCTTTTGAAACTTTATAACAGTGGCTGCGTGAAATACTTATTTAATTCTTCCTTTCCTGTGCTGCATTCAAACTGTCAACGTCAATATGGGATGCCCAATCGCCGTACTTACTCGGCATCGTCATTCCTTCAACTGTAATTGTCTTAAACTCCAAGTTTTCGCCTTTTGTAAATGCTTCCGGTACAAATGGCTTAAACTTTATCTTCGGGAAAAACTGCGCTCTGTATTTTGTCTGACCGTTTATCATTTTACTCACAATATATCCAAATCCGACGTAAGGAGCGACATCATTAATATTTGAGCGATACCTGACGGTTAATGTTTCCTTTTTTCTGCCGAGTAAATCTGCAAACATCTCGTCATTATCATCGGCTGTTGCATTCTGGAAACTTGATGAATATTCCATGAGCTTGTCATCGCCATATAAACTTGCCTCCGCAGAGTTCGGCGTGATACTTGCACTGATTGCTCCTATAAATTCTTTTGCGGCTTGGTACGTGGTTTCTGCACCTTCGCCTTCCGTTACTAAAAGGGCACATTTCATGCCCTGCATTCCTATATTTGCCATGTATTTTTACCTCTATTTTTTATAATTTAAATTTATGATAAATACATATAATTGTATCGCCCGTTAAACGTTCACTTCTCTTCCGATTTAATTTCAACTGTAGGGCTACTTCCCCAAATCGCCATTACTGCAATTAAATACGGCTCTTTAAGTTCATTATTAATTTCTTTTCTTGTTTACAAAGGCTCGCCTATGAATATTTCCGACGAAGTATTTAACGCCCTCTTCTTCAATGTATTTTTTTGTAGATACGCTTACAGAATCTTGAGTAACATCATCAAGTGATACTAACTCTTGCGTTTTTTCCTCCTTATATACGTTTTAAGCTTTAATGTAACAACCACTATATCCAATATATTGACCCAAACTAGTTTTCCACGACATCGCAAACGCTCCTGAATGTCCTCTAATGTCGACTTGATTACTGTTTTCAACGACTATTCCTTTTGGATCAGAGTCCTCTGAATTTATAGCGTTATATTCTTCAACCAACGAAAGAGCATATTTGTCAGTACCTGTACTACAAGTATATGGCAGACCTTTTATACCTGCATAACCTTCGCCTGCGTCGTCTATATTTATTTGTATATGAAACGCAATTGTTTAAAAATTTTAAACAGATGGTTTTATTCTTGCCCAACAAATAATTTTTTATTATTTGACTTTTAAGTTCATATTATTAAATTCATTTTTTACTTACATATTTTGGACATAGCTTTTATGAAAATCGAGGAATTTTTTCAAAATGAATATAGTTTGTAGAGTAATGTGAGTCTTTCCAAGAGCCTTTCTATTCCTAGCCCCGGCTTATAGACGCTTTATAGCAAGCATTGCCTTCCTTTATAAGACCTCTTTGATTTAAATTCCTATCAAGAAATTTTTCAGTACCAGCAGATTCTAATGTTTTAGAATCTGGGTGAACGCAAGGATTAACATAAGTATTTATATCTATTGCTAAGCCATATGAATACCAAGATATTCTGTTTGTACCAAGTATATATCTAAAAATAAAAGAACTGGAATTGTTATCAAGCATACTTTTTTCATCTTCAGCGTCATAGTAATCGATTAGTTTAATTTTTTCAATTGGGTATTTAGAATCATACATTTCCTTAAAAATTTCTAAAACTTTTTTGAAAAATCAATGGCTTCCCCAGTTTCATCTGTGTAATTGTGTGTAACAATTAATTCACCTTCCATGCTCTTTTCCATCAAACACGACATGTAACACTTTACAAAGTCTTAAATCGTCAAATTTTACATATTCATCTTTTGTAGGGCTTTCCATACATATGCTTTTAAGTTTCAGAAGGAATATCAAGATGTGAAAATCCATCACACAGAACAAAATCTTCCGCATAACAAGTACACGGAATTAAGAATATGAAAATTAAAATTGATAAATTAAATAAAACTTTATTAATAAATTTAATTACAAAAAACATTTTACTTTCACAAATTATTTTTCTGCTTTGTTGATTTGACAAAGTGTAATTGAGGAATTAACATAAAAATGTGTTTATCCTGATAACCCGTGAATTTAACTAGCAAAAAGATAAGTGCTGACCATAAGGATTACATAAAAAACTAAATTTATGACTTATTGAGAATACTTTTATTCAATATATAAAAAATATGTATGATTAAAAACCTATAAACATAGACATAGGAGATATAAATTATAAAAATGACAACAAAAAAGTTAAGATTCATTATTATTTTTAATTTAATTTTTATTATATGTTTCGTTCCGCAATATGCACTTGCATGTTTTCAGCATGACGACATCATAGATATATCTAATGAAAAATTATCTTATGCTAGTTACACCAAATCAAATGTTTTAGTTATCGGCGAGGGAGCGAATAGAAAGTTTTTTTAAAGAAATGCATGTTCTGGCCCATCCTGAGAATATAATAAAAAATGAAACTGATAAAATATTTAAAGATTCTGTTTTTATGCAGCAAGAAATACAAAGGGTTATCGATAAAAAATTAAATTTTGAAGTTTCATTATCTGAAATTAAAAAGTTACAAGCATTTACAAGCTATGATCTTTGCGAGTTCGAAAAGATTTGCTATAAAAAATATATAAGCTCAGAATTTGCTAAAAATTATTGTAATATACCGCTTGATGCAAATCAAAATTTGTCTATTCGTAATGTTGCAACCACAAAAATGGCGGAACTATTGAGCGTTCAGGACTTAATTGCAAATTCTATTCGTGTTAATATACAAAATAAAAACGGTGAAATACTTGAAGGAATATTGATGGATTGTGCGGATGGAATAGAATCTGAAAAGTTAATACATAAGAAAATTAAAATTGAACCAAGTATGCAAAGAGATTTAACGAGTTTACAGGTTTTTGATTCAATTTGTGGTCAGTGTGATCGGTTTTATAAAAATTATAATATAGTATTATCTTCAAAAGGTACAGCTATAGGGTTGTGTGCTTTTGATAACGATTGGTCATTTAGTTTGGATACTGATATGAAAAGAGTCAGAGCATGGCTTCCACCAATAATAAATAAAGAGGGTTAAATAAATTTGCCTCATATTGATAAAAGGTTAGCTAACCATATTTTAAAATTAGATGATAAATCGGTAAGAAATGCGCTTAAAGATTTTTTAGATGAAGAATATATATCCGCTACACAAAATCGTGTAAAACAAATACAAGAGGCTATTAAATGTTCTGTATATAATAATGAGAGGTTTTTATTGGATAATGACGAGTGGAATGAAAGTACTATAAGCGAAGAAATAAATGGAGATTGCCACAAAACATATACTGTCCAAACTGAAATAGGTACAGCTATATTTGGAAGGTCATACCTCAAACTTTTATACGATGACCTATTGTAAAATATAATAATGAAAGGTAAGGAAATAATTATGAAAAATAGTAAGTTTTATTGCAATATTCTCACTCATTCTTAGCATGACATTTTCGGTTTTTGCTGAAGGCCTTGGAAAATTAGATATAAAATCAATCCCAACTGAACAAGTAAACCCAGATACCGTTGAAATCGATGAGGTGAGCGCCTTGGAGATATTGCTCATGGATAAAAAATTGCAGTTTGTGTATCACAACATCTTGAGCAGACAGCTGCAGTTTGCTTTGGGAGAGCATATTGTGTATATGGGTGCTGGGGCATCAGGTCGTATGGAATATATGGACGCATCAGAATGTCCACCAACCTTTGGCATTTCAAATGATCGTGTGATAGCTTTGATGGCAGGCGGACTTATTGCAATGACCAAGGCTGTAGAAAATGCTAAAGATAGTAAAGAAAATGGAGTAAAAGGTCTGCAAGATATTAACTTTAACGAGAAGGATGTTTTAGTGGGAATTGCAGCCAGCAGCAGAACTCCATATGTAGTTGGAAGTATGGAATATGCTAAAAATTTAGGCAGCGTTACTGTATCCATTACTTGCAATGAAGATCTATCGTCACCTATTAATAGTATTTCAAATTATCCCATTGGAATTTGTGCAGGCCCCGAGGTTATTACAGGTTCTACACGCATGGAGGCAGGCACTGTGTAAAAGTTGGTGTTGAATATGATTTCAACTGGGGTTATGATAAAGACTGGTAAGGTGCATAATAATTTAATGTTAAACTTAAAGATAAAAAACGAGAAATTAAGGGTTAGAGCAAGAAATATTACAATCGAAATTACCGGTGATGATGCTAGCGGAATCGACAAAACATTAAATGAGACTGATAATTAATAATGTAGCTTTGAGCATTTTTATGATTCTTAACATCATGTCAAAAAGCTGACGCTGAACAAATAATGAATCAGGCTGGTAGACACTTAAAGAATACGTTAAAAAATTATTATAAAAAACAAAATAACAGGTTACACTTATTAAAATTAAGGAGTTTTTATATGTTAAAAAAATCTATTTAAGTATCTTTTATTCTATCATTCAGTATTGAGTTTTACTTTAACCGCGTGCGAAAGCACAATTAATCTGCCAGAAATACACTTGGATAAGGTTGACTGTAAAAATACAATGACTTTAGATGAGAAGATTGGTCAAATGCTTTGTTTAGATTTTAGATTTTGGAATGATAAATATCTCCATCAAACAGAAGAGCTTAGAATAACCACAACTGACGAGGAATCAGCTGGGGATCCAGTTACTGAAATTAATGATGATATTCGTGAAATCATTGCAAAATATCATATTGGTAGTGTAATCTTGTTTTCACAAAATTTTGTTAATAAATAACAGTCAAAAAACTAATTGATGATTTGCAAAAAGCGGCTAAAGACGCTGGAAATCCTCCACTTATTATTGCTGTTGATCAGAAAGGCAGCCAGATTGAAAGGTTTTCTTTCGATAGAGAAAGACTTAAAAATAATGCAAATATAAAAACCTCCAAAGAAGCTTTTGAGAAGGAGAAAAGTATAGGAAGAGAACCTAAAGAGCTTGGAATAAACTGTAATTTTGCTCCAGTTGTGGATGTTAATAGCAATTTCCGCAATCTTGTTATAAATGTAAGGTGATTTAGCGATAATCCAGAAATTGTTTCTGAACTTGGAAAAAACTTTATGAAGGGATTACATTCACAAAACATTATAGCAACTGTAAAATATTTTCCTGGAAACGGTGACACTTTTGTAGATTCTCATTTTGGTTTGCCGACAGTAGATAAAACCTTGGAACAGCTCAAAGGAGTAGAATTAAGATCGTTTAAAGAACTTATTGATAAAAATGTTGATATGATAATGACATCACATATAGAATTTCCGCAGATTGAAACAAAAACTGTTATTTCTAAAAAAGATGGTAAAGAAATCTTTTTACCAGCAACTTTGTCGAGAACAATATTGACAGATCTTTTAAGAAAACAAATGGGTTTGGAGTAATCGTTACATACTCAATGGTGATGAAAGCAATTTCTGAAAACTTTGGAGAAAAAGAAGCCGTTGAGGGTAGAGAAATCCCTGAGAAGCAAATAAATAATTCTGTTGAGCGAATCCTTAAATTGAAAGAAAAATACTGTAATTAAATAATATGAAGGCAAAGGTATGCTGTATTTAAATAATAAAAGGTTTTTATCTGTCGATGTACTGCAACTGCTGCTATGTTGCTAGCAAATATATACATTTATTCTACTTTAAAGCATGCTAAATGGAACAGCATAACACCTGTAGATTTAGTTTTTCCATGTTTTTTGTTTACAATGAGGATTTCAATTTTTCTTTCACTAAGAAAATTTAATTTTAAACTAACTCCTGAAATGCTAAAAAATATTGATATACTTGTATATGATATACAAGATGTGGGCGCCAGATTTTATACATATATCAGCACAATGAAACTCTGCGTGGAAGCTTGTAAAGAAAATGACGTAACCTTTGTAGTTTTAGATAGACCTAACCCATTGTCTTGCACAGTACACGAAAACATTTTAAATGAAAACTTTAAAAGCTTTGTAGGAATTTCTAAAATTGTTCAAAGATATGGCCTAACTCCAGGTGAGCTTGCAAAATATTTTAACATTGAAAATAATATTGGTTGCAAACTCTTTGTTGTAGAAATGAAGAACTATAAAAAAGACATATATTATGACGAAACAGGACTTGATTTTTGGATCAAGCCATCGTTGGCAATGTGTTCACTTGATACGGTAGTTGTATATCTAGGAACTTGTATTTTCGAAGGGATTAACATTTCAGAAGGCAGAGGTACCGATAAACCTTTTGAATATATTGGAGCACCGTGGATAGACTCTGACGATTTAGTAGAAATTAAATAGCATGTCGCTTTCTGGTGTAGTTTTTAGGCCTATAAGTTTTACTCCAGCCGATTTCAAATTTAAAGATGAACTTTGTCATGGTGTCTTTATGGATGTAGTTGACAGAAAAGTATTTAATTCCATAAAATGCGTATTTGCAGTACTTTACACACTTATGGAGGTATATCCAGAAAAGTTTGAACTAAATCACATGATGGATTTACTTACTGGTGATGATTTCATGGCAAAAAAGAAGAGTACTCTTGAAGAGGTGCTAAAAAAATTGGATAATGACTCCATAGAATTTGAAAAGCACATAGAGAGTGTTATTAATATGAAGAAATTAATGTTAAAGATTAAGCAAATATCGTTAATCACTGTATCAGCGCTATTGATTCCCCACTCAACAGTTTTTACAGGTAGCGTCCCAATTTGTACACCCAGGCTTTGTACAATAAAAAATTTAGCGGTAACTACTACGTAAGAAGTTCGCTCAACTATTTTACCTGAATGGTTTGTAAGGATTGTGTAAAACTTCTGAAAATACTTGGCATTATATAGGTTTATATAAGGCGAAAAATTAAGGGGTGTGCACTAATGCACGAAAGGTACAAAAAATTTAATTGAATCCTGCCGAATGAATTTTGAGAAAATCTCTATAGAAAGCGAAAAAGCCCAGCAATGCTGAGCTTTCTTTTTGTATCAATAGATACGTGAAATTGTGGCATAAGCAACTGTTTGAATATCCGCCTGCTGAAGAAAGAATTCGCATATTTAGAGTATCACTCGACGCTAAAAACTATCCTTTTGCAGGCAGAAGCTCACCATTTATTGTAATAAATAGTCTTACTAAATTAAAGAAAGATTTAAGTAAGATAAAGGCAAAAGTGACGGTATCAAGAAAAAAGCTGTGTTAAATGAGGTACTCCGTATATTACCTGATATTACATCAAAGGAGAAATATGCGTTAAATGGAGGTCGAGCTAAAAAAATTGTAAACCTTTATGAACGTTTGGGAGACTTAGAGGATTTTAATAGGTCGATAGTTCAAAGCATAGAGTTGGCAAAGAGGGAAGATTACCAAAAACTCCAAGATTGTACTAACGATGAGGAAATAGGCGATTTTATAGAAAACCGACAAAAAGATTTTACTGAAAATACGAAATTATTATGCGCTGAGTTTGTAATTTATTTTAAAAATAAGGCAAATGAATTCGATAACTTTGTAAAATCGAACAATATTACTGCTGTAGCAGAAAGACAAACTATAACTGAAAAGCCTGAAGAAGTACTGAATACAATGAAACAACAATGGTCAACACTAAAAGTTAGTCTTCAGGAGGATAGTGGATATGGGCAATCGCAAAAGTATGATACAGAAAAGTTATCAAATGAATCAACCAAAAAGGGACAAGAGTTGATAGAGCTCGGATTATTAGACAAAAATGACATCAAGTATAATGTAAATGCAAATTCAGAAAAATTTGTCAAAGCCTTTATAAGATACTTGGAAAGAAGTTTTCCGGATTTGAAAGATGATATAAGTATATTCTATTTTGCAAGTGATCAGAGTAGGGAACGGGATAATAGATATACTAAGATTATTAGTGAACTTAAGTCTAAAAGTAAAAAGGACGGCAAAATTTACTTTATAATTAATCAAATATGTGTACTGCAAGACGGACAGAAAGCCTTTGTTCATGGTAATTTAACAGTTATACGTGATGGAAAAAGTAGCCTGATTGATAATTCTCCATATGCAAGCGCCCCAATCGACAGCAGAACAACTGACAATAGTAACAAAGGAACACTACAGTCTAGGTTTGATACTGGAAATTGTGTTTCTATAGCATTGGGAGCGGTTGAGTCCTTTCTGAAGCAGATTACAAAGTTAAAGAATGATACGTCTAAATCAAGTGAAGAACATCTAGGAAAGAAATTTGATAATTATATTGATAGTTTTCTTGACGCAAAAGTACCAATAGATTATTTATATGATGAGTATGACGAAGAAAATGGAAAATTCCTTTTGCCACCTAAGTATCTGAAATACCTTCAATCTACAAAAAAGATGGATAGATTTTTGGAAATGGCAAAAAATAAAAGCAAAAATGACGAAGACTATCATAAAGTAAAACGGTTAGCCAGAATGTTGAAAAGTGCAAAGTCAGTAAATGCTAGAGCGGAAATGAAAAGACAAACGGAAATTTTAAAGATATCTCAGCTTGTAGATTCCCTAAAAAACAATGGCATAAATGTATATGAGGATATTTACCAAGTAAAAACTTTTTGATGGAGTGTTGTAGTGTCGTAGTAAATTGCCAAAGCATTTAGTTTACAAAGGTATTTAATATTTTATAAAAGCCGAATTTTGGTAGAGTATCGGCTTTTATATTTTTTTATTTTTGACTAAAGAATACGCAGCAAAATATACTGCAAAGAAATTCATTAAAATGATAAAATTTAATATAATATCTTCTGGAAGTTTAAAGTTGATTCACTGCCACTTATAGACTAAATTCCTCTTACACCAGATATTATACGTTATTAAGATACGACTTAGAGTACGGTGGTACCGTCCCAGTTCCATTTGCAACCAAGCGAAAAAATTGTAACGATTACTCTAAAAATTCAGAAGTAATCGTTACATAAAAGATGCAGTGTATTTAAATAAAGCTATCTATACTTTACGTGAAATAGCAATATCCAAGTCGTCATGTTTACGAGTCTGAAAGTTCAACAATGCATCAACGCACCAACCACCGTCAATCCAGATTGTTATTCCGTTTTCTTGAAACCAATTATATAAATTTAAAACTTTATATGATGTCATCTCAAAATTTTTTATATTACTATACCTTCTGTTAAAATGTATTTTAAAAGTAATAAAACTTTTGTATCTAAATCGCCCTTTCGGGATGGCGGAGAGAGGGGGATTCGAACCCCCGAAGCCGTTTTAACGACTTACACGATTTCCAATCGTGCTCCTTAAGCCAACTCGGACACCTCTCCAGCTTATGCTGATATTTTACAGCATAAGAAAATAAAAATCAATACTGTTTTCAAAATTTTGATAATTTAATTTTTAAGTATGTCCATAGCTTCCAAATCTTTTCTCAAAATGCTATAGGTACAAACGTCCATTTTATCTCCAGAGTTAGACTTTTTATATTCACGAAAAACACCTTCAAATCTCATCCCACATTTTTGCATCACTTTACCAGAGACGAAATTTCTAATATCATGATATGCTCCTATACGATTCATTCCCACCTTTTTAAATAGAAATTTTATAACCTCTCTTAAAGCTTCGCTCATAATTCCTCGTCCCCACCACTTTGAACCTATGCAGTACCCTACTTCACATGATTCCATTTCTTCGTTTATTTCTGCAGTACCAATACTTCCAATTACTTGCCTTAGTTCTTTAAGCTCAATGCACCAATTCATCACCTTCGGATCGTCGTAGCTCTTAAGTACACTAGTCAAAAATTTTTTTGTAGACTCTACATCTTCATGGGCTTTCCAAGTTAAATATTTAGTTACCTCATCGCAAGATGCCCAATTTTCAAACATTTCCTGCGAATCATTTAAAGTAAATTTTCTAAGTATAAGTCTTGGCGTTTCAAGTCTACAAGTACCATTAAAATTCATCTAATCTCTCCGCTTCTTTATTATAAAGTATTTAGCTTAAACTGCTCTGATAATAACCGCTTCCCTCAAACACAATAAGCCTAAATGGGGACTATTATGTACTGAGGTGATTATAATGACCAGCTTAATTCTTTTATTTCTGATGTTCCTTTTGGCTTTAGGAATTACCGAGCTACTAAGAAACTTTGCTTCATGGATTCATACCCCTATGATCACTGCGGGTGAAGAAAAAATTTTAGTTCTTCCGCTTGAAGGCCATCAAGAGAATATAGAATATATAATCAGAAGCATAATATTTGATTATAGTGTTCATTTTCCTAAATGTAAACTAAAAATTATTTGCTTAAATTTAGGTGTAGATGGAGAGACTCAGAAAATCTGTAATTTGCTTTCAAAGGATTTTAGTTGCGTGCATACTCTCAATATGGCAACAACATTTTAAATGACTATTCCTCCATTAGGACTTATAACTTGTCCAGTTATAAAATCTGAATCTGACGAGCTTAAAAATTTTACAAGCTTTGCTATTTCCCCAGGCTCTCCCATGCGACCCAGTGGAGTAAAGTCGCATAGCTCTTCTATTTCAGAGCTAGAGAGAAATTTATTCATCCTTGTTTTAACCGCACCTGGCGCCACACAATTTACATTTATCTTTGAGGGTCCTAGCTCCTTTGCCAAAGCTTTGGTAAAACCTATAACGGCAGCTTTAGCAGAAGAATAATGAACTTCGCAAGAAGCACCGCTTATTCCCCATATAGAAGAAATATTTATTATTTTACCGTAGTGCCTTTTCAGCATATCCTTCACCGCCGCATGAGT
Source organism: uncultured Clostridia bacterium (assembly GCA_946566955.1). Classification (GTDB taxonomy): domain Bacteria; phylum Bacillota; class Clostridia; order Oscillospirales; family Acutalibacteraceae; genus UMGS1491. Next base: position 15,613 of record CAMNXD010000006.1, read on the forward strand.
ACAGTAAAACATGCTGTGTACATTAACTTGAAACATTTTTTCCCATAAATCGGCTGTAAGATCAGTAAAAAGTTTCTGCTCAGAGATTCCAGCATTATTAACTAAAACGTCTATTTTTCCAAATTCTTCTATAGCTTTATTTATAAGCATAGATGCCTGTAAGCAATTAGAAACGTCCGCTTTAACCGCTATAGATAGAGCACCTCTTTCGCGCACCTCAGATAAAACTTTAAGCGCTTCGTCTTTACTTTTATTATAATTAAGAACTATATTAGTAAATGGACTTGAAAGCTCCTTGGCAATAGCAGCTCCGATGCCCATGGAGCTGCCCGTTATAACTACAGTTTTATTCATCTTACTCCTTCACCATACACTTTATTATTTCTCCAATGTACATTTTATGATAATCTTTTTTGGGATAATTAGATTCTAAAGACTGCTCTAACATAAAATTTGGATCTATAAATTGATTATAAAGCTTTTTGCAAATCAAAACCATTTTCGCTTCTTCAAAATAAGGAGCAACTTCCTGAAAGCCGGGAGTTAAATTTGCTTCTTTTACTTTATCAGAGTCTCTGCCGGACTTTGTACCGCAAATTTTAAGAGCGCTTTTATACTTTTCTTCAAAGAAAGAAAGACTATAGTTTTCATAAGATTCTATAAACTCAAACGTAAAACGGTGGGGCCTTATAAAACAAAAAGACACATTTTTATTCCAAAGAACTCCCATCCCTCCCCAGCTTACAGTCATAGTGTTGAACTTCTCTTCGCTTCCTGCAGTTACGAGCATCCACTCTTTTCCTATAAGGTTAAAAGGATTGATAGCTTTTAAATCTTTGATATCTACTTTTTTAAAACTCATGCTTACCCATCTCCTAAAATATATTTTTACCACTATATATGACTATCCTCTTTAAAAAGAATATATGACAGCAAATAAAGTCCCAATATTAAAAGAGAAAAATTATATCTAGATTTAATTAAAATCATAAACCCAAGTACCCCGAGCGGCACTAAAAAAATAAAAGAAGTTATATCTAAGATTTTTTCCGAAAGTTCTAGATCAAGCTTTTGAGAAATAAAAATCGAAAGGATTCTACCGCCGTCAAGCGAACTTATAGGTAGAAGATTTACAGCCCCTATAAAAAGATTTTGAATTGCAATCACTTTAAATATACTCATTCGCAACAAAAAATAAACTGATATAAAAACAAAAGCGCAAGCAAAATTAAGTATTGAGCCACTTAGTAGAATAAAAAATTCATCTTTAGCTCTAAGCTCCGTAAAAGAAGCTTCGTTTAACATATCCACATTCACAAGTCCGAATTTCAGTTCTTTTACTTTACCATCTTTTAAAACAATTGCTATCACATGTCCAAGCTCATGAATTATTGCACTTAGTATTCCGAAAACCGCTGCATATGAACTGTCCATAATTAAAATAAAAGCTAACATTGCCATGAAATAAAAATTAAATTTAATCTTAAAACGAAATTTTTTAAGTGTGTTTAGTATATAGCACCCACCTTCTAGCTAAATTTGAAAAATTAAGTTTAAGTTTGGCTTTTTATGCTCAAGTCTTTATGTATTTGATAAGCCGCTTGCTTACCAGCTTGCATTGCTAAAATTACAGTCGCTGCGCCACTCACTGCGTCTCCTCCAGCATAAACGTATTTTCGGGAAGTTCTCGCTGTAGCTTCATCGGTAACAATCCGGCCATCGGGCCTAAATTCTAAACTCTTTTCACTCTCAACTAAAATTTTATTTGCACTATTTCCTATAGAAATTATCGCCGTATCAATCTCCATTTCTTTTTCTGAACCCGAAACTGGCACAAGGTGACTTTTCCCTGAGCTTTCCTCTGAAGTGGGTTTCATATTAACGTATTTAACCTTTTCTAGTTTTCCGCTATTTCCTATAAATTCAATTGGAGTACTAGAAAAAATAAATTCTACCCCTTCTTCTTTAGCATGAAGAATTTCATCTCTGCGAGCTGGCATCTTAGCTTCCTCTCGCCTATAAATGACTGTAACCTTATCTGCCCCAAGCCTTACTGCACTGCGTGCTACGTCCATAGCCACGTTGCCGCCGCCAACAACTAAAGCTCTTTTAGGAATTTTAATTGGAGTATCGTAATCGGATTTATTGGCATGCATGAGATTTATACGAGTTAAAAATTCATTAGATGAATAAACGCCACCCAGTCCTTCGCCAGGTATTCCCATAAGCTTTGGTAATCCCGCACCGGTAGAAATATAGACTGCACTGTACCCCATTTCGAAAAGATTATCTATAGTTAGCGTTTTACCTATAACCATATTAGTATAAATCTTAACCCCTAAACGATTTAAGTTTTCTATTTCAAAGTTAATTACATCTCTTGGAAGCCTAAAAGCTGGTATGCCATACGTCAAGACTCCTCCTGGAATATGTAGGGCCTCAAAAATGTCTGCTTGATATCCCAAGTTGCAAAGCTGTGCGGCGCAAGTTAATCCAGAAGGTCCAGACCCTACTATCGCAATTTTTAAATTGCTTCCTTTTTTTGGAGATTTAAAATGCTCCAGCTTAATTTTATCTGCAACATATCTTTCAAGTCGGCCAATTGCCACCGGTTGACCCGCTTTACCTCTTACGCATTTAGCTTCGCATTGAGTTTCCTGCGGACATACCCTTCCACATATTGAAGGTAAAAAGCTGTCTTTAGAAATAATTTGGTAAGCGTCAGAAATTATTCCTTTTGATATGCAATCAATAAATTCTGGAATTTTTATTCCAACTGGACACCCTAAAACACAAGGTGGATTTTTACACTTTAAACATCTCAGCGACTCATTTAAAGCATTTTCATCACTTAAAGACTTTTCCACTTCTTCAAAAGAAGTTTTTCTTTTTTTTATATTTAAAATGTCGATGGGCTGCTTTAATTTACTTTTATTTATCATACTTCAAACATCCTTAAATAAATTGCAGTATTTAGCTTTCGAGAGGCTTTCCTCTTCTGAAAAAGCTACGCATCTCACTTGGGCTTCTTTAAAGTCCACTAAATGACCGTCAAAATCAGGACCATCAATGCATGCAAACTTTACTTCATTCCCAACTGTAAGCCGACACCCTCCACACATCCCCGTGCCATCAATCATAATAGACGTCATACTTACAATTGTTTTTATTCCATAAGCTTTAGTCACTTCACAAACTGCTTTCATCATAGGAATAGGTCCAACTGCCATTACTAAGTCGTATCCTATATTACTACTGAGTTTTTTTAAAAGTATATCTGTAACTAAACCTTTTTTCCCATTAGAGCCATCGTCGGTAACTAATTCTAAATCGTTATCGATTGCTTTCATGTAGTCTTCAAGTATAATCAGGTCTTTGCTTCTAAATCCAGCAATTATCTCAACTTTAGACCCAATGCTAACTAAATGCTTCGCAATCGGGCAAGCCATCGCACTGCCTACTCCCCCCGAAACCACTATAGCTTTACTAAATCCAGAAACCAAAGACGGCTTTCCAAGAGGACCTACTAAATCTAAAATCGTATCTCCTGAAGATTTTTCATCTAATTTCATTGTCGTGAGCCCGACCTTTTGATATATTACGTCGATTGTGCCGAGAGATTTATTGGCGTTAAAAACAGTAAGGGGAATTCGTTCGCCTTTTTCGTCTACTCTCAAAATTACAAATTGACCAGGTAAATAATTTTTAGATATGTAAGGTGCCTCAAAGCGCATACGAGATACTTTGGAGTTTAGTTCTTCTTTTTCTATTATTTTAAACATATAAAAGACCTTTCTGATTTTAAACTACAATAAAAAATATGATGAAACTAACTGAGTAAATGACTAGTATTTATAAAATTATCATATTTATATATTTTTTAATATTTTAATTACATACGGGTGCGATATTATTACTGAATAATATCACAATTTATTTAAATACGCAATGAGATATACTATAATCCTAGTAAGCTTTTATAAGTAATTTAAATTAAATATAAATCTCGAGGAGATAAAATGAGTGAATATATATTAAGCTGCTGCTCAACAGCAGATCTTTCAAAACAAGATTTTTTAGACTTAAAAGTAGAGTACATACCATTTCATGTCTATATAGACGGGCAACATTATTACGATGACCCAGATAACGTTTTCCCACCTAAAAAGCTTTATAGTATGATGCTAGAAGGTAAAGACGTTAAAACCTCTCAGATAAATAGCGAGGAGTTTATTGAGCATTTTACCAAATTTCTAAAGCAAGGAAAAGATATCTTACATATTGCATTTTCCTCCGGTTTATCTGGCGTTTATGAATCAGCGGCTCGAGCTCAAAGAGAACTTCAAAAACAATTTCCTGAAAGAAAAATATATGTAGTGGACTCTCTTGGCGGCGCTACTGGACAGGGACTTATAATGGATAAACTTTCGGAGCTGAAAAACGCTATGGGATATAGTATCGATCAACTTCAAGGTTGGATAGAGAAAAATAAGCTAAGACTCCACCACTGGTTCACTTCTACTGATTTAACTTTTTTCGTCAAAGGAGGACGTATTTCTAAAGCAGCGGGCTTTATTGGAAACATTCTTAAAATATGCCCTGTTTTAAATGTTGATAAACTAGGTAAATTGCGCTTTGTTTCTAAAGTCCGCTCTAAGCAAAAAGCTTTAGCAGAAATGCTCAAAAGAATGCTAGATCACGCACAGGACGGTCAAAACTATAATCAAAAATGCTTTATTTCTCATTCAGAATGCTATGATGACGCTGCTGTGCTTGCTAACTGGATTGAAAGCAAATTTACTAAACTTACTGGTAAGGTAAAAATACATAATATAGGCCCCACTCTTGGCTGCCACTGCGGGCCTGGAACTATAGCCCTTTTCTTTTGGGGTGATGAAAGATAGTCTTTATTTTAAAGGGTTATGGCTTTTAGAGCATTGTTTTTGTAGATTTATCTTCTTGGCTTAAGATGACTTTTAAAATTAATAACGTCTCACATAAAGCTTATAAGGGTTTTAAACGGCGTCTAAGTTGAAGACTTAAACTTTTTTAATATCAAATGGAGACCTAAGATTTATTTTATCGGAATGTATACCATTGATTTTAATAAATCCATCTGCCGAGCGAATATCTAAAAGATTTTTACTTGAAACACTATCTAAATTTATGTCTCCAACAACAGTGTTTGTTTTTATTAAGTTTTCAGAAAAAACGTTCTTTAAATTGCAGGTTTGCTCGGTATTTATACTTATATTGTTTTTGCAAGAAATATCTTCAATGTTCGCAATATCGGAAAAATCAACGTTTAAATTATTTAAATTTCTTAAACCTTTAACATTAACAGGGCCATTAAATAAAAGAGGTTTGTAATCGAAGAGATTACCAGATTCAGAAAAAAAGTTTAAGTCACCACTATAAGATTCGGGGATTTCAATAGTTAAATCGTTATTCTTATACTTGTGTGGATTACCACCTTTTAAAATGGGTATATCTATTCCTTTGTAAGAATTATTTCTGTAAATTATTGAAATTTGATTTTGATTTTTTGAAATATCGTATTTTTCGTCAGCGTTTTCCATATAATAAATCTTAAACTTATTTAATTTAGAAGGCACTATGTTGACGTTAGTATTATTTGTATTAATACTAATCGAGGAGATTCCTGTTAAATCATTTGTATAAATTTTTTGTTCGTTGTCGTCTCTAGACACTTTGCTAGGATTATTAAATGCTGCACCCAACGGCGACGCAGCTAAAAAAGATACGGCTAATAATTCTGTTGCTACAAAAGCTAAAGAAAAATTTTTGATTTTTTCTAAAAAAGTTTTTTTCATTTATTTTCTCCCCGTTTGAAAATTTATAATTTTTAAATTAATGTCTAAAAATCTTAAGCTTACAACTATGCAATGGCTTTTAAAAATCCCATTTTATTTTACATGAATTTTAAATGTAAATCAAGTTTAGAATTTTTATATATTAGATTAAAACCAAATTTTCTAATTTAACATATTTAATTTTCTAAAATTTAAAAATGAATATTCTGATAAACTTTTCTATGCGATTTACCTTATCCTCCTTGTGTTGAATCTTGTTTTTGATACCATTTAAGAGCGGTAAAAATGTCGTTTTCTTCAAAATCCGGCCACAAGTTTTCACACGAAAAAATATCGGCGTAAACTGACTGCACAGGAAGAAATCCTGAAAGCCTCACCATTCCACCCCAACGTATTATTAAATCTATTTTCGAAATATCGTGGGAATAAAGAGATTTTATTATTCCTGAGCGTTTGCCATTTAAGCTACATAATTTAGAAATATCCCATTCCCAGCCATAGTTTACAAGAAAATTAACTTTAATTCCCCCACCGTTTACCGGAGTTCTATGCGTATACTTTAAAAGCTCCTCTGGAAACATTTTAGAGTTTTGATTACCAACAACTAAAATCTCAGCCTTTTCTTTTGCAATAAGATTTACAGCTTCTACACAAGCATTCGAAAAAGCAATTCTTTGGATTTTTTCTCGCTTACAATTATCTACTGTGAACCCGTAAAAGGTAATTTCTTTTATTCCTAGATTTTGAGCCAATTTAAATGTTTTAAGTCCAGGACTAATACCAAATTCATATCCTTCAAATTTTTGCTTGCTGTGCTTAAGCGCCCAACGTCTGTTGCCATCTGGAATAACTCCAAGATGATTCGGAATTTTCATATAGCTTCCTCCTTTTTCTAATTTCAATTTTAATACAAGTGATTAACGAATGCTGTCGAAAAAGAAGGCTTGTATGTCTAAACCAAAAATGGTAAAATTAAAAGTTAAAATATTACATGCAAAAACAAGCTATGTTTTTAATAAAAAACCGCTCTGATTATATATTCAAAGCGGCTATGTAACTGGTTATTCTTATATGAGACCTCTAACAAACTTAAGATATAAAGCAATCGCTACAACAGACGATGGTACTTTTTTGCCTTCGCGAAAACGTACTATACCTACTTTGCTTTCATTTCTACTAACATTATCTATAGAATATACATCGTCACTATCAACTTTAATTTTACATTTAACTTCTTGATTGCTTGAGTTTATTAAACTGTAACAGCCATCATCATTGCGTATTTCAAAGGATTCTTGTGTATCTAATTTTAAATTTCTTATACAATATATTTTTTCGGGGGAATTACAACTTTTAGGCTCAACAAAAAGTTGGAACTTTCCGTCATATCTGTTTATTTCCCATTTATCGTTCTTTTCTAAATAGTCAATATAAAAACGCGTGAAACCAAGCACAGAATTTATACCATATTGATGTTCATTAACTCCTCGGATTGAAAAAAGAGTTTTATTTTCCGTATTTTTTATAACTGTGAGGTCGCCTCTATCTGCAAATGCTGAAGTAGAGCATAGCAAACTAAAAGCCAAAAAACCTGAAACAAATTTGGAAATTTTCTTTGAAAAATTCATAAAATATTCTTCTCCTTAAAATTTTTTTAAAACTATACTTTTGGAATTTACTGCGTCAATTATTGTGTTAATATACCAAAAAGCGCTTATTTATACATAAGTTTTTTAAGCGTCTTGAAACACTTTTATTTTCCTATTTCGACTTTATAGATTTTACAGTAATTTTGGAAAAGTTGGATCGCTATCAATTTAGAAAAAACTTTTTAATTTACTTTTAATCCCCTCCCGAATTTTTTAACATCTGAAGATATTTTAACAATTAATTTGGTTCTTTTCAAGTTAAATTTCCAATAAATCAAATGTTCTTTGAAAACTTACAAATCTAGTAAAATATTTTGCTAAAAGTGTTAAAGTTACTGTATAATTACTTAGTTAAAGTCCGACTTAAAAAGTTAAATTAAGAAAGAAGATATAATTTGAGTACTTTAAAAATTCAAAAATCAACTCTTCGCGGCACTTTAGCCGCTCCCCCTTCTAAAAGTTTTTCTCATCGAGCAATAATTTGCGCAGCCTTATCGGGAAGCAAGTGCAGTATTTCACCTGTAATTTTTTCGGATGATATCCTCGCGACTATTCACGCGATGAAAGAAATAGGTTCGAGTATTAAAGCTTGCGGAAATGCGCTTAAAATTAAAGACTTTAAAATAAATAAGCATACTGCTGTTATAGATTGCCGTGATTCAGGTTCTACACTTCGATTTTTAATTCCAATTGCTGCCGCTTTAGGACTAAACGCAGTATTTAAACGCAGCCGAAGTCTTGCAAAAAGACCGATAATGGCATTCTTAAAAATCCTTTCAAAAGCGGGAATAAACTTTGAAATGTGTAGTGATTTATCTTTAAAAATAAGCGGAAGCTTGCACTCTGGAAAATTTCTTGTTCCCGGGAACATAACTTCTCAATTTATTTCGGGATTATTAATGGCTCTACCACTACTTCAAGGTGACAGCGAAATCGAATTGACATCTAATTTGGAGTCTCGCAGCTACGTAAGCATTACAATTGAAGTTATGAAAAGTTTTGGAGTATTCGTAGAGAAAAAGGCTAACGGATTCTTTATAAAAGGTGGTCAAAAATATAAGCCAAGAAACTACACCATAGAAGGGGATTGGTCACAAGCAGCGTTTTTTATAGCCGCTGGAGCAATTAAAGGGTGCATAAAAGTTGAAAACTTAAATAAAAATTCCTCTCAAGGAGATAAGCAAATATTAGAAATTCTTTCAAACTTTGGAGCTAAGATATCTTGGAAAAACGGCACTGTTCTATCTAAAAGTTCTCGTCTAAAAGGGATAAATATAGACGCCTCGGAAATTCCAGATTTAGTGCCAATTCTCGCAGTAGTAGCAGCAAATTCCGAAGGCATAACGCTTATTATGGGCGTTAAAAGGTTAAAGTTTAAAGAGTGCAACAGATTGGAAGCTATATGTAAGCAGCTTCTTGATTTGGGCGTGGACATAAAAATACACAAAGAAACCTTGAAAATTCGAGGGAAAGGAAAGCATAAAGGCGGCAGTGCATGGAGCCACAAGGACCACAGAATTGCAATGGCCCTTTCAATTATGGCTATAAATTTACCGGAAGACTTAAGAATTATAGATGCTCAAAGCGTCAGTAAATCTTATCCTCACTTCTTCAAGGACTATAACTTATTGGGAGGTAAAGCAAGTGTCGTCGATTTGGGGAAATAAAATAAAAATATCCGTTTTTGGCGAGAGCCATGGAACAGCAATCGGCGTCGTAATCGACAGCCTTCCTCCAGGAGAAAAAATAAATTTAAGTGAAGTAAAACTTCAAATGAATAGACGCCGACCAATTGATGAAAATTTAAGCACTTCAAGAGCCGAAGAAGACAATCCCGAAATAATTTCTGGAATCTTAAATGAAACTACTACGGGCACTCCTCTTTGCGCAATTATTCAAAACAAAGACGCAAATTCTCAAGACTATAGCTCCAAAGAATTTATGTTAAGACCTGGTCATGCGGATTTTACTAGTTACATTCGGTATAAAGGATTTAATGACTTTCGCGGCGGAGGTCATCTTTCCGGTAGACTTACAGCCCCTTTGGTTTTCGCTGGGGCAATATGTAAACAAATTTTAAAAAGAAAAGGCATTGAAATAGGATCTCATATAAGCTCTATTGAAAATATATCGGACAAGCTCTTTGACCCTATTTATTTAAAATCCAGCCTTTTAAAAACTCTGTCGTCAAGTAGATTTCCAGTAATTAGCTCGAAAGTACGTAAAAAAATGGAAGAAAAAATTCTGGAAATTAAAACTCAAGGCGATAGTATTGGTGGAATAGTTGAATGCGCAATAATTGGAGTTCCTGCTGGAATTGGGAATCCTATTTTTAGTAGTGTGGAAAGCAAAATATCATCCCTCGTATTTGGAATTCCAGGCATAAAAGGGATAGAATTTGGAAGTGGTTTTAGATCATCTAAAATGAAAGGAAGTGAAAACAACGACGAATTTATTTTTAAAAACGGAAAAGTTCAAACTTTAACTAATAATCACGGGGGAATTTTAGGCGGTATAAGTTCAGGAATGCCAATCATCTTTAAAGCTGCTTTTAAACCCACTCCATCTATTGCGAAAACTCAAAAAACAGTAAATTTAAAGAGCGGCTTACCTTGCAAGCTCAATATAAAAGGCAGACATGACCCTTGTATTGCAGTCAGAGCTGCTCCGGCAGTAGAAGCAGCTGCTTCTATTTCTATTTTAGATTTTTTAATTTAGCTTCAGCTAAAAATAATACTTCACGGAGACACAATTTATGATTAAAAAAATTACTCGCTCCTCGTTTGAAACTTTTAAAAAAATTGATGAACAATTTGATTCATTAAAAAAAGGATTTCAAATAATTGCAGGACCATGTTCAGTAGAAAACGAAAGAATAATGGATGAAACTGCTCAAGAGCTTTCGAAACTTGGAATAAAAATTTTAAGGGGCGGAGCATACAAGCCTCGCACCTCTCCCTACGATTTTCAAGGACTTAAAAAAGAAGGTCTAAAGATTTTAAGCCAGACTGGTAAAAAATATAATATGATAACTGTCAGCGAGATTGTGGATACAAGGCATTTGGAAACCATGGCTGATTACGTGGATATCCTTCAAGTGGGTTCACGCAATATGCAAAATTTCGAGCTTCTAAAAGAAATTGGGAGATCTAAACTGCCTGTTATAATTAAAAGAGGAATGTGCTCTACCATTGAAGAATTTAAATTAGCTGCAGAATACGTAGCTTGCGAGGGAAATAGAAATATTATAATGTGCGAAAGAGGAATAAGAACTTTTGAAACTGCAACTCGAAATACTCTTGATATATCATGTGCGGCTATTTTAAAAAAAGAAACTCAGCTACCAGTTATTGTAGACTTAAGTCATTCTTTGGGTAGAAAGGATATTATAATAGAAATTGCTAAAGCCGTTTTAGCTCTTGGAACAGATGGAATTATGGTTGAAGTGCACAGTCAGCCTCAAAAAGCATTATCTGATAGCATTCAGCAGCTAAACTTAAAAGAATTTAGAAATTTACTAGAAGCAATAAAAACATAAAATTACTTACTATAATAATATAAGACAAATACTCAATTCCTCGAAAGAAGGTCCAAGAACATGAAAAATCATTTAGATGAGCTTAAAAGCTTAAGAAATCAAATAGATAACCTAGATGCTGAAGTACTTAAGCTTTTGATAAAACGCTTTGAAATTATAAAGAAAATCGGAAATTATAAAAAAAAGCATAACTTACCTGTGCTGCAAAAATCTAGAACTGAGTCAATTATAAATAAAGTAAAATTGGAGACTCAAAAATGCGGTTATCCATCTGAGTTTTTTGAAAAAATATATAAGTCTATTATTAAGTCCTCTTGCAACGTTCAAAATGAAATATTAAAGGAGTCCGAAGAATGACGTACGGATTAGTCGGTAAAAACTTATCTCATAGCTATTCTAAGATTATCCACGAAAAGCTAGGTACGTATGATTATAATTTATATAGTATATCTTTTGAGGAACTCGAAAAAACACTTAAACTTAAAAACTTCAAAGGGCTAAATGTAACTATGCCGTATAAAAAAATGGTCCTTCCCTATTGCGATCAGCTTTCGGATACTGCAAAGAAAATTGGAAGCGTAAATACGCTTATCGTGGACAATCAAAACACCCTAACAGGGTACAATACAGATTATTTTGGACTTATGTACACTATAAATCGCAGTGGAATATCACTTAAAAACAAAAAGATTATTATTTTAGGAAGTGGTGGGACTTCATCCACAGCTCAAGTACTCTCAAAAGATTTAGATGCTAAAGAAATTTTAGTAGTTTCTTCAAGGGGAACCCTAAACTATGAAACTATTTATGACCACTCAAATGCAGACATTATCATTAATACAACGCCTGTGGGAATGTATCCTAAAAACGATGAAAGACTTATTAAAGTACATAAATTCAAAAATTTAAGTGGGGTAATTGACGTTGTTTATAATCCCCTTTACACTAACTTACTTTTAGATGCAAAAAAGCAACGTATCCCGATTGCTGGAGGACTCCCTATGCTAGTTGCTCAAGCTACAGCTTCATCAGAGCTATTTAAAAAAACTAAGTTAAATGATATTTTAATTGAAAAAGTTTTAAAAGAGCTTTATCTAAAGCTTTGCAACCTAGTGTTGATTGGCATGCCAGGGAGCGGCAAAACAGAAATCGCAAAGCTTATTTCACAAAAAATCCAAAAAACTTTTATCGACACCGACGATAAAATTGAAAAGAAGTGCCGGATTAAAATACCTGAAATATTTGAAAAATATGGCGAAAAAGAATTTAGAAGCTTAGAATCCAGTACTTTGAGGAATTTCGGAAAATCAAATAGTCTTTGTATATCAACAGGAGGAGGAGCGGTTCTGGAAGAGAGTAACTATTTTTCACTTAAGCAAAACGGACGAATTTATTGGATAAAAAGAAGTCTTAACTTACTAGAAAAAAAAGATAGACCCCTCTCGAAAAATTTAAAAGCTCTGGAAAAGCTTTATAAAATTAGGTTGCCTTTATATCAATCATTTAGCAACAAAATTGTAAGTAATAATGGTTCTTTAGAAAATACCCTTAATGAAATACTTGAAGACTTTTATAGCTCTACATATGAATAAATATAATTTTAATAGCTAAAGGACTCAAGTCTTCTATAAAAGTCATTTAACTCTATAAAAAATTGATTGCTTTCAAGCTTTGAGTCATCCGGAAGCTTTACATCGCTTGGTAATCTTTTGCTTTTTGTGTAGTCAATTTTTGTTTCCATTCGATGTGGATTTTCCAGTACTAAATATTTATACCCTTCATAGCTCAAAACATTGGAAACAAGATAAACATAATTACTTGTTACAAAGATTTTTTCTTCGTAAACTTAGTGTTTTCATAACATTTTTGGTAGTCAATAATTTCTAGCACAAATTTAATAGTATCTGAAATCGAGAAATCTTTAACAATTTTTAAATTATTTTTACTTGTCCACTTTTTATATGCTTCTTGATTTAATATTCTGTCATCCTGACAGCGCTTTATAAATAAAGCAGTATCATATTTTGCAGAATATGCATGGTTTAAAACGTGTGCTGTGCTCTACAAAGCATCTGTTTTTGGGGTGGAATTTAATTTTTTAAAGGCTGCGATAACGTAATTTTTTGATTCTAGCTTTTGCTTAATTTTGTTATAAATCTCTAAAACCTCTTTAGAATATCCTTTACTTTGAAATGATTTTAAATTCTTTAAGGGCTTGGCATTCTTCTTCATTCATTATGTTTTTAATTTTATTAGATGAAGAAGGAGAGGTAAAGAATTTACCTTTAGCTTGTTCCCCTGTTAACGAAATAAGCACATGCCAAGGAGCCGTACCATTATCAAAAATATCTCGCAAAGAGATACTCTCAATTTTCTTAGCCTCTCTATTTACTGCACTTAAATACATGTCTAGAAGTTTTTTCCTCATCGTCAAATTTTGTACCCTCATCTTCTTCCATCCGAGCTATTACCATTTTAGTTAGATTATGCTCCGCATCATTTATTATTAAATTTGCCGTTTCTAACTTCTTATATTCTTTAAAAAATTTAGCATAGGCAATTTCAACAATTACAGGACAAAGAGCCCTGTGCGAAGTTTTCCAATTCACTGCCTTAGCTTTAGAAACAGTAAAAGTTTTTTAGAATTAGAAATTGGATATGAATAACTTAATGATTCACCTTTTACTTTCATTTTAACTAGATCCATACTGGGTTCATACAAGGTAACTTCTACTTCATTTTCATTTTTGACTTTTATTAAATCCTTCATAATAAATTCAGGACGACTTTTAGCTAAATTTATCAAGCCAGCCAAAAGGGCGCGATCCCCTATCCCGCCATCGTTTAAACATATACTCTCAATTATAAGCGCTACATTGACCAATATCAGAAGCTCTAGGAGCTATTTTTCCGTCTTTTTCATTGTAAAGCGAAGCTTCTAAGCTTTGAGAATCTCATAGCTTTGATTTTTCAGATCTTATTTGGTGGAAGTATTCATCTTCTTCTATCATTTTTTCTGCCATCTTTTGAATTCGTGAAGAGTATTGATTAAACATAATTCTTAATCCTCCTCTATTTTTAGTAATTTATCAGTTTTAAATATCTTTCAGTATATTTATAGTTTAAAGTGTATAAATTAATTTGTCAACAATTTGATTTTTAATAAATTTAATATAATTAACAAAATGTTTAAACTTTTCGCTCCTTTACATAAATATAGGAGCAAAAATTAGCAAACAATAATAATCTAAACTCGATTTCCTACTAAAAGCAAGCTTAGATTACATAAAATTTGGTGCGGATAACAGGAGTTGAACCTGCAAGAACTTGCGTTCACATGGACCTGAACCATGCGCGTCTGCCAATTCCGCCATATCCGCAGATTTCATTTCAAATTAGTTTATCATATTAAAATTAGGGTTGTCAACTCTTTTAAACAAAGTTTTTGGTTTATTAAAGGAATAAACCAATTTAATCATAAGTAAATTTTATACCTTTTGTCTTTAAGCTTTCTATAGACGCCAAAACTTCATCTCTTGAATAGCATAGTTTGCATTGAGGATAACATCTTTTATTCCATAAATGTGAGTTTTGGATTTTATCATCACTCACTAAAAAATGTTTTTCGTAAAATTGAGTGCTTTTTACACTAGGCAAAGTATTTATTGAACTATTAAACTTTTTATAATTTTTAACCGCTTCTGGATTTCGTGTTATATCAAAGGTTGTGTCTAGATGATAAGGCAATTGGTTTATGTAAACTATATTCCACATATGAATTATTTTCCCTTTTTCCGCACTATTTACGTATCCCCATACGATTTTATTCTTTACACCTATTGTATCTAGGAATTTTTTCCAAGTTATTGCGATGCCTATACAAAATGCTTTTTTATTCAAAAGTACTCCACGTACTGAAAAATAATCTCTTTCTTTGCCGCTAAATAAATTAATAAATGGTAATTTTACGTTTAAAAATTTAATTAGTCTTACATTGGGGTACTCTACACTAGAAAGTAAAAGATTATGTAAATACACAATCTTTTCGAGATTAGCAAATTCCTTAAGATAAAAAGCCAAATTGCTTATAACATTTTTGTGATCTTTAAACATTAAGCTCTCCATGCAAGTCCCTTTTATAAATTTTTCGTTCTCAATAGATTATAAAGATTATTTTTTAAATTTCAAGTTGACAAAATAGCCCATATATTGTAAACTAATGTGCACATGAAAAAATGCATGGGCTTATAGCTCATCTGGTAGAGCGCCGCGTTCGCAATGCGGAGGTAAGGGGTTCGAGTCCCCTTAAGTCCACCAAATTATGCAAGTTTTTACCGAATTTATTTCTATATTAAATACTTTTCAATTCGTTGTTTAAGATCCGAAATACGAAGTGGGGCCGTGAATCCTTCTATAAAACTTTTTATATTATTTATTTTCGTCTTGTCAGATGAATGTATTTTTAAATAGCATACTATGTTTATTAACGATAAAAGCCTTAAGTCTTGTGTAAGAACAGCAAAACCTAGTGGTTCGATTAAACACGGTAAGTGAGAGGTTTTTTCTTTTTCTAAAATTTTCTCGAGACATTTAAATTTAGGTGATTTCTTCACTTCTTTACTTTCTAATGCACTATTAGAAGCTTGATATATTTTTTGCAAAAGATTTGTAAATTTCACATCATGGTTATCAGAAAAATTAAAAATCCGGATAAAGTTCCTCATTGTGTCCTCTATTTTTCCATCACTAATTTTAGTTTTATACGTCCCCTGAGCTAAGCTTTGGGCATATTTTAATTGAATATATAATCCAAGGATTAAATTAATATGGAGATTTTGATCGATATTTTTAAAATTGTTTAAGTAAAAAAATTCTTTATGTAATTTTAGTTCACTAAAATATTCTAAGAGAGATCTTTGCTGATAATTTTCTAATGTTCCTACAATTTTTGGCAGATGTTGGCTAAGGAGTGGCATTAGATCCTCAAAACCCACTCTAACTGATATAGTTGGATCTTCTTCTGTTTCACTTTCCTCCATAGCCTGCATTTCTTTACTTTTACTCCTTGTTATCCTTCTATACTTTGATAGATCATTTACATCGGGTTTCTTTTTATTCGTAAGTTTTTCGTGAGATTCTTTCTTTTCCTCTAATGCCTGTTTTAAACGCCTAGTTAAACGCCTAGTTGAAATTGGATCGCTTCCTCCATCAGTATATGCAATAGGAAGAGCTGTGCTTAAAAGATAAATAAAAGTCATTGTACTGCAACATAATTTTAATAAATTATTCTTTTTCATTACTCTTTCTTCTTTGGAGTTTGATATAATTATAATTAATTATATACAGTGATTTAAAAATTGTCAACAGGAATGTTAATACTATTATTAATAATTCTAGATTTGCAATCTTTATTAATATCCTATTTAAATAATAAAATTGTTAAAGGAGCGTCTATAAACTAAACTTAGTATACTAGCATAGTTTACTTACAGAAATTTAAGTGTTATAATTTAAAGAATAATTTTTGCCAAATATTTACAGATTTAAACTTCTAAACATCCGAAATTGTACTAAGGACGATCTCTTTTGCGGCATTTAAAAATACTGAATTACTTACTTTCGCATCTTCGGGTAAATTTAAGCGCTCTTTTAATTCTTTCTCTTTTTGGATAACTGCTTTTTTAATAGCCTTTCTTATCGCCGCTTCTACACACTCATATGACGTACGATTATTAGCTGCCACTTTTATATATACTTCATTGAGAAATAATGTACTCTTCGAATTTATCATATAAATTATTGCTTCGACGATATATTTATAACCTAGTAAGTTGGTAGGAATCCCCATATCTCTTATTAAATTTTTTATAGCAAAATATTGCGTTGACTCTTGAATTTTAATTTCATTACGATATATAATAGTTTCAGATTTTTCTTTGTCCATTTTGATTCTCCAATTTGTTAATTTTTAGTTTTTGGTGATTTATAGTCACATAAATGGAATTATATATACTCTCATGTGAAAATTCAACACCATATTTCGACATTAATGCAATTTTGTATTAATGTACATTTATAAATTAAAAATAATCATAAGTTTGAAAGGTTTAACTAAAACCTTGCACAAATTAAAAATGGCACTCATCAACATATGTTGATGAGTGTTTTTCGGAGATAAATTTGAAAAATTATTATTGCCTATATAATAAGCATTTTAAAAAAGATACTATTGACGAAATTAAAAATATTAAGAAAAAGGTTGCTAAAGCCACTATAATTGTAACCACAATAGACGATATTTCTAGCGAAATAGAAACAAGTGCAAGTGTGGTAAGTATCGTACCCAGTATTCCTATGAGCAGGCATTTAAGTTTTTTAATCAGGCACTTTTCAACACTGCAACATGAATCACTGCAACCAGTAAAAGCGGCTAGAATCAACACAAAAGCCAGTGATGCAATACCTATACTAAATGCAACCCATATTCCACTTAAAATGAGTGGTGTGAGTCCAAGAGCGAATAGTACTCCTACAATTACGCCAAGTATTATTCCCAAAATAGTTCCTGCTGTGCCACATCCGCATGAACAATTACAACCCAAATTATTAGATGTCTTCATTTTTATCAACTCCTCCTTTTTATACTATGCATTTATTTTCTCATTGGTTAATAAAGCTTTATTGCACTTAAAAAGGTGATATAATACCATTGAATTGAGGTGTAAAATGTGATAGTATTGGGAATAGACCCAGGTTATGCCATCGTTGGATACGCAGTCGTGGAATGTATCGGAAATAAATACGTGAGTAAAGAGCATGGAGCGGTGCTGACTTACCCTAAAAATCATTTTGCTAAAAGACTTGAAATAATATTTGACGAAATAAATGAGCTAATAAAAAAATATAATCCTGATGCAATTTCTATAGAAAAACTTTACTTTCAAAATAACCATAAAACCGCCATTGACGTAGCTCAAGCCCGTGGAGTAATACTTCTTGCTTCTTCAAAAAATAGCGTTCCTATTTACGAGTACACTCCCTTACAAATAAAAAGCGCCGTCACAGGATATGGTCAAGCTCAGAAATCTCAGGTTATGCTTATGGTTAAAAAACTTCTTAAGCTCAGTCAAGTTCCAAAGCTGGATGATACCGCCGATGCTTTAGCCGCGGGGATATGTCATATAAATTCACTGGGAAGAAATAACGTAAGCGATATGATTTTAAAAATGAATGGAAAATAAAAATATATTTTAAAGGTATTGATGCATATTGATATATAGTTTGCGAGGAAAATTAATTTTAATTAAAGACGGTTTTTTAGTCATTGAGTGCTCTGGAGTAGGTTACAAATGCACTTGCTCTTTAATTACTTCGTCATTTTTCAGCGAAAAGCTCGGCCTAGAGATAAGTATATACACGCACTTGGGCGTGCGCCAAGATGCACTAGATTTATTCGGATTTTCAAACCTTGAAGAGTTAGAGTGCTTTAAACTACTGACTTCTGTTTCGGGAGTGGGTTCAAAAGCAGCTATGGGAATTTTATCCCAATTTGCTCCCACCCAAATTGCAGGGTTTATTTCTAGTGGCGATAGTAAATCGCTTACAATGGCACCTGGAATCGGATCAAAAATAGCTAAAAGAATAGCTCTAGAGCTTAAAGACAAATTCTCAAGCTTTAAAGTCTCAAATGAAAGCGCTCAAATTAAAATATCGCAAGGTTTAGAAAATAAAAAAGAAGCAATAAAAGCACTTTCTGCACTTGGATATGCTCAATCTGAAGTTACGCCATGGATTTCAAATTTAAGCGAAAGTCTTACAGTAGAAGAAATTATAAAATCAACTCTAAAATACATGAGCAAGGGGGTATAGCTAATTTGAAAGAAAGTTTTGAAAATCGTATTATTAGTCCTCAAGAAATTCCAGAAGAAAATGACGATATAAGCTTAAGACCTCAAAATCTCGATGAATACGTGGGTCAAAACAAGATAAAAGAAAATTTAAAAGTATTTATAGAGGCTGCAAAACTTAGAAAAGAATCTTTAGACCATGTTCTACTCTACGGACCCCCTGGACTTGGTAAAACAACTCTTTCAATGATTATTGCTAAAGAACTAGGAGTAAACATTAAGATAACTTCTGGTCCTGCTATAGAGCGCCCCGGCGATTTGGCCGCACTACTTACAAATCTTTCTCATGGAGACGTGCTTTTCGTAGATGAAATACACAGACTTTCAAGAAACGTTGAAGAAATTCTTTACCCTGCTATGGAAGATTTTTCAATAGATATAGTTACCGGAAAAGGTCAAATGGCTACTTCATATCATTTACCGCTCCAAAAATTCACTTTAATAGGTGCCACAACTCGTGCTGGTCAGCTTTCTGCACCGCTCAGAGACCGCTTTGGAGTAATTTTAAGACTCGAAATGTACACAAACGAAGAGCTTGCTTTAATAGTTGAGCGAAGTGCTTCAATTTTGAAAACACGCTTCGAAAAAAAAGGAATTTTTGAGATTGCCTCTAGATCGCGTGGAACGCCTCGAATAGCTAATCGACTTTTAAAAAGAGTACGAGATTTTGCGCAAATAATAAATGGCGGAGTAATAACGTATGAAGTTGCAAATGAGGCCCTTAGCAAACTAGGTATAGATAAACTAGGGCTTGATTTAAGCGATAGACGTCTTTTAGATACTATTATACGTCTATATTCAGGAGGACCTATCGGACTTGAAACTTTAGCAGCCGCTATTGGCGAAGAAGCAGTAACTATAGAAGATGTTTACGAGCCATTTTTAATGCAACTTGGGTTTTTAAGTCGCACTCCTCGCGGAAGATGCGTTACTCCTGCAGCATATAACCATATGGGGTATGAGTACCCAAAACAAAATTTATAGTGTGGAGGATCTTTAATGGGCAAGCTTTTTGGTACTGATGGTATAAGAGGAATAGCAAATAGAGAAATAACTCCTGAACTTGCGATGAAGGTTGGAATGGCACTTGCAAAACTTCTAAACTCTTCTTATGCACATAAACCTAAAATTTTTATAGGCAAAGATACCCGAATATCTTCTGATATGATAGAAACATCGATAATTTCTGGAATATGCTCTATGGGCTGCGAGGCAATATCTTTAGGTGTCATTCCAACTCCAGGAGTAGCGTTCTTAGTCAGAAAATACTCAGCAGATGCTGGAATTATGATATCAGCTTCACATAACTCTTTTGAGTTTAATGGCATAAAGATTTTTGATAAAAACGGATATAAGCTTTCAGATGAGCTTGAAGAGAAAATGGAATCAATGATTTTAAATGAAAAAACGCGTAACTTACCTCTTGGGGAAAATATAGGTAAGATTCAGTATGCCTTTGAGTATAAGCAGGAATACATTAAATATTTAAGTGAAAGCGTGAAATTACCTAAATGTAATTTTAAAGTCCTAGTTGACTGCTCAAATGGGTCAGCATCGTTTACGGCCAAAGAGCTTTTTAGATACCTTGGAATAAATGCAGATTTTATTTATGAAAATCCTAATGGAGTAAATATAAATGAAAATTGCGGGTCCACTAACATTGAAAATCTATCCGAAAAAGTAGTTCAAGGTGGATATGACCTCGGCGTGGCATTCGACGGCGATGCTGACCGCTGCTTAGCAATTGATGATAAAGGAAAAATAATTGACGGCGATGCAGTGCTCGGTATATGTGCTACCTACATGAAATCTAAAGGGAGTCTTTCTAAAAACACTTTGGTAGGAACTATAATGTCTAATTTGGGACTGAAAAATTTTTGTAAAGAAAAAGATATTTCTTTTAAAGAAACTAAAGTAGGCGACAGATACGTCCTTGAAAAAATGCTAGAAGGTGGATACTGCCTTGGAGGTGAACAATCGGGACATGTAATATTTAAAAATCATTCCACAACCGGAGACGGCCAACTCACAGCCCTCAAGCTTATAGAAGTAATTATGAACTTAAATAAAAGCTCTTCTTCCCTCAATAGTATGATTAAAAAATATCCGCAGAAATCTTCCTCGATTGACATACTGCCCAGTCAAAAAGGACTTATTTCTAAAAGCTCTGATTTAAAAATCTACTTAGAAGAAATTCAAAAAGAGATTTTAGCGGACGGAAGAGTTGTTGTGAGGGAATCGGGTACAGAACCTAAGATTAGAATTATGGCTGAGCATAAAGATTCCGAAAAACTTAAAAAGCTGATGACTGACACCACTAATACAATTAAAAAATTTATTGAAAGGGATTAACCACTTAAAATTTATGAGATATAAAGCTTGGAAGGATTACGAACTCATCGATACCTCCTCCGGTGAAAGACTTGAGCGCTGGAAAGATAAAATTTTAATTCGCCCTGACCCGCAAATAATCTGGAAATGCCCAAAAACTGACGTAAGATGGAAAAATTCGAATGCCACCTATTACCGCTCATGCACTGGCGGCGGAAGCTGGAAAATTCATAAGCTGGAAAACCCTACTTGGACAATCGAATATAATAATCTTAAATTCAAAGTAAAGCTTATGAACTTTAAGCACACAGGAATATTCCCAGAGCAAGCGGTAAATTGGGATTTAATGAGCAACATAATAAAGAAATCAAATAAAGCTTTAAATATTTTAAACCTTTTTGCATACACCGGTGGTGCCTCTTTGGCATGTGCAGCAGCTGGAGCCAAAGTATGCCATGTTGATTCTTCACGAGGAATGGTAGCTCATGCAAGGGAAAATGCGGAGCTTTCGGGTTTATCTAAAGCTCCCATTAGATGGATAGTTGACGACTGTGAAAAGTTCGTTTTAAAGGAAATACGCCGAGGCAACAAATACGACGGCATAGTGATGGACCCTCCCTCCTACGGCCGAGGACCAAACGGGGAAATCTGGAAGATAGAAGAAAAACTTTTTGACTTTTTAGAGCTTTGTGAATTACTTCTTTGTGAAAATGCACGCTTTTTGATAGTCAACTCTTACTCTACAGGCCTTTCCCCTTCTACTATGGCATATCTTTTATCTAATATTATAATCCCAAAACGTGGAGGGAAAGTCAGCTGCGACGAAATCGGTTTACCTGTTTCAAATTCTGGTCTGGTACTTCCAACGGGTAATACGGCCATTTGGACGTCGGAAGACGCAAAAATACAGCTTTGAAAGGTAACAGATGGAGAAAATCATTGAATTTAAAAACGTAGATTATGCAGTCGAAGAGCAAAAAAATAAAAAGCATTTTATTCTTAAAAATATTACGCTTGAAATTAAAAAAGGTGAGCTTGTTTGCGTTATCGGTTTAAATGGGTGCGGTAAATCTACTTTTGCTAAGCTTCTTAGCGGACTTATTTCTCCTACCTCGGGCTTAATTAATATCTGCGGACTTAATACGCAAAACCCCGATCACTCCTATCAAATAAGAAAAAAAGTGGGAATAATTTTTCAAAATCCCGATAATCAAATAATTGCAAGTACTATAGAAGAAGAAATTGCTTTTGGTTTAGAAAACTTATGCATTCCAAGAGAAAAAATGAAAGCTCGAATCAAATCTTCTCTTTGCGCCGTCGGTATGGAAGGATTCGAAAAAAAATTAACCTCTACTCTTTCGGGAGGTCAAAAGCAACGTCTTAATATAGCAAGCGTTTTAGCTATGCAGCCTGAAATTATAGTACTTGACGAACCAACTTCAATGCTTGACTCAGTTAGCAGAAAAAATATTTTAGATTTACTTTTAAAAATTAAGTCTATACACAAAACTACTATTGTTCTAGTCACTCATTTTATGGAAGAAGCCGTGCTTTCAAATAAAGTACTATTTATTGAAGATAGAAAAGTAAACTTCTTGGGTAATCCATATGAATTATTTTCAGACGAAGTATTTCTTAAAACTCCCTCCTTAACGCCCATGCAGTCGAGTCAAATACTAAGTTTTATAAAAAGCTTAGGATATAAAGTTTCTATGAAAGCCTTAAAAACCAAAGACTGCGCAAATGAAATAATTAAAATATTGGAGAACCACAAAAAATGATTGAAGCAAGAAATTTATCTTATACATATGAATCTGAAAATAATTTTAAAACTTCAGCAGTAGAAAACATAAGCTTTTCAGTTAATAACGGTGAAATTTTAGGAATTTTAGGGAAAACCGGTTCAGGTAAATCGACTCTAGTTCAAATGTTAAATGGTCTACTTAAACCCCTTAGCGGAGAAATAATCCTAAATGGAAAAAATATAACCACAGACTTTAAAAATAAGTATGAAGTCTTTTCAAAAATCGGACTTGTTTTTCAGTACCCCGAACATCAGCTTTTTGAAAGTACTGTTTTTGATGACATAGCCTTTGGACTTAAAAATCAAGGACTAGAAAAGCCCGAAATTCACAGCCGAGTTATTAAAATTGCAAATATGCTTGGACTAAATGAAAACTTACTTTCTCGGTCACCACTTAGTTTGTCGGGCGGCGAAAAAAGACGATGCGCAATAGCGGGCGTAATGGCGCTTAAACCCGATGTTTTAATTTTAGATGAACCTACTGCAGGTATGGACTTAATCGGTAAAAACTTTTTATTAAAATGTTTGCTAGATTATCATAGCCAGGAAAAAAGAAGTATAATTTTGATTTCTCATTCTGTGGAAGAAATAATAGAAGTTTCTTCAAAAATTTTAGTTTTAGACAAAGGAAAATCAGTATATTATGGAAGTCCCGGGGGACTGTTTAAAAAGGACATTAAATACTTAGAATCCCTCGGGTTAAACCCTGCGCAAATCACTCAAGTGATGTCTTTAGTCAAAGCAGAAGGATATGATATACCAGAAAGTGTTCTAACAGTAAATCAAGCTCAAAAAGAAATACTTAAACTATTAGAAAAAGATGGTGCCACAGCATGATAAAAAATATTTCAATCGGTAAATATATAGAAGGAAACTCTAAAATGCATCAGCTCGATGCACGCACTAAAATTATATTATGGTTAGTCTTTACCCTTTTGGCATTTTTAACGCATAGTTTTATTTCTCTAAGCTTGATTCTTATTTCTTGCGTGTTTATGATGAAGCTTTCTGATATATCGGCTCTAAAATTTTTAAAAAGTAATTCGTTAATAATTATTTTATCTTTATTTACAACCCTTCTAAATTTAGTTTTTGAGGCAGAAGCAAAACTTATAACCTCCGGAAAATTCTACATAACATCCAAAACTATGAAAGTGAGCTTTATAATATTTATTAAGTTTATTTCTCTAATTTTAACAACGTCGGCTGTAATGTTCACAACTTCTGCAAACGAAATCTCCTACGTGGTAGAAAAAACGTTTATGCCTTTAAGCTGTATAGGTATTAATTCAAGAGATATAGCCTTGACTATTACCATAACCTTGAGATTTATACCAACCGTCCTCGAAGAGGCAAAAAAAATCGTAAATGCACAGCTCTCTCGGGGCGCTAGATTTAAAAATAAAAATATATTTAAAACTTTTAAAGCTTGTTTGTCGGTATTTATACCTCTTCTCGTTTCTTCGTTTAGCCGAGCAGAATGCCTCGCAACAGCTCTAGAAGCCCGGTGTTATAGCGGTGAAGCTCACACTAGCTTTAAAGAATTTAAATTTAAAAAGAAAGATTTTATTGCGTTATTGCTTGCTTTATTACTTATCTTAGGAGTTATAGGATGCAATCTATGGATAAAAATATAGGAAGAAATTTATTAGTTAAATTATCGTACGACGGCAGCAGGTATCACGGATGGCAAGTGCAAAATAACGCCGTGAGCGTGCAGGAAATTTTTCAAAATGCACTTTGGGAAGTCTTAAAAGAAACTGTAAACATAAAGGGATGCAGCAGAACAGACGCATTCGTTCACGCAAATACGTATGCAGTGAGCTTTAAAACTAATGGCTCTATAAAAGCATCTAATCTCGTTTATGCTTTAAACAGACTTTTACCTAATGATATAGCAGTAAGCTCAGCTGTTGAAGTTCCTTGGGACTTTGACGCCCGCTACTCTTGCACCGGAAAAGAGTACGTTTATAAAATATGGAATCATAGAATCAAAAACCCTTTTATGCACAATTACGCTCTGCATTATTGGTACAAGCTAGACACTGACCTTTTAAGTGAAGCTGCTAATTCTTTTATAGGTACACATGACTTTACCTCTTTTGCAACTTTAGATAAAAGAGAACAAAAAAATATGGTTAGAACAATATATAGTTTTGAAGTTATTAAAAAAGATAGTATGATTGAGCTGATAGTAAGTGCTGATGGATTTTTGTATAACATGGTCAGGATATTAGTTGGAACCTTACTGAGAGTGGCTCAAGGAAAAATTAAAAAAGAAGCTATCCCCAGCATTATAGAAATGAAAGACCGAAAATATGCAGGTCCCACAGCTCCTCCTCAAGGACTATACTTAAATAAAGTATTTTATAATTTAGAAAGGAGCATAAACACATGAGCTTTGACCCCAATAGCTCTTCTAGCGCTAAAAAAAACAATAAAAATACTATAATCTCAAAAAAAAACATTAAAGAAATTAAAAGAATAATTTATTTACTGACATCGCTTTTTTTATTTTTAGTGTTTTGGACAAACAAGTCAAAACTATACCCTGAAAACGTTTTACTATATTTAGAAGTAAGCATGAAATCATTTTTAAGAGCATCTGAATTTCCCACAGAAGTAAACGGAAACGCAATACCTGCTAAAAACATAAAACTTATGGGAAGTAATATTGCTCTTTTAAGCGATACTTCATTTACGCTTTTAAATAAATCAGCTTATAAAATAAGAGAATTAAATCATAACTTAAAGAACCCTTCGTTTAAAGCGGTCAGTATGAGAGCTATCCTTTATGATATAGGAGGGAAAAAGTTAAGAATAGAAAGTCAACCTAAAACCTTACATACTCTCGAAACTGAAAATAATATTATTTCTGCAGATATTTCTGAAAGCGGTAATTATTCTATTTTAACGGAATCTCAAAGCTATCTTTCTGAGCTAAGTGTTTATAGCCGTCAAAACGCAGAAAAATACAAGTACTATTTTTCAGAAATGCATGCTTGTGACGTTGCTTTAAGTCCACGTGAAAATAAAGGAGCAGTATGCGGAATATATATTGAAAATGGTTTTATTTCATCCAATGTATATGTTTTAAATTTTAAATCTGAAAAGCCTGAAAACATCTTCAAACTGGAAAACAACCTCGTGTCCGAAGTTAAATATTTTTCAAATGGAAATATTTTAGCTATTGGAGATAATTATCTCTCTGTAATAAATCCAAATACCGGGAATTTTAAAACCTTTAATTATGATGAAAAGCTTCTCAAATCCTATAGTTTTGATAAGGACTATGGTTTCTGCTGCTGCCTCTCCCCGTCGATTAATAAGGATCAAAATGATGAAATAAGAGTAATAGACAATTTCGGTAAAAGTATATCTCAAATAGTAACTGATCAAAACTTTAAATCTCTTTCGCACTATAAAAATAGAATTTTTACGGTCTCGTCTAGCAAGCTAACTGCTTACACTTTAGATGGACAATATGAAGGATATTTAAATATAAAAAATATTTACGAAAATATACTAGCAGGCTCAGGTAGCTTTGTATATTTACTTGGAAGCAACACTATAGATAAAGTCAGAGTATTTAATCTCAAAAGAGCTTAAAGTTATTCTAGCTTAATTATTTCTATACCCATCTTCTTTGCACATTTAGCAACGTGCTCATGACAAGTAAAAATTATGGTTTGAGTTTCTTTTGCGTTTTCTTTTAAAAATCTAAGGGTATTTTCCACGCGAGAATAGTCATACCTGACGAGCACATCATCAAGTATTAAAGGCACCTCGCCACTAAGGGAAGAAAGCAGCTTAGAAATTGCTACTTTTAAAGTTAAGTAAGCTTGATCAATAGTACCGCTGCTAAAACTTTCATATGATTTATAACTATTATTTTTTTCAAGCGATATAGAATAATCTTTATTCATACAAATATTGCTGTGCTCTCCACCCGTGAGCTCTTTAAAAATTTTAGAAGCCTCTTCATTTAGCCGGGGATTAAATTTTCTTCTAACTTCATTTATCGTTTCCTGAATTATTTCATATGCAATCTTTAAGCTTTGCAAATACTCCTTAGCAAGCGAAAATTTAAGCTTTTTTTCCTGGAGCTTCTCATTTAAGAAATTTAAACTTTTTTTAGGATATCGAATTTTGCTTTTGATTTGGATGTAAGAATTAGAAATGTCCAGAGATTTAAGTTCTTCAAGCCTCTTTTCTATGGAATATATAGCCTCTTCATTTGTGTCTAATTGGAGCTTTAAAGCTTGAGTTTTGAGCTTCTTTAAATAATCTTCTATTTCGAATTCAGAAATGCTTTTTAAATTAAGAGCATCTCTTTTTATATGTATTTCTTCATCGCACGCTTCAATTGTATCGCATGTTGACTTAATTACGTCTAGAAAATCGGTGGCTTCTGAGTAATTGAGTACTTTACTATATTTAGAAATTATTTCAATGAATTCGGATTTTAACGCGTCAACTTTGTTTAAAAACCGATTATATACCTCTTTGCTTTGAGCAAGATTTTGTGATTTAGCGTAGTTTTCATAGTACTCCCCTACATTCGAAGACCTTTTTTCTTCTAACATTTTATTTATATTTGTGTTTAGGGAGTCAAGTCTTTCGGATGCTAGAGATGTTTCTTTTTTTATAAGGTTTAGTAATGTAGTATTTATTCTTTCTAAATTTTGAGCGCAGCTTAAAGATTTTAATTCAAGCTCTTTTAAATTTTGCTGATGATTTTGAGTATTGTACGCAGCTATATTTTTTTTTAAAGACTTGATTTCATTTTTTAAACGGTGAAAGCTAAAACCCGTCCAAAGCGCGCCAGCGACTCCGAAAATAGAAATTATACTTAGTAAAACAGTTGATAGCGGGGTTAAATCTTTAATAATCATTAAAATAACCGTGCTTAAAGCTAAAAAAGATATAATTAAGGCTATTTTATTATTGCTTTGTTTCTTTAGCTTAAGCTTTAGACTGCTTGTTAAATTATTTCTCTCAGATTCGCACTCAAACCTTTTGTTCCTAAGTGATTCTTCTAAGGACTTTAGATTTTCTAAATCATCATTTTCTGCGGTGCTTTGGTTTAAAAGACTAAAAAGTTCATCGGGATTATAAAAAAGAGACGCGAGCTTACCTTTTTCTACGCTGCAAAAATCTTTTAAGTTTGAAAAAAATTTTAACTTTTCGATCTTGCTTTCTAAGTTTTGTCTTTCTTTTATAGCTAGATTTAAGCAGTTTATTTCTTCGCTAGAAATTAAGATAGAGTCCTCATTAACAGATTTCATAAAGTTATTTAGTTCTTTGCTTTTTTCTTCGTTCAAACTTATTTTATCTTTTAAAAGTATAAGCTCACTTATTACATCTTTATATTGAGTAATCCCTAAATCTCTTAGTTTTCTGGCGGCACCTGATTTAATCTGAATAGACTTTATCAAGCTTTCAAGCTCTGAAATTTTCTTTAAAGCTTTTATATTTTCAATTTGGTTTTCAAGAGCGCGCTTTTCTTTAATAAGTTTTTCAATCTTTGTAAGCTGACTAAAAAGATCCATTTGCTCGCGGTTTAGAATTTCTATTTCTTCTATTTGGTTATTAATATCTTTAATTTCTGAGCTTATAATAGATATTTTTCCATTTTTGCCCCTCAGAGGTTCTAAATCTTTAATAGCTTCTTCTATTTTAGAAGTCACCTCTAGTAAACTACTTTCACTTTCGCCGTTTGCAGATAAATTAAACATCTTATTTAAAATTGAATCCTTTGAAACTTTAGCTTCTTCAAATTCCGCTCTTCCAAGATTCGATATGTAGCTGCTTCTTTCAAAGCTGTATAAGTCTAGTCCAAAGACGCGTTCGCCTACTTCCTCTTTTTTACCTAAATTTATATTTTCTCCTAGAGACTGATTTCTAAATAAAGTCACATCTTTTAAAACAGAACTCGGATGAATTTTTTTCTCCACTCTATAGTTAAAACCTTTGGAAGTAAATTCAATTGATCCTTGCATCGGTTTTCCATTCCACGGAGAATATCTACTTCTTACTAATTTATCTTCTGCACTTGTGCTACTTCCTTTTCGGCGACTATAAAATATCATCTTTAAAAATTCCATTAAAGTTGTCTTTCCGGCTTCGTTTTTTCCGTAAATTACTTGGATGTCTTTATTTAATAAAATTCTAAAATTGTTTAGCTTACCAAACCCTTCTATTTCGATTTTTTTAATTTTCATGATACTTAACACTCTCCACAAAAGCTTTAAGACCTATTTTTAAAGCATTCCTGTTTAGCTTATTTTCTTCAGCACTTTGTGAATTTTCTATCCTCGAAAGCGCCTTTTTAATGAACATACTTTTAAAATCATTTCTATATGATAGCTTTTCAATATCTATCTCTACTTCTGTTTTGTCTATAACTTTAGAAAAAAACAATTTTTCACTCAGTAAACTTTCAAATAAGTCTGTATCAATTAAAAAATTCTCTTCTACCATTCCCTGAAGAGTTATTTCATAAAAGTTTTTCGTAAAATCTTCTTTGTATAAAGTTTCAAGCATATCTAAAATATGTTTTACAGCTTCTCGAGAATTCAAACAAGAAGAAATATCTATATTTACTTTTTCGTACCTTCTTAGGCAAGCTTTTTGAAATTCAAGCTCACATTTGCCTTTAGATATTTTACCTATATAAAACCCTTTTTCTCCTGTTTCACTAAAGCTATTACCATAAGGCGACCCGGAATATGAATAAAAAGTATCTTTTAATTTTTTTATCTCACTTCTTTTATGTACATGCCCAAGTGCTATGTAGTCCATGTTGCTATTTTCTATATCTGCAAAGGGTATGGGATTATAATAGCTATTACTCCAAGTGATATGTCCATGCATAACACATATGTTTATAAAGCTTGAGTTTAAACTAGGCACTTCTCTTAGCATTCCTTTGCTCTGGTACACACCACTAAATGCTGCACCCCAAATTCTAACCTTTAAATCAGGGATTTCAAAGAAAGTCAGTTTATTAGTTTTAAATATAAAAACATTTTTTGGCCAATCGGGTAGAAAGTAAGGTGAATCCGGCGTGAAAGGATCATGGTTTCCGGGTGCAATGACGATTCTAAGTCCGGAATTTTTTAAAATTTCTTGAACTTCTTTAAGCTCTGAAAGGTCTACATCAACGTCGTCAAATAAATCGCCGGCTATTAAAATAAAATCCACGTTTTGCCGAGTGCATTCATTAAGAATATTAATTAAAACTCTTTTTCTTTCTAGGTTTTTAAACTCAAATGGTCTGCTATAATAGTCTTTACTGCAGCCCAAGTGGAAATCCGAGCAGTGCGCTATTTTTACTTCCAAAAAAATCCCTCCTAATTTTTAAAAAATATATATTGAATTTTTTTATATCTTAGCGTATAATAATTATAAATGAGTGTTTTCTGGTAATCAACAGTCGTGTAATTCAGCATGCAGTTGAATGGGTGCCATGCGACGAATGATTGTGAACCATGTCAGGCGGGGAACCGAGCAGCATTAAGCAGTATTTTTCGTGCGATGTGGTTAGTTCGTTCGACTGTATGTTGAATTACATGCCTACTTTTTAACCAAGGTGGTATGAAAGCAGTTGTACAAAGCTCTTTATCGCAAATGGAGACCAAAAACTTTTGACGAGGTTGTTGGACAAGGTCATGTTACTAAAACTTTGAAAAATGAAGTGTGCTATGGAAAAATTTCTCATGCCTACTTGTTTACTGGCTCTCGAGGCACTGGCAAAACTTCATGCGCTAAAATTCTAGCAAAAGCAATCAACTGTGAGTCTCCTATAGAGGGAAACCCTTGCGGAAAATGCGAGACTTGCCAAAAAATACAGTCTGAAAATTTGTTAGACATAGTCGAGATAGATGCCGCAAGCAATAATGGAGTTGAAAACATTCGCAGTATACGTGATGAAATGGTATTCACTCCAAACACTTGTAAGTATAGAGTTTATATTGTGGATGAAGTTCATATGCTATCTCCCGGCGCGTTTAACGCTTTTTTAAAAACTTTAGAAGAGCCCCCTACACACGTGGTGTTCATTTTAGCAACAACCGAAATACACAAACTCCCTATGACAATTATTTCAAGATGTCAAAAATTTGAGTTCCATAGGCTTTCTGAATCTGAAATATGCTTTCAACTAAAGCGAGTTTCAAAGCTCGAGGATATAAAAATTGAAGACTCTGCAATTAAACAAATTTCTGTTTTCGCAGACGGTGCTATGAGAGATGCCTTATCACTTTTGGATCAATGCAATAATTTATGCTCTGAAGTTATAAACGAAAATTTCGTAAGAGAAATGTTAGGTATACCCCCTAAGGAATCTATTTTGGAAATTGTAAACGGAATTTTAACAGGGAATTTTTCCAAAGTCCTTGACTATATAGATAATACCTATAAGTTCTCAGGAAATTTAGTAAGACTTTGCGAAGAAATAATAGAGTACTTTAGAAATATAATGATTTATAAAGCCACAGGAACTTTTCAGCATTTCTTTGAAAGCAACGCTTCATATGCTAAACAAATAAGTTTAAAGGATGCAATGCTAGCTCTAAGCTTACTTCAAGTAGCATATAAAAACATGTGCTCAGGAAATAATAAAAAACTTGAATTAGAAATTATAGCTGTAAAGCTGTGTAATGAGCTTTCAAAGTGCAAAGCTTCTTTAAGTAAAAATCCTGAAGAAATTAGTGTAGAAAATACTTCAATAGCTTCATTTCAAGAGCCTTGCCAAGAACCTGAAATTTTAAGCGATGGTCCTTTAAAAAGCTGGGACAAAATCCTTGAAAAAATTAAAGAAACTTCAAGTTTAAAGTCTCTATATATTTCTCTTGCAGATTCCCAGGCTTATAAACAAAAAGATAAAATTTTAATAAATGCTAAAAGCTCTTTTGCATTCGAGATTCTAAAAAAACAAGAGTATAGAAGCTGTGTAAAGAAAATAATATATGAGGTTTTAGGTAAAAAGTTCGAAATCGAGCCTTATAACTCTCCAGTACCCACTGACGAAAAAACTGCTTCGCTTCCATCCCATAGCGATACCCTCGAAGACTTAATTAAAAGAGCTAAATTAAATAATATAGAAATAGTTAGTAAACAGGAGGATTTTTAAAAATGAAAGTTAGATTACCTAAAAGCGGAAACTCTATGAACAATATGCAGCAAATAATGCTTCAAGCTCAAAAAGCTCAAGAAGAAATGGAAAAAGCCTCAGCAGAACTTGAATCTAAAGAATATTTCGCAACTTCTGGAGGAGAAGCCGTTAAAGTCATTATAAACGGTAAAATAGAAATCAAAAAGATAGAAATTAAACCCGAAGTCGTAGACCCCGAAGACGTTGATATGCTTTGCGATATGATTATGGCGGCAGCTAACGAAGCAATTAAAAAAGCTAACTTTGAAAAAGAAAACTTGATGGAGCAAATTTCAGGAAAAATTAAAATGCCAGGAATTCTTTAAAATGTGGAAAAATAGCAGTATTTATTTAATAAAACTAGTTGAACAATTTGAGTCACTACCGGGTATAGGTAGAAAAACTGCTCAAAAACTAGCCTATCATATCCTTCAAATGCCTAAAGAAAAAATAAAAGTGTTTACAAACAGCATTTTAGATGCACACTCTAAAATACATTGCTGCAGTGTTTGCTGTAATTTTACAGATAAAGAAATATGCGGAATTTGCCTTGATAAAGAAAGAGATAATTCCACAATCTGCGTCGTGGAGGATCCTAAAGACGTAGATGCAATTGAAAGAACCCACGAATTTAGTGGACTTTATCACGTTTTACATGGAGTTATTTCTCCCCTTAACGGAATAGGACCCGATGAAATTAAAATAGCTCCACTAATTAATCGAGTTAAGTCCGAAAAAATAGTTGAAATAATTATGGCTACTAATCCAACTGTTGAGGGCGAAGCTACTGCAATGTATATCTCTAAGCTTCTTAAAGGATTAGAAATTAAAGTTACCAGATTAGCATACGGAATACCCGTTGGAGCCACCTTAGAGTACGCGGATGAAGTGACCCTTTCTCGTGCACTTCTTGGGCGGAGTGAACTTTTTTAAAGGTTTTTAGCTCTATTTTTTCGAGTATGCTTAATTTTAGGTTTATATTCAAAGCTTTGGGCATAAAGTATAATTTTAGAAATTTCACCTTTAATTTCTTCTTTAAATATTATTTTAGAGCTTCCTTCTGTAGCACTAAGCGTATGCTTTTCAGCAATCTGTAGTCCAGCTAAGCTAGAATTTGAAAATTCGTCTGCATGGAACCCTAAAAGCTCGTCTAAGCTTTCTATAAACATCTCGATACTGCCCGATAACCCCAAAAGCTGAATATTTTTTAGGGGTTCTTTTTTGTTAAATTTTTTTAAAACCTCTCTTGCCTTTTCGAATTGCTCGTCGATTTTATAATTTTTATTCTCAATAGATTTAAAGATATCTTGATTTACTTCAATAAGTTTTTCTAAAAATTCTTTTTGAGTTTTAGCTTCGTTCATTAAATTTTCTAGGCGAAGTTTAAATTTTGAATTATCTCCCTCAAATATCTTTTTAATTTCTAAAAATACATTCTGTATTTCTTTAGAGTGCAGCACCGCTAAAGGCGAGAAAGAATATTTTTCAGGTCCAATATCTAAAGTGTTACTCCAAGCTTCGAAAGCTTTCATTATATTTTTACATCTTTTTTCTATGTCCCTAGATGGAATTTCTGCGGTTATATAATTGCTTTGAGTGACTTTTTTGAAATTTAAAAAAGCTGATTGAATTTTTCCTAAAATCACACCGCTATTTTTAACTTTGTTATTAATACTCATTTTAAAATTAGAGTCATCTGATTTAGAGTTATCTTCTTCTATTTTTTTATCGTAACTGCGAATGCAGCTTTCATTAAACGCATCAATAAGTTGCAGAGTTTGAGATATTATTTCATTCCAATTTTCATTGCGTGAAATTTCTGAAAATTTTATGGGAAAATATTTGATATTTTGATAAAATCTTTTTTCTTTAGACTAATTATCATTTTTAGCTTCAACCTTTTTATATTCTTTTGATGGTTTAGCATGTTTCGAAGTCCCTCTTACTTTACCTATGCGACGTGTGGTTTCCTTAAGATCCACCTTTAATCCTTTAAAGCCTGTATTTGCTTCAGTTATAACGTCTGATTGAGTTGCATCAAAAATATTACTCATTTGCAGCTTTTCTTCATCAGTAAGCTTTGCATAAGGATCAGGTACTTCACCTTCTTTTGCTTCCATGGTAGTAACTAAATCATTTATTTCTGCTGATACATCCCCTGTTCTATCCTTTCCGCTCTTACAGTTAAATGACACAGGATACCCTATTAAATATAAAAGAGCCGATACTCGAGTTGGAATTGCTGCAGGATTAGATTTTATACCGATTCCGTTTGTGCAAGACCATAGTTCTAGTATTTGCTTAGAAAGATTTATTATTTTCTTTATTTTAAGATCAATTTCTTTAGTATCCTTTTCTGAAATGCTTTTACTTCTTTTAGCTTCGTATAAACTATTTAAGTATTTTCCAACTTCTCCTGTTTCTTGGAGTTTAAGGCTTCCTTCTTTAATATTTTCTTCAAATTCACGGTTTAAAATGTTCTCTTTTATGTCTTTATTTTTTCTATTTTTGCTGCTACACGTTTTAAATTTTTCTTCAATAGACTTAAGAATTTTTTCTCCAAATAAATTTAATAGTGCTTTTCGGTTTTCTTTATAGGAGCTAGTAACTAATTTTCCTTTAAGTGCATAATGCTGAATGTTGGTACCAAAATTAACCATAATCGTTTTGGCAAGTCTAAGCTTTATTGTTTTAGTATTGCCGCTTTCGTCTTTTATTTTCATATCGAAGGGTTCGTTTTCCAATTTTTCAAAAGCTTTCATTTGTTTGAAAGGCATGTCTTTATCGGGCGAAAGAGGACTATTTTTTCCAATTGGGCTCATTAACTGCACATTACCCAATTTAACTTCCCAGACTTTGTCTTCTTGGCTCTTTTGAAGCTTATTTAAACCGTATTGTTCTATAGCAGCCGCTAAAATAATTTCTTTTGAAGCGTTTTCGTTTCCACGAGTATTTCTATGCCTAAGAGCGGAAAACAAAACTTTATCATCTGATTTCGCTTCAGTTTTCCACAAATTACCGGCATGTTCTTGATTCTCTTCTCCAGACGTTAGTCCTTCTCCTTTTTCTAAATGAGTAAAAATTCCCAAGTCAGCTGCAGGAGTTGAACTGAAATTAACTTTCATTGTTGTGCCTTGTTTATTTTTAACGGTTATATCTTTTGAGAGCTTCTGCCACGCATCTTTATTATGACCAAGTGCATAAGCATTGAGCTTTCGATAACTAAGACCTTTACTTACATCTCGGTGCTTAAGAATTTTTTCTATATCACTTTTCTTTTGTTCAAAAGCTCCTATTAACTCAGAATTATCTTTTATTTCTTCCTGAATTTTATCTATAGAAGCTGAAGACAAATCTAGCCTTTTAAGAGCTTCTCTCATGCTTTCTTTTATATTTTTTTTATTATTCACTTTAACACCTTCCTTTAAAATTTTAAAATAACTTCAATATTTCTCTCAAAACTTGATTCGAACTTGGTGCTTTAGTTTTAAACATAGATTTCCTTCTTGATTTATTAATCTCGCTTTCAACAGTAGACTGTATTTCCTTTACGGCACTGTCGAAATAGTTTTTTTCTAGCAATTTGGGATCTCTGCTATCTGCCATTTCTTCATATTTTTTTAGCGTACTCAAATTATCTAGATTTATTTCTGCTATTCCATTTTCTTTGAGAATTCCGTTGGCTCTCGCAATGATGTCATTATGAACTTTAATAATTCTTTCCATACTTTCAATGCTATACGCGCGTTTTTCCCTTTTTTGCTCATTTTTTGCAAACTTCTTTTTACTAGATCTCGTTTGTCGGACAAAGCTTTTTAATTCTTTAAGATAGCGTTGACAGTTCGTGTCGTCACCACTATTTTTCCAGTCTATTTGAGCTAAAATAATTTCTAGTCGGCGAGTTACATTTTTTATAAAATCGTGTAGACTTTGGCGTTCTTCTTCTACTTTGATGCTTTTACATTCATCACTTAAGATTTTGCAAACGTCTACTATTTTGTCTTGCACATGCTGGAACTTTAGATTCGCCTCATTTTCATATTCAAAGTATTTCAATATATCGTTAATAGTATTTTTATGTTCTGCATTTGTTAATTTCAATTCTCCCAATGAAGCTAATTTGTTAAGACCATCTGTAAATGCTTGTTGATTCTTCTGTTGATACTTAAGAAGATATTGAATTTTTGCTCTTTTTAAGCGCTTAAGTTTTTTTATTAGATATTCCTTAGGAAACGGAAGTCCCGGGTTTTTTCTGAGCTTTTTTATTTGATTTTCTATGTTCTTATACGATTTTTCAACTTGTTTCTTATCTTCTACTTTGTTATCACATAAAAATTCGTAAATTAGCTTCACTATTTTCTCTTTGCTAGGAATAGAAGAAAATTTCTTTTTTAAGATTTTTGTATCAAAATTCGTTTTTATATATTTAGGGTCGAATTCAAAAAGATTGTTAAACACATTAATTATTTGCCCCTGCAAAGCGGTTCCTAGATCTTCGTTTTTTGGATTTTCATACCTATCCTTGATAATTCGTATTCCCCATCGTTCGAATTTTTTTAAATTTTCTTTTAAGTCCTCAAGCTTATCATCCATTTCTTTCCCTCCTATTTGAGTTTTGTTGATTATATCATATTTTTATAAAATGTTCAAATTTTTCGTTATTATTAGATGTTTATCACAAAATGTTCTATTTTCGCCATAAAAAGTTCCTGGAAACTCAAATATGAATTTCATAAGAGCAACCTTTGACAGACAAAAAATTATTTCGCACTATATAAATTATTACCTTTATACGTGAGTTTTATATTTCGAAACATAGCTCCACTATTTTCTATTAAAGCATAAAAAATCCCCCCTCGAACTCGAAGGGGTCTTTGAAGAATTTTTAAAAAGTTGAAACACACGAACTATCCAACAAATTAGGTTTCCAAATCATTTTTTTGGAGCAAATTCATCCCGTCCAAATAGGCCCATTGTGATAATCCGTCGAAAAATCTAAAGTTGTAGATGGCGGATTTGTATTCCTTTAAAGCCTCCTCCTTTTCTTCCTTGTCAACTCCTGAAATTGATTGCTTATATCTTTTTCTGGCTTTTTCGAATCTTTCTGTAGCCATTATGCATTCTACTACCTCAGTCCTATTCTTGGTTTTTTCGTTTTCTACTAATTTTTGTAGCGGATTTATTAATTTCATGTCGGACTTTTTTATTGATGCACATGCGCACAGCGTATAATATTTCACTGAAGCTAAACACTGTCTCAGGTTTGCAACAAATACGATACGGCCACTGGTCAGATTCATCAATCCCTTTTTTTGTGAGGATTCTAACAGGTCAAACATATCGTTTAAATGTTTTAGAATTTCATTACACATGTCTTCAGGAATACAATATCTTAATGCATATTTTAAATATTCAAGAGTACCATCAAATGTCTTTCGCTCCCAACGTGTAATTTCAACATTCGAGCAAGCTAAAGACCTAATACAATTATGTACATGGGAAAATTCTTGTTCAATCCAAACATAGTTGTATGGTTTATAAAACTTCTCAAGTTTAATATTATAATAACGAAATAGATTTAGTATACGATCACTAAAGCTTTGCTCGATAAGTCTAAAATTTCCATCAATAAAAGTTTCTGAATCAGATTCCTCCTGTGATTTGGTGATTTGAGATTGTTTATCGTTACCATTTGCAAATACACTCAAACTACTATTTGCACTTAAAACAGCTAAAGCTATTGCTACATGTTTTTTTAAATTAAGTTTTTTCATAAACATACACCTTTCATTAAATTTATTTAAGATCAAAATCAACCTATAGTTAAACTATATTTCGTTTTTCGAAATTTGTCAAGTAATTTTTTTAATTATAATCATTAGCTTCAATAAATCTTGTTAAATTTTCGATAAGCTGCCTAACTTTGTTTAGTGCATTTTTTGCAAGGCTTTAAACCTTTTTCTTCGGCTTCTTCTAGAGTAACCGCATGATAATTACTTCCCCTGCGACATTTTTTAAAGTGATAGCATTTCCCTTTGTCTGTAACGTAAACAGTGGTACCTTTTCCTATAGTTGGTTCAGATATGGAATTTAAATCGTTTGAAGGAATGCTATCTTTTAGTGGCTTTGTTTCGTTAAACTTTTCTTCATTTTTCTCTTTTGGTTTTTCAATTTCTTTATCTAATCTCAAGGAATTAAAACTTGTTTTAATTTTTCGGGCACTTTTTATACTGCGAGATTTTAAATTCTTCTTTGGTTTTCTTACGGAATTTCTGCGGACTTTTTGAACTGTTTGAGGGTTTCTTTTTTTAGTACTCACTTTCTCTCTACTTCTATCTTTCGAAGAAAATTTTAAACTCGGAATAGGAAGTATCTTAGTAGGTAAAGGAACTAGTTTAACAACTTCAAGAGTTTCTTTTGGAGTAGGAGAATAAAGTTTTAAAATCGAAAAACCACATAATATACACCCTAAAAATAAAGTAATTGACATTGCACTCAAAGCCGCTTTATATTTAGAAGACCAAGTGTTTTGATATTTAAGCATGAGATAAATTCCTAGTGGTGGAATTACTAAAGTAAAAAATAAAATTACCCAATTATTTTTATACCACTTGTTTTTGAGTATTTTAACTTTTTCTTGTACGCAGCTAAGTTCTACATTTGGACCGCTCAAATAATTACTCCTCTCTTTAATAAAATTTTTATGTCATCTGACAATGCTTTTGTTTTAACCATTATCATACAACACAATAATATTATATACTATTTATTATAAAAAATCTATAACTAAAATTATTTTCCTTCTCTTAAAGATAATAAAAAAAACTCGTCAACCCCATTTAGGAGTTAACGAGTCAATTAATTGAGTACTATTTACGTTTACGAGATTTTCTTGAGAATAAATATGCTGCTCCAGAAGAAATTGAACTGAAAATGCATGCCAAGATAGAACTTAATCTTCCATCTGAAGTTTTGTAGAAACCAGATGATTCTGATCCTTTAGATTTAGAACTTGAACCCTTAGAACTAGATTTATCAGAATTCGAAGAGTCTTTAGAAGAATCAGAGTTGTTTTGCTCGTTTTTAGATGCAAGTTTCTCTACCTTATTCATATCTGGGTCGATTATTCCATAATAACAAAAATGATCAACTTCAAATACAAGATAATTCTTTCCATCTATAAGCTCAATTTTAGATTCGTAGTGTGTATCATCTCCGGACTCTATTTTGAAAGCTTCTAAATCTTTAATATCATATCCTTCTGGAACAGGAAGACATATTTTAACTTTGTTACCATTTTGAGGTTGAACTTTATTTCCATCTTTGTCTAGGACCTCAATACTATAGAATTTAAATCTTTCGCCAACTTCTTTTATATAATCATCCACGTCGTTCCATACTAAAGCATAATTAGCATGGTCCTTTTCTACTTCTTCCACCACTACATGCGATCCATCGGGGAATGTTCCTTCAGGAGCTTCTAGCATTACTCCTGTTTTCAAATCGGTATACTTTATCTCTGGACATTCACTTTTAAATTCAGCTTCAATTTTTAAGGCTTCACCAGGCATGGCAAAAGTATAAGTTCCGTTTTCGTTTTTTTCAATTTCAACAGAGCCTTCATTTATCTTCAGGCTTTCTGGAACTAAAATATAACCAGAATTTGGCTTAACCGTCATAGTTACTTTTTCGCCAACAGAAGCTCTATCTTTATCGAATGTAATGCTGCCGCCTTCAAAAGTCGGAGCTTTAATTTCAGCTTCACCATAGTATATCTCTGCTGCAGCTCCCTCAAGAGATGTGTGGCCGTATTCATCTTCTTGTTCAGCATTTGGATTATAAATAACATAAGGTATTACACTGTAAGTATAAAGCTTAGATTTATCCTCAGGTAAAGAAATTTCATATTCAGTTGCAGTTAGTTTTTCTTCCAAAACTTCTTCCTTTTCTTCTCCTACTTTGCGAGTAATTTTATATCCACTAGCATTTTCAGCTGCGTCC
Source organism: uncultured Clostridia bacterium (assembly GCA_946566955.1). Lineage (GTDB taxonomy): Bacteria > Bacillota > Clostridia > Oscillospirales > Acutalibacteraceae > UMGS1491. The sequence continues at coordinate 55,834 of CAMNXD010000006.1, forward strand.
CAAGAAATTGTAAGTTTATTATCTTTTATTTCTTGTTTTAAATTTTGAATAGAAGGTGCTTTCGTTGGAATTTCCTTTAAAACCTCTTCTTTTGTTAATGCTAGCTTTGTTTTGAAGTCTGCATCTTCTTTAAGTTCTTTATGTACATATAAAGCTGTGCCTGGATCTCCATTCCCTAAAGAAGTACCTGATAGTACAGTGTTGCCACCTAATTCAACGCTTTTTCCTTCTATTATCATATATTTAAGCGTAGAACAGCCATTAAAAGCGCCATCTCCAATAGAAGTCACTGCCGCAGGTATTTTAATCTTTTTCAGTTCACTACATCCTTTAAATGCGCTTGCACCAATTGTTTTAACATTTGCAGGTATTTGAATTTCTTTTAGTGCGGAACAGCCACTGAATGTACCTGATTTGATATCAGTTACTCCTTCAGGAATTTCAGCCTTTGTTAAAGCACTGCAATCATAAAATACGCTTTCACCTAAATCTTTAATAGCTGCAGGAAGATTAATAGTTGCTAGTTTAGAGCAGTTGATAAATGCCGCATCACCAATACTTTTGATAGATTCAGGTAATTCAACCTTAGTTATTTCGCCACAGTACATAAGTGCATTTGATCCAATACCTTCAACTTGATAAGTAACAGTTTCATGAGTAATTTCGTTAGGAACTGTAAAAATGCCAGTCGGCTTTTGGCTATTGTTATGTCCGCTGAGTTTTACGGTTTTATTAATTGCATTTATATCCACAACGCGATACTTCAAATCTCCAACATTAAATTCGTCTCCTTGCACTGGCTCTGCCTCTTCTGATAGTGCAACAGGTTCATTTTCTTGCGTTGCAGCTGTAAAAACAGCTTCGGGCATCAACTGTAAATCATTAGAAGCAGAAACTTCAACTTTGTCGCTCTTAACCTCTTCTGGAACTACTTCCGAATTAACTGAAGTATTTTCGTCCTTTACCTCTGCAGCAACTGCTTTTTCTTTAACTTCAGGTTCAATAACCTCTTTAGCAGCTACATTTTCCTTAACTTCGGTAACTGTAACTTCGCTTGCTTCAGTGGCAACTACATCTTCTTTTACGTCCACATCAGCTGCTTTAACAGGATTTGAAAGTGCAAATCCTACAGAAGCTACAGATACTGCAATAAACGGTAAAGATTTTTTGGAAATCCTTCCTTTTTTTAGATTTTTTGAGTTCATAATTACATCTTTCCTTTCTATTTGATTTAGTACGATGGCTAGTATATCAAGCAATGAAAAATTTGTCAACTAATTTATATGTTTATTTTCTAAATAATATGAATAAATTTACAGATACTTATCAATATTACACTTAAATATCGCAGCAAACTGCGGTTTGATGTGGTTTCAGAAAGCATAAAAGAAATTTTTTATGGATTTTTGTTGACAATGTTTTTAGTTAATTTATAATATTTTTTATAACCAACGATACGATTAACTATCTAAATTATAAATTTTGTAAAAATCGTATTGTATATTTAGAATTAAGACTTTAATAGTAAGGAGAGGATTTTATGAGTAAAAAAATTAAAAGCGCTTTACTAATGACCGCTTTTTCTTCTAGTATAATTTTATCGGCATGCGGAAATAAAACATCCGAAACAGAAAGTCAAGATCAAGTTCAAAATAGTCCGCAGCAAATTACAGAAAATGTAGCTATTGAAACCGAACTTGGAGGAATAGACTATTCTAAAAGTTATGCTGAAGTTTTAGATAAATATAGAGATTTTGCAAATGATTATAATAATGGAATTGCTCGCGATAAATACTTCGACGATCCATGGTCAAATATGTGTACAGTTGCTATTGAGCCAAACGGCTTTGGTTATGCGCTGAAAGATTTAAACGGAAATGGCATTCCCGAGCTTATATTACTTGCAAAAGAAGAGTATTTAGATGATGATTACTATATAACTGCTATTTATTCTCTCGTAGGCAACGACCCTAAATTATTAGATTCCTTCTGGTACAGATATAGTTGCTGTATTGGCAAAGATGGATTTATATACACGCAAGGCAGCAGTAGCGCATGGGACTCAGTTTATGAAAAAAACAAAATTAAATCTGATGGATCAGCAATAGAAGTTGTTGAAAAAATCGAATCCGATTCGTTCGATGAAAAAACTCAACAAAGAACGTTAGACGGTAGAGGTAACGTCATCATAAAATACTATCAGTCAAAAGGAAGCGACAAGAGAAGTGAAATAAATAAACAAAAATTTGATGAACTATGTAATCAGTGGCCAAAGAATAATAAAGAATCAGGACTAGAATTTATTCCTTTAATGGAAGTTCAAAGCTCTCAAAAGCAATCTGCCTCTGAAACAAACAATGATGCCAATTTACCCTTTGAAATGAATTTTGATATTGCTTACACGTATGACGAAAATATGATAGATGAGACTACTAAAGAACCGCTACAAGTAACGCATAATCTTAAAAAAGATCAGATTGGTGAACTTAACACCATATTGAGGAATTCCGGAAAATGGACACGTCAAAAAGAGGAGGAGCTTCCTGGAACTGAAATAGATAAACCGTACTTGATAAAATCTACTAAAAACAATACTATATTAATCATTGGAGTAAACTATGAAGATAGAGAATATACTCATATTAAAAATATGATACTCAACGCTAATGGAGAAGAAGTTGATGGAGAAAACTTCATAGCTCCAAAAGAATTACATGAAAATATCAAAAAATTTTTCGAAAAAGAATTTTAACTTCGATTGAGATATAAATTTATAATTAATTTTTCCAAGCTTCATTTTTACCCTTGACACTTTAAAAAGAAAATGATAAACTAAAAGTGTTGGGGGTATAGCTCAGCTGGGAGAGCGCTTGAATGGCATTCAAGAGGTCAGCGGTTCGATCCCGCTTATCTCCACCAACCATAAGCCGCATGGATACTAAGTTTTTAAAGTGTCTGTGCGGTTTTTGTTTTAGCTCC
>CAMNXD010000007.1 GCA_946566955.1 uncultured Clostridia bacterium
GTGCTTTGTAGGGGTAATGAATATTAATACGGGAAAGCTTATCTATTCCAATGCAGGACACAACCCTCCTCTTTTATATAAAAAGTTAGAAAATGTCTGCATACCTATAACTAAACCTCATGGATTTGTGCTTGGGGGAATGAAAGATGTTAAATATACTCAAAATGAAATTTATTTATATCCCGGGGATATATTGTTCCTATACACTGACGGAGTGACAGAGGCTGAAAATACCGATGGAAAATTATTTTCGCAAGTTAAATTAGAAGAGATGATTTTAAGTTCTGCCAGCATGAATTTAGAGATAAGAGATTTAGTGACTGACTTAAGAAGTAAAATAAAAGAGTTTGCGGGTAAAGCAGAGCGCTCTGATGATATAACTATGCTGGCATTTAAAAACTTTACTATTAATCCTCGTGAGAACTCTACGGAAGAAAACAATAAAAATTAAATGTTTAGATAAAAATATTTCAAAATGAAAGTGATAATAATGAAATACGTAACCTTGATATCTAATAAAAGCGAGAAAAAACTTTAAAGATATGTGCTTGGGGAGAGATTTCCGAATTTCATGATTTTTACCTTGGTAAATATATGAGGTGAATATTAAAATTATTTACTTTAAATTTTCTTCTCCTCGGTTGAATGTGCGGCTTAATAAAGGTAGTATCTGTAGGGTATAAAAATAATGCAGAAGCTTATTTGAGAAAGTAGGTGAAATAAATTTCTTAAAGTTAGAAATTTTTGGAATGCCTAGAAAGATTTTTTATAAATAATGAATTAAATTCGTCAGTTATATATTATTAATTAAAATATGCGTGTGGGGGTATTGTTATGAGCTCTAAAATTGATTTTCAGTTTGATATTCCTTTAATTAACACTTTAAGTAATGTATTTACGTTTGGTGAGTTCAAAGAATCATATATGAAAATACTAGAAGTTTTTTATAAAAAAGATAATAATGGAGAAGAAAGGAAACATCCGAAACTCTCATTTTGGGATGGAAAAAGCTTCGATAAGATTTATAACAATATCAATAATAAATTAAAAAAGCCTGATAATACTTTGTTGACTAAACATTTCATTAATTATGCTTTGAGAGAATTAAAGTCATATAAGGGAAGGAAATCTCCCAACAAATTAAATCTAGTGCAAGAGATAATAAGAATATTAAAAAATTTAAGTTCCAATATTTCCAAGTTTTTAAGTGAGTCGAAAAAAACAATAGAAAAAAGCTCAACTCGTGATTTAATATGCTACATGAAGTTTTTAGAACCACATTTAAAATGCGAAGCGGTACGTAAGATATACGACATATATTGCCATGCTTATAATAGTAGGCCTCTAGAAGAAAAGGAAATTAATATGGCCACAACTCCTATTTTATACAATTTAAAACCTGTAGAAGATTATGTAGAAGAATTGAAAAGGAAATTAAAGGCAAAGTCTCAAAAAAATTCTTCGTCTCATAGCGAATAAAAGCAAAGAAAGCATAATTGAGATTTGTGCCTTAGTTTCAATCCTTAAATAATTCTGAATTTGATTTCTCTTTTTTGTTTCAACTGATATTTTTAAGCATTTTCTGAAACTTTTAGGTATAGATTTTTTAATTTAGATGAGCTATAATAAAAAATGAGTAAACCAGACAATCGCGCATGATGAAAATTATGTGAGGAAAGTCCGAACTCCATAGAGCAGGCTAACGGTTAACGACCGCCGAGGGCGACCTTAGGGATAGTGCAACAGAGATATACCGCCTTGAGATTCAAGGTAAGGGTGGAAAGGCGAGGTAAGAGCTCACCGGCGCTTAGGAGACTAAGCGGCCATGTAAACCCTAGCTGGAGCAACACCGTATGGTAAAAAGATGTGCTTGCTCGGCACAAATAATAGGTGGCACCGAGCTGATGATGGTAACATCCAGCCAAGATAGATGATTGTCCAAGACAGAATTCGGCTTATAGGTTTACTCATAATTTTAATATTATTTTTAATTGACTTTATTTTTAAAAGGTAATATAATGTCACTGCTAAGGGAACTTAAAGGGGTATAGCTCAGTTGGTAGAGCAGCGGTCTCCAAAACCGCGTGCCGAGGGTTCGAGTCCTTCTACCCCTGCCAAGTTTTTCTAAATTTAGCAGCAAAATTTATTTGCTGATATAGCTCAGTCGGTAGAGCACATCCTTGGTAAGGATGAGGTCACCGGTTCAAGTCCGGTTATCAGCTCCAATTTATTTAAATATTATTTATGGAGGTACTTAATGTAATAATGCATTGAGTATTTCCATTTTTTTAGGTGGTAAAAATGAAAGAAGAAATCCTATCTAATTCTCCAGAAATTCTTAAAAAGTTTTTAGGGTACATGCAGACTGTTAAAGGGAGGTCTTTAAAAACAGTTGATGAATATTTTTGTGATTTAAGAACTTTTTTTAGGTATATAAAGCTTAAAAGGGGAATTGTGGATAAGTCAGCTAAGTTTAATGAGATAAATATTAATGATGTAAACCTTGAATTAATTAAAACTATATCCCTTACAGACGTCTTTGAATACGTCAACTATTTAGCTGATGAGAGAAAAAATAATGCTGCAGCTCGCTCGCGAAAGGTAAGCAGCTTGAGAATGTTTTTTAAGTATCTTACTCATAAAGCTGAACTTTTAAGCAGTAATCCTGTAGAACAATTAGAAACTCCTAAAATTTCAAAATCTCTGCCAAAGTTTCTGAGTCTGGAGCAAAGTAAAAAGCTTTTAGATACCGTTATAAATTACGCGGGCAAGTTTAAAGAACGCGATTACTGTATTATAACTCTCTTTTTAAACTGTGGTATGCGGCTTTCTGAGCTTGTGGGTATAAATTTAAAGGATATTGGTGACGACTTTACTTTAAAGCTAAAAGGCAAAGGAAATAAGGAAAGAATGATTTATTTAAATGAAGCTTGCCGAGAATCACTTAAAAACTATATGAAAGTCAGGCCGCGCGAAGGCGTTAAAGACAAAAATGCTTTATTTATTAGTCGGCAGCATAATCGCCTTAGTGGTAAAACTATTCAAGGAATGGTTGAAGCTTATTTTGAGCGTGCAGGACTTTCGGGTTTTGGATATTCTGTTCATAAACTGCGCCATACTGCCGCAACACTGATGTACCAATACGCTGATGTAGATATAAGAATTCTAAAAGACATTTTAGGTCATGAAAATTTGGGGACTACTGAAATATATACTCATCTTGCTAATAAGCAAATCCAAACTGCTTTGGAATCTAATCCCCTTTCTAACATTCAAAATGAGGTTGAAGAAAAATAGTAAAATATTTTAAAAAAAAGTACTTGACAAATATATTTTGTTGATATATACTATTTTCTGGGCCCAAAAATATTTTAAGGAGTGATGTTTATGCTAACTAGTACTGCAAAAACTTTAAATGCCGATGAGGGCACAAAGACAAAATGCCGAAAAGCTTTGCTTAACGTTCTAAAAAATGGTCGAGGATCAGATTTTCAATTTTTAAATGAAGAGAATTATAAAAAGGCTATAGATGATTTTGAAGAGATCGATAATGATGTCGCGAAATACTTCTTGGATGAAGATGATATTCCCCCGGAATACAAGTTTTACGTGGATGGAGATGAGGAACACAATGAGAAAGTAGACGAATACGTTCAACCTACAATTAGAAAGTATAAAAATTTTAGAAACAAATATGTTAAGCAAAATAATTTCTTATGTCTAGATGCTAACATAATGTTTTTACGTCTGGTTAAGACATTGGCAAGAGAGCACAAACGCAGCAAAAAGAAAAATTAAAAATACTACCGCGATATCATTGAAATAAGTAATTAATTAGAATTAAACATTTATAAAAGATAGCGTTCTAAATTTAAATTAGTTCAGAGTGTTATCTGAGTTTCAAATTAAAATTATTCATTCGTTTCATGTCCAAACTGAGAGCGAAGAAAAATAGTAAAATATTTAAGAAACGCTTGATAAAAATATTTTAAGGAGTGATGTTTATGCCAAGTGAGAATACAGAAACAATATTAAAAGAAAACAAAAATTTAAAATCCCAACTCATAGAAACCGAAATAGTGAACAAATGTCGAAGAAAATCGATTGGCATTGTAAGGAATAATACTTTTTTTGAGTTATTAAATTTAAAGGCGGCTAGAATTGTGTTTAAATCAGCGATGGATTTAATAGAGGATATCGGTAAATGTATTAAAGAAGAAAAAATAGTTTTAGCAGGTGCAAAGAGAGATGAAGCAGCAAAGAAATGCATGGAATTTCAAAGTAAATACGTTGTAAAGTATCAAAACGAGTACCTGGATGCTAATATAATGTTTTTAGCGCTTATTACTAACTTAAAAGAAGCAATTTCGCTTTTTCCCGAACCCGAAAATAATTAATTAGAATTAAATATGTATAAAGGATAGCACTTTGAATTTAGTCAGTTCAGAGTGCTATTTGAGTTTAACATTAAAATTATTTATTTTTTTAAAATGTAGCTCAAAAATAAATTTTTAGTTTGCAAGATAAAACTTAATGAGGGCTTTTAAAAGCTCGTATCTGTCAACTTTTTGAATCATATTTCTAGCATCATTATAAGTTGTGATATATGTAGGGTCTCCTGAGAGAATGTAACCTGCTATTTGGTTTATTGCATCATATCCTTTTGAAATAAGGGAATCGTAGACTGAAGTTAAAATTGTTTTTGTATCTGTCTCGTTGTTTAAAGAAAAGATTATAGTTGCATCCTTCACTGGTAATCACCTCGAATGTATTTTAAATAAAACATTATTTACTATATTATAGCTGTAAATTATTTTCAAGTAAGTAAATTTAAATAAGTTCTTTTATAGCACTTAGAGCTAAAAGGTAGCTATTTTTTCCAAATCCGGCGATTTGTCCAACGCAAACTTCTGAAATAACCGAATGATGTCTAAATTTTTCTCGGCTGTAGATGTTAGTCATATGGACTTCCACGAAAGGAACTCTTATAAATGAGATGGCATCTCTAAGGGCGTAGCTATAATGACTAAGTGCGCCAGCGTTTATTATTCCTCCGTCAAATGAATCTCTTGAGCTGTGAATTTTATCTATTAAGGCACCTTCCCAGTTGGTTTGAAACACTTCGCAGTTTAGTCCTAAATTTTCGCTGAAGAGTATCATTTGAGACTTTATACTTTCTGCGGTTTCTTCTCCGTATATTCCTTTTTCTCTAATGCCTGTCATGTTGAGATTGGGGCCTAAGAGTATTAAAACATTTTTTCTTTTCATGAATTTTTGTCCTCCGACGAGATATTAGATAATTCTTTTTTTATGTTTTCTAATTTCAGTTCAGGATTTAAAATGATATTTGATTTTATAGGTTTTTCTATAAATCTTTTTAGTTTAAGTAAAAAAGTGCTGCTTTTCTCTAGTGGATCTACAAGTACAGATCTAATTTTAAATATATTTGCAGCTAAAATATCTGTAAATATCTGATCACCTACTATAATTACGCTTTGAGGATTGCATGAAATTCGTTTGATGGCTTTTTTAAGTCCTGCGGTAAGGGGTTTCATAGCCATTGATATGTATAGTATATCCAATTTCTTAGCGAGAGGCTCAACTCGAATTGAAATATTGTTGGAAAGTAATATTACTTTAATTCCGCTTGACTTCAAAGTTTCGATCCAATTAACTATATCACTTTGAGGGACAGACTCATTGGATTCTACTAATGTATCATCGACGTCGAGTATTATCCCTTTAACATTGATTTGATTTAAGAAATTTATATTTAAATCTGTAACTTTATGAGTAAAGTAAGTTGGGTAAAGAAGCAATTATATAACCTCCAAATAAAGTAGTTAAATTATTTATTTCCCCCTCAGACGTTTTTCGTCATGAGGGGGGATATAGGGGGTTATGCCTTTAATTACCATTTGCCACTGTTATATCTGCCCATCTTTTTGTGTCTACGTGCTTCCTTAGATTTTTTCTTACGTTTTACGGAGGGCTTATCGTATGCTTCTCTCTTTCTGATTTCTGAAATAATTCCGGAGCTTTGCTTTTTAAATCTTCTTAGAGTGGCCTCCAAAGATTCATTTCTCTTCGGAGAAGACTTCGAATTTTCGTCGACAGTATCTTGAAGCTTCTCACCTTCCAACGCGTTGCCACTTAGCTTAAATTTATTTTCTGATACGTGGCTTGCTGTAGAAATTTGATTTTCTGCCATTTATTTTTCCCTCCTATCCGTTTAAAAACAGGATTTTTTGCATGTACATAATAATAATCGAGTAATTCAGGCATATTTTAAAGATAAATAAGCCAATAATCATCTCATATTAAACATACGAGGGTAATTATATACCATTTGTATAAGTATTGTCAAGATATACTATTTTTTAATTATGAGTATACCACAAAATAATAAATCCAGATAAAGGAAAGTAATCTTTTGTAAGATTTTAACTTCTGTTTACATGCATCTCGGCAAATTGTATAATTTAAAGTATGGCATTATTTTTTTAAAAAAGGAGCGTTTTTATGAATGCTGAAAAAGTTTCGGTGGTAGTTCCCATACGAAACGAACAGGCTTATATTAAAAATTTTATTGATTCTCTTTTAGCTCAGGACTATCCTAAAGAAAAACTAGAAATACTTTTAATAGATGGTCTTTCAGAAGATAATACTTTAGAAATTATACGTCCATATCTTGAAGAATATGAGTTTATAAAACTTATTAAAAATGAAAAGAAGACTGTCCAGCATGCTCTGAATATGGGAATAAAAAATGCTGGTGGTGAATATGTGGTTAGAATGGACGCTCATGCAAGCTACGATTCTGACTACATCTCACAGTGTATTGACTGCTTTAAAAAAAGTGACGCCAATAACGTTGGGGGGCCAACGATTGCAAAGGGATTTAATGAAACTCAGAGAGTAATTGCGGCTATTTATAGTTCTCCCTTTGCACTTGGTGGAGGATTACAGTATAATAAAAATTTTGAAGGATATTCTAATACTGTTTCCTGGGGATGCTTCAAGCGGGAATACTTAATTTCCCTAGGTATGTACGACGAAAGGCTTCCTCGCAGTGAAGACGATGACCTAAATTTTAGAATTACTCAAAGTGGAGGGAAAATATATATAAGCCCGAAAATCAAGAGCGAGTATTATCCCAAAGAAAGTTTTACTAAACTTTTTAAACAGTATTTCAGCTATGGAGTATGGAAAATTGCAGTTATTAAGAAACATCGTAGACCTCTTAAGATTACTCAGCTTATACCTATGATATTTGTGGCTTTTTTAATTATTTTTGGGATTATGTCTTTTTTTGGTCATACGTTTTTAAATTTATTTTTATTAGGGATTTCTTTATATTTTTTGGCAAATATGTTTTTTTCGTTTAGAAATGAGCAGGTTAATAACTTAAAAGAACGGTTTCTTTTGATGTGGGCTCAGTTTGTGGTTCACATCTCTTATGGACTCGGTTTTTGGGTGGGAATTTTTAAATTTTGGAATGTTAAATGGTGAAATAAAGTGGATAAAAAAAACAAATTGGATAAAAATTGCAATACTTTTTTAAAGCTCAGCGACGAGGAACTTCGCAGCTTACAGCTTAAAGGGCTGGAAATTTTAATTTATTTCAAAGAATTTTGCAAAGAGCATAATCTTACTTTTTATCTTTGCGGAGGATGCTGCATTGGAGCGCTTCGTCATAAAGGATTTATCCCGTGGGACGACGATGTAGATGTTTTTATGCCTCGGCCAGACTACGAAAAGTTGTTTGAGCTTTGGAACAAGTATGCAGATGTGTCAAGGTACTCTTGCTGCCGCACTACAGAGTCAAGCTTTATTGGGAACGTCATGACGACTATAGTGGACAGAAAAACAAAAGTGATTCGTCCGTGGCAAAAGGGGAAAGATGGACACAAAGGGGTAATGTTGGATGTTTTACCTTTAGACGGGTGTGCGCCGAGGGGAATAAAAAGAAAGCTTCAAATGATGTGGAGTATGATTTTTTCTCTTTATTGCTCTAAAATGGTCCCTGTAAATCATGGAAAGCTTGTTTCTTTTGTTTCAAAAATACTTCTCTTAGCAGTGCCAGGAGAAAAAAATAAGCTAAAGCTTTGGAAATACGCTGAAAAACAAATGAGTAAATATAAATTTTCGGAGTCCGAATTTGTGACGGAGCTTTGTTCTGGTCCCCATTATATGCAAATTGAGTACCCAAAGGAGATATTTAGCGGCACTGATTATAAAGAGTTTGAAGGGCATTTAATGCCACTTCCTAAAGGATACGACTCTTACCTTAAAATGGCTTTTGGAGAGTATATGAAGCTTCCCCCAAAAGGGAGTCAAAAGCCCCATCACGATATAATATACATGAATTTAAATAGTCCAGAGTAATAAAAAAATTTATATTTTAAATGCGGAGGTTTTATTATGATATTTGCAGCAGTAGTAGCAGGCGGAGTTGGAAGCAGGATGAATCTTTTTGGTATGCCTAAACAGTTTTTACCACTTGGCAAAAGCGAAAAGCCTATTATAATTCATACACTTGAAAAATTTGTTTTTTGCAAGAATTTTCACTATATATATGTTGGCGTCCATAAAGAATGGATTGATTACACAGAAGAATTGCTAAAAAAGCATAGTTTAACTGATAAAAGAATAATTTTAGTCGAAGGTGGTAAAGATAGAAATTTAACTATTTTAAATATTATAAATGCGATTGAAAGTAATCATGGGAAAAGTGAAGAACATATAATTGTAACTCACGATGCTGTGAGGCCTTTCGTCACTCTTAGAATGATTGAAGAAAATATAAGTGCACTAGATTATTGCAGCGCATGCGATACAGTAATTCCTGCAGTGGACACAATTATAGAATCTAAAGAAGGAAATATTATAACCTCAGTCCCTAAGAGAAGTAGTATGTATTTAGGTCAAACACCTCAAAGCTTTAAGATTAGCCAATTTAAAGAACTTTTTAGTCAGTTAAGCGACGATGAAAAAAGTATGTTAACGGATGCATGTGGTGTCTTTACATGCAAGGGCAAAGAAGTTCGGCTCGTAAGAGGAGACGTTTTTAACATGAAAATTACTACTATGAGCGACTACAAAATTGCAGGTGCACTTTTAGGAGGAGATATGAGTGATTAACTATGTTTACAGGCTTATATCACCAGGTGTTTTTTCGGTTAAGTATGAAGATCTTAACCATGGGGAAAATTTACTAGTTCGTCCTCTTTATATGTCGATTTGCCATGCCGATCAGCGGTACTATCTTGGCAGGCGAGACATCCGAAAGCTTAAATCCAAGCTTCCAATGGCACTTATTCACGAAGCAATGGGAGAAATAATTATGGATTTAAGCGGTAAATATAAAAATGGACAAAAAGTCGTGATGATTCCTAATATTCCAGGTTCTAAAAAAGAAAAGGTGATATATGAAAACTATCAAAAAGGTTCAAGATTTATGTCCAGTGGAGTTGACGGCTTCATGAGAGAGGTTATAAGTATTCCGGAAGATAGACTAGTTTTAGCAGAAAACATTGATTTTAAAGCTGCAGCTGTTTGTGAGCTCATAAGCGTAGGAGTACATGCAGTAAGTAGGTTTGAAAAGCTTTCCCATTCTGTTAGAAATAAAATAGGAATTTGGGGAGACGGTAGTCTTGGATATATAGTAGCTTGCATTTTAAAGCAACGATTTCCAAGCTATCATCTTACTATAATAGGGCACAATAGTGCTAAGCTTTCGCAGTTTGTGTTTGCAGATGAGACCCATCTCTCCGATGATATACCCTCGAATTTTGAAGTAAGCCACGCCTTTGAGTGTACGGGAGGAGATGGGAGCTATTTTGCTATCGACGACATAGTTTCTTATATAAATCCTCAAGGAACAGTAGTTCTTTTAGGTGTGACTGAAAATAAGGTTTCAATAAATACTAGAGATATTCTTGAAAAAGGATTAACCTTTGTGGGTTCGAGCCGTTCGGGTAAATCTGATTTTATTCAAGCGGTAGACTTACTAAAAATACCGAAATTTCAAAACAGGATTTTGCGTATAATATACGAGGATGAAAAAGTAGAAAATACTGATGACATACACCGAGTATTTAAAACAGATTTAAATACTCCCTTTAAGACGGTGTTTAAATGGAACTTATAAAGAAAGTTGGAAAAGGATGAAAAGAATTTGTTTTATAGGCTTTGGCTTATTTACCGTTGGCGGCGCTCAAAGAGTTACAATTTCTTTGGCTAATGATTTGTGTGAAAGATATCAGGTTCATATTCTTTCGCTTTGCGAAATACCAAATGAGAAACCGTTTTTTGTTGACGAAAGAGTTAAAGTTCATACGTTCGGCATGCCTTTAAATCTAAGAGCAAAACAATCTTTAAAATTATTTTTTAAGATAAGGAAGTTTTTAATCGAAAATAAAATAGATATTTTATTTGTATCGGGGTCTTTGCCTATTCCAGTTGTGAGCCTCTTAAGGCCTTTTTTAAAGCTAAAAATAGTATTTTGTGAGCACGAAAATCTAGTGGGTAGAGATAAAAAATCAATACTATTTAGAAAGATAGCATGTAAAATAAGTGATAAGATAGTAGTTTTAACTCGTCAAACTTTAAAAGATTACGTAAATTTTCTGAACATAAAAAAAGAAAAATTAATTCAAATTTATAACTACATAGATTATAGTAACTCAAGTGTAATAAATAGTTCATATAATTCCGAAACGAAAAAAATAATTTCAGTTGGAAGATTAAGTCCCGAGAAGGGATTTGATTTAGCAATAGAAGCTGCAAAGAAGGTATTTAAGAAGCATTCTAACTGGGAGTGGCATGTTTATGGCGATGGACCCGATCGTGAGAAGCTTCTTAAAAAAATTAAAGATTATAAACTAGAAAGCAATTTTATATTTAAAGGAGCAAATTCTAATATAACTGCAAAATATAAGGAATATAGCTTTTGTGTTTTACCTTCTTACCGTGAAGGATTTGCAGTTGTGCTCATAGAAGCAAAAGCAAGTGGACTACCCGTTTTAAGCTTTAACTGTAATGCGGGACCTTCTGAGATAGTGAGAGATGAAGTAGACGGCTGGCTTGTAACATGTTATAATACAGAGGAAATGGCTCAAAAGATTTGTAAGCTCATCGAAAATCCTGATATTCGTAAATCATTTGCGGCTAATTCTAGAGAAAATTTAACCAAATTTAGCAAAAGTACAGTTTTAAAAAAATGGATAAAGTTTATAGATGAAGTTTAAGGAGAAGATGCTTGGTATGTACTTGAAGGAAAGCCCCATAACGCCTATTCGTCAAGGATATTTAATTTCATTGCTTTTATGCCTATGCTTAAGATATATTGGGGCCTACGTTTTAGTCCCGCCAATATTTGACTCATGCTTGTTTTCTTTTTTAGCCCTTACTGGCGTTGGAATAATGCTGTTTGACGTTTTTACGGAAAATACTTTAGTATATTATAAAAAAAACCTTTTTCTAGTTCTGTTTATAGTATTTTTAGGTATTACTTCAATTGTAAATATTCAATATGGATTTTTTCAAAATATTAAATTTATTATCTGGACCGCAATTAATTTTTTTATTCTTTACCCTCATGGAAGGTTTGAAACAGAAGAAGCAAGAATTAAAAAAATGATTTTATTTCAAAATATTCTGATTATATTTTGGGCGGTTATGACGGCTATTTCTCTTATTACTTATTTACTAAGGATAAGTATTATAGAAGAAATAAGGGAAAACACATGGTTTAGATTAGGCATTGCGGAAGGGAGATTATTTGGAGTTTTTGTTAATCCTAATAGTGCTTCTATAATTTCTCTTTTTGTTATGCTCTTTTCACTTTTCCAGATATTTTTTAGAGTATCAGGAAGACTTCCTAAAGCAGTTAATATTTTAAATGTTACAATGCAGTTTTTGTATATAGTGATTTCTGAATCCCGAGGAACAGCTATGATATTTTTTATAAGTGCTGTAGTTTTATCATTTGGAGTAAGCTACTCTAAGCTTCCGTATAGTACTTTTCGAAAAATTTGTGTTTCTGCGTTAATAAGTATTGCAAGCTTTGTGCTATTAGCTGCTCTTATAAGAGGTATAGAAAGTTTATGTGAGGACCTTATAAAACTTATTAACCTTTTTTTACCCGATACCACTGAATGGAAAGCTTCTAGAAATATTTTGACTAAGCGTGTAGACTTTGTTGAAAATAATGATGTATCCAATTTGAGATTTAAAATTTGGCTTAGTGCAGCGGAAATATTTCAGAAAAAATGGCTTTTTGGAGTCTCGCCCGGAAATGTAGTTACATATGCAAAAGATGTCTTGCCAAATACTTTCATTGCAACACGTGGTTATATACGATCTCATAGTGTTTGGATAGGTATACCGCTTTATACTGGAATATGTGGAACTATTTTAATGTTTGGATTTTTCTTAAAGTCTTTCGTCAAGTCTCTGAAATTCTACATTGAAAAAGGGCTAAAAAACGTTTTATCAATTTATACTTTATATGCATTTATAGTTACTTTAACATGGATATATGGATTAGTAGAGCTTGAAATACTTTTCGTAAATTCAGCATGCTCGTTTGTTTTCTGGACTTCTCTTGGCTTCGTTAGAGAGCGTGTGGACTTTTAATATAAGACTATATTTAAAAACATTATTTTGCGGAGTGGGAGTATGAGGACTAAAAATTCAGTTAGAAATATAATTGTGAGCTGCTTTTCATGGGGAATAATAATGGTAAGCTCATTCGTGACCCGAAAAATATTTGCTTCGGTATTAGGACTTGAGTATGTTGGAATTGATGGCGCGTTTTCAAATGTAGTTTCGGCACTGGCTATTGTTGAGATGGGTTTAGGCGTTGGTATGGTTTATAAGCTCTATAAGCCCATCGCTCAAGAAGATTGGGGACAAGTTTCATCGATTTTATGTTTTTTGCGAAGGTGCTACGTTGTTATTTCGATAGTGATTCTTGTGCTTGGTTTATTTACGGCTTATTTTGTGGTCCAGCCCATAAAAGAAGATTTCTCTAAAATATGGTTGATGAAGATTTTTATTCTTTATATCATTGATGTTATATCGTCTTACTTGTTTTCACATAAAAGGTCTATGTTCATTGCTGACCAAAAAAATTATATAAATCATTTGATACATATTTCGGTTCAAATTTTTATGTTTGCTTCCCAAATAGCAGTTTTAAAACTTTTTAGTTCTTTTGAAGCATATTTAATTTGTAAAATATTATGTAGAGTGATAGAAAACTTGTTTATTTCTTATCGGTTCGATAGAAACTATAAATTTTTAAATCTAAAAACTAAGAATCGCCTGCCGGAGATAGAAAAGAAGGATCTTTTTAAAAATATAAAAGCAATGCTTTTTCATAAGATTTCTGCTTTTGGAGCCACGGGTATTTCCAGTTTGATAATAGTTTACGGAGTGGGACTTAAAAATAATGGGGTTTACAACAACTATATGCTTATTGTCCTTGCGATAACTACCGTCACGAATGAGGTGTTTAACGGCATTTTAGCGAGCTTTGGCAATTTGCTTAGTACCTCTGAAAGCAAAGAAAAAATCTATAAAAACTTTAATGCACTTTATTTTGGTAATTTTCTCATATATTCTTTTATTATAAGTACCTTTGTCTGCGTCGTGACGCCCTTTATGGAACTTTGGACCGGTATCGGCTCAGCATTTGATATCTGGACAACCTTATTTATTGCAGCATATTTATATACTTATGGAATCCGTCAATCTTTGATAATGGCTAAAGTGGGAGCTGGAATTTATGACCCAGACAAATATTTAGCGGTATTGGGAGCTTTTGTAACTCTAGCTACTTCCTTTTTGCTTGTTAGGAGTATGGGGGTTTCGGGGGTAATGCTTGGAAATATAATTGGAATGCTTTCTGTTTCGCAGTGGATTCAACCTTATCTTGTATATCGCATGGTATTTAATAGAAACGTAAAAGCTTATCATTTTAAATTTATAATCTACACTTCTTTAACAGCATTTTACACGTATCTTTCATATATTGCTTGCATGAATTTAGAAATCTTGCGAATTTTGAAAATGAATTTTAGTGATTTTATTACAAGATTTTATATTTCTCAAGAAAGTTCACGTTTTATTTCTCAGATAATTATCAACGTTTTAGTATGTGCTATTATTCCAAACGTACTAAATATACTAATATTTTATCGAAGTGAAGAATTTAAAGAACTTTTCCAGGCTGCTAGATCTTTTTTATCGAGACACAAGAGTAACTCTTAAAGGAGGGGACGTAAATTTTTAATACTTTAAGCTCAGTAGTAATTTATTTAATTCAAATTTTTTTATCTTTTTTAGGTATTAGCGTTGCTTTTTATGCTTTTAGTTCACTTTTTAAAAGTATTGAAAAATCTAGAGTGCTTATCTTGCTCTTCGACAAAACAAATAAGATTTACATACCCATTAAGTACTGGGAAAACTCTATCGGGCGAGATAAGCACTGTGATATAATTGTAAATAGTCCAATGGCTTCGCGGAATCATGCAGTACTTTTTCGCAGAGAAGCAGGATGGTTTATATCTGATACTAATTCTAAAGGTGGAGTTTTTGTAAATAATAAGCTTATAGACTCTCAAGAAAAACTCTACGTTGGAGACGTTATTACAATCGGTGAAATGGACTTTAAGCTTTGTAAAGTTAAGAAATCTTCAAAAGGGAAAAGATTCGGTAGGCATTTATCCTTGGCGGCATGCTTTCCGGGCGTTTTAATGGCTTTAATTACTATTTTTAATACATTAGCTACTTTTTTGCTTTGTCTTTCTGGAGAAAACTTTAATTTTGCTCCTATGACGAATTCTTTGCTGATAACGGGACTTTCTTGGATCTATTACTTTGTAGCTCGGTACGGACTTCGAAGAACGAATTTTGAGCTTGAAGGGCTAGGGATTTTCTTGAGCGGCATTGGAATAACCATTTGTTCTTCGGTAAATCTGCAGTTTGCTTATACTCAGGTAATTGCATTTGGACTAGGTCTTTTGCTTTTTAATTTTATTGTATTTTTTATTAAAAATCCGGATTTTGCCATGAAATGCAGGCCATATATCGCATATCTGGCTGTGATCCTTTTACTTTTAAATTTAGTATTTGGAAAAGTCAAAAACGGATCACAAAACTGGATATTAATAGGAAATTTTTCTATTCAGCCGTCTGAGATTGTAAAAGTTGCTTTTGTATTTTTTGGCGCATCTACGTTAAAAGAAATTCAAACTACTAGAAATTTAACTGGTTTTATAATTTTTTCTTGTGTTTGTATGGGTGCGCTTTTTTTAATGGGAGACTTCGGAACAGCCTGTATATTTTTTGTGGCTTTTTTAGTTGTAGCTTTTGTAAGGTCGGGGAGTATTAGGACGTTGTTTCTCACAGTAGCTGCTGCAGGTGCTGGTGTGGGACTTATACTTAAATTTAAACCTTATATAATGGAGCGCTTTGCAGCGTGGAGACATGTATGGGAACACTCAGCGGACATAGGATTCCAGCAAACAAGAGTCCTTTCTTACTCTGCAAGCGGTGGACTTTTTGGAATGGGCATTGGAAAAGGGTGTTTAAAGTACATTTTTGCAGCTCCCAGTGACTTGGCTTTTGGGATGCTTTGCGAAGAATGGGGACTGATTTTAGGATACACAGTAATTATAACTATTGCTTTAATTGGACTTTATGGTGGGCTTATTGGCGTTAGAAGTCGATGTGCATTTTATTCATTAGCGTCTTGCGGGGCATCGGGAATAATGGTTTTTCAGATGATAATGAATGTTTTTGGAAGCGTAGACCTTTTACCTTTAACCGGTGTAACTTTACCTTTTGTGAGTTTAGGGGGATCGAGCCTTTTAGGAATGTGGGGATTGCTTGCGTTTATAAAATCTGCCGATGAACGTACATACGGACTAAAAAAGTAATTTTGGAGGCAACGTGAGAAGTATAAAAGTTAGACTAATAATGCTTTATTTAATTGTATTATTATTTTTCCTAGGTTTGGGATTTTTTAGCTATGAGCTGATTATCAAAAGCGAAAAATGGGTATTTTCGTCTGTCAATAGGCATTTATCGCAAGGTAGGGTTTCTCAAGGAGAAATTTTAGATAGATTTGGAGAAGTTTTAGCCTGCACACGTAATGGCAAAAGAACTTATCATGAGGATATAAATATTCGAAAAGCGCTAGTTCATACTGTTGGAGATGGCTCAGTGTTGATACCAACCTCAGTGCAAAGTAGGTATGCCAAAGAGCTTTTCGGCTATAGCCCTATAGCTGGATTAGGAGCCCCTGAAATTATAAATATGAATAAAAGTATAACTTTAAGCTTGGATAGTAAACTTTGCAGTAAAGTTAGCAGTAGTTTCAAAGATAAGAAAGGAACCGCTTTAGCGTATAATTATTTAAATGGTGAAATAATTTGTATGGTTAGTCTGCCAAACTACGATGTTGAAAATAAACCGAGCTTTAAAATCCAAACGGATGATAAACTCGAAGGAATTTATTTAAATAGAGCTCTTTCCTCATCGTATACTCCTGGGTCAGTTTTTAAACTTTTTACCTGTGCTGCAGCTCTAGACTCAATGGAAGATGTTGAAGCTAAAAAGTTTTTTTGCAGCAAAATCAAAATAGTAGATGGAGAAAAAGTGTCGTGTATGAAGAAGCACGGAAATATTAATTTAAAAGACGCTTTATCAAAATCCTGTGATATAGTTTTTTGCGATATTGCCCTAGAGCTAGGTAAAGAAAAAATGATTCAAAAAATGGAAGAAATGGGGTTTAATAGTTCGATATCTTTTGAAAATTCCAAGCTTTCTCAAAGTGAATATCGTTTAGAAGAAGCGTCGCAAGGAGACCTTGGTTGGTCAGGAATAGGTCAATATAAAAACACTTTAAACCCTATGCATATGCTAAGGTTTATGGGAGCAATAGCAAATAATGGAGTATGCATAGAACCTCATACTGTAAAGTCTATAAATTTAGAAGGTGATGAAGACACTGGTGAAAAATTAGAAGTAAAGACTACTTTAATGCTAAAACCCTCTACTGCTCAGAAAATACGGGAAATGATGAGGTATACTATGAAAAATCAATATGGAGATAAGATGTTTAGCCCTGCTTTAATGTGTGCAAAAACTGGTACGGCTGAGGTAGGCGAGGGGAAACTCCCACATGGATGGATGGTAGGTTTTTCGTATGATGCGTCGTTTCCAGTGGCATTTGTAGTAGTGGTTGAAAACGGAGACTTTGGAATAAAATCTGCAGGACCTATTGCCTCGAATATGATAAAACATTTATATTCTAGTTTTAAAAATGGTAAATATTTTTAAATTCATAAGATATTATAATTTTTTCTTGACTCTAAATTATTTTAGATATAATATTGTAATAGCTCGTGATAGTAAGAGCAATACATACTTAACTTAGGAGGAAGTTTATGAACGAGTATGTTCTTGAAACAAGCAACCTAACCAAAATTTATTCCCGGAAAAAAGCTGCAGATAGTTTGGATTTAAAGATACGTAAGGGAGATATTTATGGTTTTATAGGTAAAAATGGTGCTGGCAAAACTACTGCAATAAAGCTTATTGTAGGTTTAATTAAAGCAAGCGAAGGCTCGATAAAACTTTTTGATAGCGAAAATTTAGCGGAGGGACGTCAAAAAATAGGAGTTGTTATAGAAAATCCGGCTTATTACCCATATATGAACGCTAAGCAGAACTTAGAGGTTCAAAGACTTATGAAGGGTGTAAAGGATCCTAAAGTAACAGATGAAATTTTAAATATAGTTGGTCTTAAAGATACGGGAAGAAAAAAAGTTAAGAACTTTTCTCTTGGAATGAAGCAAAGGCTTGGAATAGGTCTAGCGTTAGTAGGAGACCCGGAGTTCTTGATTCTCGATGAACCAATTAACGGTCTTGACCCAAAAGGTATAAAAGAAATCCGGGATTTAATTATTAAGTTAAATAGAGAAGCAGGAATTACAGTTCTGATAAGTAGTCATATTTTAGGAGAGCTTTCTAAAATGTGTACTTCCTATGGAGTTATAAGTGAAGGAAAATTAGTTTCCCAGACTACAAAAGAAGAGCTCGAGACTTACATCAAGCCTGCAGTAAAATTAAGAGTAAATAATCCCGAAAAGGCTATAGAAGCAATTAAGACTGAACTTGAGATTTCGGAAATTGAATCTGATGGAAATGATTTATACGTATACGGAGTAGCAGAGCGGTTTTCGGAGCTAACTTCGTGTTTGGAGAAAAATGATATAATAGTTGAATCAATTTATAATCAACAAGGAAATTACGAAGATTACTTTATTAATCTTATGGAAGGAGGAAAAAACAATGGTTAACTTAATTAAAGCAAGTTTTTATAAAATATTTAGAATGAAATCCTTTTATATTTGCGGATGCTTAGGAATTGGAGTGGTAATTTTATATTTACTATCCGTAAATTCTCAGCTAGGCGACCTGCCACCGGCGCTTTTTGGATATACTGGTGTAAAAGCGTTGATGTATGGCGTAACGGCGGGGAGCTTGTTTTGCACGATATTTATTTCTTTGTTTATACCCAGTGAATTTTCATTAGGTACTATAAAAAACATGATTTCCAGCGGAAAAAGCAGGTTGTCAATTTACTTTACTAAATTAATAATGGGATTATTTGTTGTTGCAGCATACACTGTATTACCTGCACTAGTTGCCTTTAGTTTGGGAAGCTTTTTATGGGGCCCCGGTGAACTATCTAGAGGAGATTATCTTAGTCTTATTCGTATGGTAGGATTAATCATTCTTGCTGAATTTGCTATGCAGTGTCTCTTTATAATGGTAGGTTTTTTAGTAAGACGCTCTGGAGGAACCGTTGCTATTAACCTTGTTTCAATTATGGGAACACGAGTTTTCATTTTACCATTAATTGATTCTTTAGTTTATAGATGGTTAAAAATAGACTCCTTTAGCAGTGAAAAGTACTGGCCCTATACGTACTCTGGAGAATTTTTGGCTTTAAATATAAACCAAGAAACACTAGTAACGGGTTTACTCGTTTGCACTGCTGCGATTATAATTTCGTCTCTTATTGGAGCTTTAACTTTCGTAAAGCGAGATATTAAATAAGCAAGATTTAAGAAGTATAAGCGCTTCCCCTTTTAATTAGGGAAGCGTTTTCATGTAAAAGCTTATAATTATTTACACTAAAATTAAAATAAAATCTTAATTTTTAAATTATAATTTTCAGAAAGTTGGGAGTAATTAATGGTAAAAATCACCGACATGTTTGGAAGTATGGTTTTCAATGAAAAAGTAATGAAGCAAAAACTTTCATCTAAGGTTTATAACAGTTTAAAAAAAGCCATAGACGAAAATTCTTCAGTAGATTCATTAACCGGAGAAATTATTGCGCAAGCTATTAAAGAATGGGCAATCGAAAAGGGAGCAACTCATTTTACTCATTGGTTTCAGCCTATGACTGAAGTTACTGCTGAAAAACACAATAGTTTTTTGGAGTTTGATTCAGAAGGTAATGTGGAAATGAATTTTTCTGTTAAAGAACTTATAAAAGGTGAATCAGATGCCTCAAGTTTCCCGTCAGGAGGTCTAAGAGCAACTTTTGAAGCCCGCGGTTATACTTCTTGGGATCCAACTTCTTATGCATTTGTGAAAAATAAATCTCTTTATATCCCCAGCTTTTTTTGTTCTTATAGTGGAGAAGTTTTAGACGAAAAAACGCCACTACTTAAATCTATATACGCTTTAAATAAGCAGTCCTTGAGGATACTTAAAATTTTAGGAAATGAAAGTATAAGTAAAGTCACGCCATCTATAGGCGCGGAACAAGAATATTTTTTAATTGATAAGGATGTTTATAAAAAACGCAAAGACATAGTTTTTTGTGGTAGGACATTGTTTGGCGCTGATCCGGTAAAAGCTCAGGATCTTTCAGATCACTATTTTGGAGCTCTTAAGCCGAGAATTGTAAGGTTTATGCAGGAAGTTGACGAAGAGCTTTGGAAGCTTGGAATTCCTTCAAAGACTAAACATAATGAGGTTGCTCCTGCGCAGCATGAAGTTGTGCAAATTCACACACATTCCAATTTAGCTTCAGACCAAAATCATATTATTATGGAAACTTTAAAAATCGTAGCGGATCGGCATAATTTAGTTTGTTTACTACACGAAAAACCTTTTAAAGGAATAAATGGAAGTGGCAAGCATAATAATTGGTCTTTAATGACGAATACTGGAGTGAATTTATTAGATCCCGGTACTTCTCCGCGTGATAATGCTCAATTTTTAATTTTTCTTTGTGCGATGATAAAAGCCGTGGATGAATATGCTGATCTTTTGAGAATATCCGTTTCGTCATATAGCAACGATAAAAGACTCGGCGGCCAGGAAGCACCTCCATCGATTATTTCAGTATACTTAGGCGATGAAATAATGGGTATTTTAGAGTCGATAGAAAGAGGAGAAATTTATACTCGCCAAGCTAGAAATAATTTTAAAATAGGGCTAAATGTACTTCTTTCGTTTCCG
Source organism: uncultured Clostridia bacterium (assembly GCA_946566955.1). GTDB lineage: Bacteria > Bacillota > Clostridia > Oscillospirales > Acutalibacteraceae > UMGS1491. The sequence goes on from CAMNXD010000007.1 coordinate 20,560, forward strand.
TGTGATACTTCTGATAGAAACCGAACCTCGCCTTTCGCTTTTACGGGTAATAAATTCGAGTTTAGGATGGTTGGTTCAAGTCAATCGGTTGCATCTCCTAATATGGTTTTAAATACTATTGTTGCAGAGGCTTTAAAAGAATTTGCCGATGAGCTGGAAGGGCTTTCTATCCCTTCGGAGCATATTAATGCTTTGCTTGTAAAGACGATTAAAAAGCATAAACGAATAATATTTAGCGGAAATAGCTACTCAAAGGACTGGGAAGAAGAAGCTAAACTTAGGGGATTGAATAATTTTAAAAGTTCTATTGAAGCTTTAGAGCATTCTCTTGACGAAAAAAATATAAAGCTTTTTGAAACTCATGGTGTGCTTTCGAGAAGAGAGCTAGATTCAAGATATAAAATACACATGGAAAACTACTGTAAAGTTTTGCATATTGAGTCTAAAACTTTAATTAGTATGGTAAGAGGAGATATTCTTTTTGCAGTCAGCAAATACACCAAAAAGTTAAGCGACGCTGTTATCGCCAAGTCGGAGCTAAAATGCGATATTTCGGTAGAATATGAACTGAATATGATTAAGCATTTATCTAAGCTTTCCTCATCTCTTTTTAAGAAAATCGAGCAGCTGGAGACTTGCAATAAGGAGCTTAAAAAAATAGAGAGTTTAAGTGAGCGAGCGCGAAGGAGCAGTACTGAAGTTTTAACCCTCATGGATGAAACGCGAAAAATCATAGATGAAATGGAAAAAAACATGCCTAAAAAATACTGGCCTTATCCCACATATGAAGATATAATTTATAGCGTATAAAGATTAAAGTATAGCTTGAATTTTTTTCAAATTGATATTATATTGACTGCCATTAACAGATTAAATATAATTACAGTTGGAAAATTTTCACGTACTCTGTCGGTGGTTCCTCCCGTAAGTGGGAGGAGAACTGATTAAAGGCTTAATAATTATTTGGAGTGATAAAAATGGCTAAACAAGTTATTCTTACTGAAGAAGGCTTAAAAAATTTAGAAAATGAACTTGAAAACTTAAAGTCGGTTAGAAGAAAAGAGGTTGCAGAAAAAATAAAGGTCGCGCTTTCCTTTGGAGACCTTTCGGAAAACAGTGAATACGATGAAGCCAAAAACGAACAAGCAATAGTTGAAGCAAGAATTCTTGAGATTGAAGCTATGCTAAAAAATGTCAAGGTTATAGATGAGCATGAACTCGGTACAGAAGTAGTTTGCGTTGGATCGAAGGTAAAGGTAAACGATATGCAATATGACGAAGTACTTGACTATAAAATTGTGGGACCAAGTGAGGCAAATCCTAGAGAAGGAAAAATTTCTGATGAATCCCCCGTGGGAGCGGCTCTTCTCGGACACCAAACGGGTGACGTGGTTAAAATAGAAACTCCTGGAGGATTTTGTACTTATAGAGTTATAGAAATTTATAAATAATAAAAAATTGTACAAGGGGAGATAAAAATGGACGAAGTTTTAAATAACAAGGAAGAAAATTCCAGCAGTGAAATAATGAAAATTCGCCGAGATAAATTTGAAAAGCTTAAGCAGCAAAGCAAAAATCCCTTTGACGTTACTACCTTTCATAAAAGCTTAAGTTCAAAAGATATAATAAATAATTTTGAAGAATTTGAAGGAAAAGACGTCAAAATAGCTGGAAGAATAATAAGTAAAAGAGATATGGGCAAAGCCTCTTTTATGGACATATTAGACGGAAACGGAAAAATTCAAGTTTATTTGAAAATTAATGATATTGGAGAAGATGAGTTTAAAGAAATTAATTCCTTATGGGATATTGGAGATATAATTGGTGTAGAAGGATTTGTTTTTAAAACAAGGCGTGGAGAAATATCATTGCATGCTAAAAAGCTAACTTTACTTGCTAAATCTTTTTTGCCACTTCCTGAAAAATTCCACGGACTCCAAAATACTGACACAAGGTATCGTCAAAGGTACTTAGATCTTATAGCTTCCCCAGAAGTAAAAGAAGATTTTATAAGCAGAAGTAAGATTATAAAAAGTATAAGAACCTTTCTTGACTCCAAAAACTTTATTGAAGTTGAAACTCCTATACTAAACGTCATACCCGGGGGAGCAGCTGCGCGGCCTTTTGTAACGCACCATAATACACTCGACATGGACCTTTATTTGCGTATTGCTCCAGAACTTTACCTCAAAAGACTTATCGTAGGTGGTATGGAAAAAGTTTACGAGATAGGAAGACTTTTTCGAAATGAGGGAATGTCTACAAAACATAATCCGGAATTTACTACTATCGAATTATACGAAGCGTATTCAGACTACAAAGATATGATGACTTTAACCGAAGAATTAATTAGAAATTGCGCCAGAGCAATTGGAAAGACTGAATTAGTGGATTATCAAGGTGAAAAAATAGACGTTTTTGCTCCATTTGAAAGGCTTACAATGATAGACGCTGTTAAAAAGTATACTGGTGAAGATTTCTCAAGCTGTGTTGGAGATAAAGCGAAAGCAGCTTCAATGGCAGCCAAATTAGGTGTGGAATGCAAGCCTATGGACCTTTGGGGAGATATCTTAAATAAAATATTTGAAGAAAAAGTAGAAGAAAATTTAATTCAGCCCACCTTTATTTATGATTATCCTGTGGAGGTTTCTCCTCTTACTAAACGAAAAGCCGAGGCGCCATACCTCGTTGAAAGATTCGAACTTTTCATCACTCGTAGAGAAATTGCCAATGCTTATTCAGAGCTTAATGACCCTGTTGATCAGCGTGAAAGATTTAGACGTCAAATGGAAATGCGAAATGCAGGTGACGAAGAAGCAAATATGATAGATGAAGATTTTGTAACTGCTCTTGAATATGGAATGCCTCCTACTGGAGGACTTGGAATTGGAATAGATAGACTTGTAATGCTCCTAACGGACAGTCCATCTATAAGAGACGTTATAATTTTCCCAACGATGAAGCCAATCAATTAAATAAGTCTTTATACGTAAAGCGAATACTAAAAACCAACCTGCTGCCTCAAGTGTAGCGGGTTTTTCGGTTTATATAATGCTCTATGTCTTTTATAAAATGAATATGCATTTACTTCAAAAAGATAAAAAGTTATTTTAAGTGTTAAAACGGCTAGAAAAATTTTTGAAAAAACCTATTAACCTTCACACGACGGCATACTTTATACTGTAATTCCCACTAACATTAAATTGCGAAAAATAAGCGACTATAGCTGCTGGCTTTTCTTCTGCTAAAGTACTTAAAAATTGGAGCCAAACCTTTACGCTAAAGGCTAATAAATAATTTTTACATATCTAAGTGAAATCGAACCTCTAAGAAGAGTTTATATCTTTTTGGAGGTAGTTTTTTGCTTTTTTCTGATTTTAATTAAGTAAAGTATTTAATATAAGTATCGTTCCAACTCCAGGGACTCCTAAAAGCGAGCAGCAAATGACGACTATTAAATTAAGTGGAATTATTATACCTGTAAAAGGAGAAAGACTTTCAATTATAGCGAGGGTAATGATTCCACTTAGTGACGATTTAATTGAGCTTATAAATGAATGTTCATTCTTTAAAATGCGGTGAATTATCCAAAGGATGAATATTATGAGAGGAAAGGATAGTAAATAAAGCTTTAGATTCATTACTTGAGTTTCTCCTAGCTTATTGAGCTTGCACAGGTTTAATTTGACTCATTAAGTATCGGTATCTGGCATTTAGCATTTCACGCTGATGAATACAGGCTTCAATGAGATTCTCATCTACTTCCATTTGAAACCATATGTTAGTTTTCTCCATTTCTAAGCATACATCTTTAATTTCTTCGGCAATTTTTTGATCAATATTAGTATTTTGAGTTTTAAGCTTATTTCTTCTATACATACCCAACTTCTTGATTAAAATTTTAGCTACATTATTCACTGTAAAATCACTGTCCTTTTTTTATATTTCTATGATTAAAGTATTAGATAATATGACTTTATTTATTCTTCTATTCTTGTATATAGAAAAAATTCAGAACTAAATTCTCCTTTCCTAATATATTTTATTTATATATAATAAATTGTCAACCTAATAAATTTTAAAATAAGTATATAGCATAAAAAATGTTAGTTTAGCTTTACTTCTTAAGCTAAGCTTGGTATAATATAAATATATAAAGAATATTAAAAATTATACTACAATTATAAAAGTAAAAAGAAGATAAAAAGGATGTGCGATAGTTAATGAAAAGCCTAAACGAAATAGGCTGGGGTAATGAGGGCATAGTAAAAAAAATCGGTAGCAAAGGTGCCCTCAGACGCCGAATGATAGATCTTGGTATAACTGAAGGAGCAAGAGTTAAAGTTATAAAATCTGCACCTATGGGCGACCCGATAGAAGTATCTATACATGGCTACAGGCTAAGTATTAGAAAATCTGATGCCGAGGAAATAGAAGTATTTGAAAATAATAAAGAATTTGAAAGTGTAGTTATGCGCTTCGATGACCCTAACTCTATAAGTCAGTTTTTAGATATACCAATTTTAAACAGTGACTTAAAAGCAAAAAAGGCTTATAAAGCGGCACTTGTAGGAAATCCGAACTGCGGTAAAACTACTCTTTTTAACAGTCTTACGGGAAGCTATCAGTATGTTGGAAATTGGCCCGGGGTGACCGTTGAACGTAAAGAGGGTAGAATAAAAAATTTAGGAGATAAAATCGATCTTGTTGATCTTCCGGGAGTATATTCTCTTTCACCTTATTCCCCTGAAGAAATAGTAACTAGAAATTACATATTAAATGAAATGCCAGATATAATAGTAAATATTGTTGATGCTACTAACTTAGAAAGAAATTTATATTTAACAACTCAGCTTTTAGAGCTTGATTACAAAATAATTCTAGTTTTAAATATGACGGATTTACTTAGAAGCAAAGGAAAGGAAATAGATTTTAAAGAGCTTGAAAAAAATCTAGGAGTACCAGTTGTAGGTATTTCTGCAGGTAAGAATAAGGGAATAGAAAAGCTTCTAGAGACTTTATCACTCTTAGTTAAAAAGAAAAATATGGCTCGTCATATAAGCCAGATGTATTCACCTCGAGTAGAGGAAGCGGTTGAAAAGATAGATAAAATTTTAAGTCCCGGAAAAAAATACGTTTATAATAGTAGGTTTAAAGCGGTTAAGGTCTTCGAAGACGATAAACTTATCCTAGAAAGCTATAATTTATCTGAAGAGCAATCAAAAGAAGTAGAAAAAGTTAGAAGCTCTGTAAGTAAGATAAATGGTAAAGAAAAAGATATTATAATTCCTGATGAAAGATACAGTTTTATTTACAGCATTTGTAAAAGTACAGTTAGAGAGATTAACAAAAAAAATAAGATTTCTTTTTCTGAAACGATAGATAAAGTCATTACTGGAAAATATACTGCCCTTCCATGTTTTTTAATATTTATTCTTTTAATTTTCTATTTGTCTTTCGGACCACTAGGAGTGGCGCTTAAGGATTTATCTGAGCAATTTATTGACCACCAAATGGCAAACACGATAGGGAGAATTTTAAATTATATTGGGGTTTCAGACTGGATAAAAAGTTTATTTTTAGATGCAATTATTAGAGGAGTTGGCGCAGTAATATCGTTTTTACCTCAAATTTTACTTTTGTTTAGTTTGCTCTCGATTTTGGAGGACTGCGGATATATGGCACGAGCTGCTTTTATTATGGATAAGCCTATGCGTAAAATTGGACTTTCTGGTAAAGCTTTTGTACCGCTTATAATGGGCTTTGGATGTAGCGTCCCAGCGGTTATGGGGACCAAAATTCTCGAAAGTAAAAAGGATAAGAATTTAGCTATATTTTTAATCCCGTTTATGTCCTGCAGTGCTAAGATGCCTCTTTATTTACTTTTTGCCTCTGTGTTTTTTCCTAATCATCAAGCAGTTGTAATCTTTTCTCTTTACGTTTTGGGGGTCCTTTGTGCATGCCTAACAGCTTATATTTTCAAAGATAATTTTTTTAAAGGGGAAGAGTCTCCGTTTATAATGGAAATGCCTGACTACAAAATTCCTTCATTTAAAAATGTTCGGCTCAACGTATGGGATAAAGCAAAGGATTTTGTTGAGCGAGCTGGTACAGTAATTTTACTTGCAACTATTCTTGTGTGGTTTTTGCAGTACTTTGATGTAAGTTTCCAGCATGTTACCGATAATTCCAAAAGTATTCTCGCACAGATAGGAAAATTAATAGCTCCAATTTTCAGCGTTTGTGGTTTCGGTGACTGGAGAGTAAGCGTTTCTCTTTTAACGGGTGTTCTTGCAAAAGAGTCTATTGTTAGCACGCTTTTAGTTCTTTATGGAGGGGAGTCTAATGCCCAGGCTTCTTTAGCGCAGACTTTTAACTGGATAAATGGACTTTCATTTTTAGTGTTTGTACTTTTATATGTGCCATGTGTGGCAGCGATTTCTGCAATATATAAAGAGCTTGAGAGTAAAAAGTTAGGAGTACTTTCGGTATTTTATCAGCTTTTAATTGCATATGTGCTTTCAGGGCTTGTATATCAAACGATTACTCTATTTTATAACTTTAAAAGATAGGAGGTGTATTATAAATATGGCCGATATTATATTTTTGGTTTTATTATTATCATTTATTTTGTTTTTATCTTTTAGAATTTTTAAAAATAAATTTTCCCCTGAGAAAAAAAGCTCTTCAAAATGTAGCGGATGCTTATTTTCAGGAATGTGTGGTAAAAAAAATTTAAAGTGAGAGTGTTTAAGATGGGAGAGTTTCTAACTAGTTCTCTAGAAGACTACTTAGAAATAATATATATAATTCAAAGTGAAGATAAGGGAGTTCGGATAACGGATATAGCAAATGCTTTATCGTTTTCTAAGGCGAGTGTAAATCAGGCGATAAATACTCTTAAATCAGAAAAACTAGTTTTACAAGAAAAGTATGGTAAAATAGCTTTAACGGACCAAGGCTTAAAAATTGCAGAATCTATATACGAAAAGCATAAGGTTTTAAGTAAGTTCTTTATAGAAGTTTTAGGGGTGAGTCCTTTAGTAGGAGAAATTGACGCTTGCAAGGCCGAACATGTTTTAAGCAGTGAAACTCTTAAAGGCATAAAAAGTTTTTTAAAGAAGCTAGAAGTTTAGCTTTATTATTTTGGAGGAATACTCATGGAAAAAAGCAAGGTTTTGAAATCTGATTGCAACTTTATAGTGGGTCGAAATGCAGTTAAAGAAGCTATGAAGAGTGAAAGAGTTATTGACTCAATTATGGTGTCGCGGACGGATGTTTCTGGATCACTAAGACCTATTTTAGCTCAAGCTAAAGAGAAAAATATAACTATAAAACAAGTAACTAAAAAAGCTTTAGATTTAATTTCTCCTTCACACCAAGGAATAATTGCAGTTGCAGGAGCGAAAAGGTCTTGTAGCATTGAAGATATACTAAATTTAGCGCACAAGAAAAACGAACCCCCGTTTTTAATAGTTGCCGATGGTATAGAAGATCCCCACAATTTGGGAGCAATTGTGAGAACTGCTGAATGCTCTGGTGCACATGGAGTTATAATCCCCAAAAGACGAGCTGCTGGAATTACAGGTTCAGTTGAAAAAGCATCCGCAGGAGCGCTGGAGCATGTTTTGATTGCAAAAGTGAATAATTTATCGTCTGCGCTAGAAATGCTTAAAAGCAAAGGCATTTGGATATACGGCACAGACGCTTCAGGTAAAACTTGGGTAGAAGAAAGCTTAACGGGGCCGATAGCATTAGTTATAGGCTCTGAGGGAAAGGGAATAAGCCAAAAAATTAAAGAAAAATGCGACTTTATGCTTTCGATTCCTTTAAGTGGTAAAATAAATTCCCTTAATGCTTCCGTTGCGGCAGGTATTATAATGTATGAAGTCTATAGACAAAGAAAGCTAGTATAGCTTAAATATCCACACAATAACTCCATATACCATAGAAGCAATAGTTCCATAGACAATCACTGGTCCTGCCATAATAAACATTTTTGCGCCTATCCCAAAGACGTGTCCTTCACTTTTAAATTCTATTGCTGGAGCGGTTATAGAGTTTGAAAACCCTGTTATAGGTACTATAGTTCCCGCACCTGCATGCTTAGCAATAGGCCCATACCAGTTTAAAGCTGTTAAAAGAGAGCTAAGCGCTATTAATGTTATCGAGGTCCAGGTTGAGGCGTTTTTCTTGTCAAGATCGAAGCTGGACATATAAAGCTGAGTAAGAGCTTGACCTATAGTGCAGATAAGTCCCCCAAAAATAAATGCCATAGGTAAATCCTTCCAAACAGGACTTGCAGGAGAGCTATCAGCGGTCATTTCGGTGTATTGATTTTTAGAGACTTTCATTAACATCACTTCCTTTTACTATACTATTCCCAGTTAAAATATTCTCTATTCATTTTTTTAGATTATTTATCAGAGTCGAAGGAGACAAAACTATTGAAAGAAAGCTTATATAATCAACTAAAAAAATATAAGAACTTAGAGCGTTCTTCTTTCCATACGCCAGGTCACAAAGGACATTTTTTTTCGAGATATAATCTCAATTCACTTGACTTTACCGAGCTTCCCGCGACGGACAGTTTATATGAAGCAAGTGGAGCGATAAAACTTGCAGAAAATAGGGTAAGTAAGCTTTATGGAAGTGAGTCAAGCTTTTTTTCCGCAGGAGGTAATACCCTTTGTATACAAGCTATGATTAGAATGTGCTGCAGGGCAGGCGACAAAATTTTATGTGATCGAATAGTGCATAGATCAGTTGTATCTGCTATGGGACTTTTAAATGTAACTCCTGTGTGGGTGAAAAGGCTTGTGGATAAATCCACTGGCCTGGCAAGTCAGATTGATATTCCTGACCTTAAATTTAAACTAAAAGCAAATCCCGACGTCAAAGCTATATATTTGACAAGTCCGAGCTATTATGGAGTTTTGCAGGATTTAAAATTAATATCCGAAATATGTAGACGTAAAGGCGTTTTAGTTTTAGTAGATAATGCTCATGGTTCACATTTAAAGTTTTTGGGGCTTCATCCCTTAGATCAAGGTGCAGATTTAGTTTCGGATTCTGCGCATAAAACCTTGCCCGTCCTTACGGGAGGAGCTTGGCTGCACGTTAATAAAAAAGAATTTAAAAATACTGCAAAATCTGCTATGGCACTTTTCGGCTCTACAAGTCCATCGTATCCAGTTATGGCTTCTTTAGATATAGCTTGCGGATGGCTCGAAAAAAACGGATTTAAAGAATATAAACGCTTAAAATGCCGCGTGGAAGAAATAAATGAGATTGCACGAAGGAAAAATATATTTTTAGCTTCAGATAGTCATTTTTGTGACCCTACAAGAATTGCTTTAGGGACTTACAGCATTGGATACAGTGGATTTGAATTTAGAAAACTGCTTTATAAATTTAAAATAGAGCCCGAGCTATGCGATGAAAATTACGTCGTGCTGATACCATCTCCGCACAATATTCTTACGGACTGGCAAAGGTTAAAACTTGCTTTAGAAAGTATAGAAGCGAAAGAACCCAAAACTATTGACTTAAAATTCGAAAAAACTCCTATTCCTCCGGCTAAAGCCACGATTTCAGAAGCAATCCTAGGAGAGTCTACTCAAATAGGAATTAACGAATGCTTAAATAAAATAGCAGCAGAGGTGATTTGTCCATGTCCACCGGGAATACCCGTAGTGATGCCGGGGGAAGTAATAGGTACATTCGAGCAGCAAGCATTAAAGTATTATGGCGCTAAAGAGATAAATGTGATAAAATAATAATTAGCTTAAAGAGCATCGTCGCTTTAGTAATAAAACTCTTTAACTTAGAAAGGTAGTGGTTAAATACTAGGCACATTAGAAATCAGAGCAGAATTACGAGCTAAGGTTTAGCGCAATTAAATCAGTTAATCATTAATTTCGCTATTGAGTTTTAGATAAATTAAATTATAAGCTGGTGAAATAAATTTATGAAATTAGTTATGGCAATAATGGGAAAAAATGATGCTTCAGTAGTTATGGATGCTCTTACTGAAGAAAATTTTCAGGTCACGAAAATGGCATCCACGGGCGGCTTTTTAAAATCCGGGAATACCACTCTTATAATTGGAGTTGAAAATAACAAAACGAATAAGGTTATAGATATTATTTCTAAGTATAGTAGTAAAAGAAAGCAGCTTGTTTCTGATGCTCACTCTTCGTATTCAAGCCCGTTTTCTCAGATGCCTTTTGAGATTACAACAGGTGGAGCTATAATATTTGTTTTAGATGTAGATAGGTTTGAAAAGATTTAAATAGGTGGAGGACAAATTGAAAAATTCAGTTTTATACTCTGAGAGCTTGTGCAAAAGGTTTAAAAGCAATAAAATTCCTCATGCCGCTATAATCGAGACCTCAAATTTAAAAAATTCTCAGCAAGGTTTAAACAAAATGCTCCAGCTTTTAATGTGCAAGCTTGGTAAAGAAGAGCCGTGCGGAAATTGCGAAGCATGTGTAAAAATTTCTTTAGGTTCTCATCCTGATGTAAAATTAATTGGCCTTGAAGAAAAGTCTCAGTCTATAAAAGTAGAAAGTATAAGGTGGATGCGCCAAGACGCTCATATTTTGCCGAGTGAACAAGAATATAAATTTTATGTTATAAGTCCTGCTGATGCTTTAACTCCTCAAGCACAAAATGCATTTATAAAAATACTTGAAGAACCGCCAAGAAATGTGATTTTTATTTTAATATGTGAGTCACTTATCTCCCTTCTAGATACTGTTGTATCAAGGTGCGAAATATTTAGAGATCACTTCGGGCAAAATGATAATAAAGATAGAGAAGCGTATGTAGTTGCAAAAAAACTTTCATTTGCTAGCTTTAATGAAGACAAACTAAAAATTTTAGAAATAATTTCTAAGTTACCTTTGGAAAGGTCTTATATTAAAAATGTAATTGATCATTTACAAAAAGTATTTTTAGAAGTTATAAAAGAGGGTGGCCAATCGGCATCTAGTTTGGTAAAAAAAATAGATAAACTCGCTTATATCTCCGATGGACTTGAAGTAAATACAAATATCAATCTGGCTTTAAGCAATTTAATGGTAGTTTTATAAGAAAGGAGGAATTTATATGAACTTAATTTTGGGAGTTAAATTTAAGGAAGTAGGTAAAATTTACTATTTTTTTTATAATCAAGATGATATTTCCAAAGGAGATTTCGTAATAGCAGAGACTATGCGTGGCGTCGAGTGCGGCAAGGTTGTGGTTACAAAGTACGATGATAACATCAGCAGTGATTTTGAGTCCAGTGAGAAAATACTTCGCAAAGCAACTCCTCAAGATTTAGCTTCGCTTGAAACAAAAAAGTTAGAAGAAAGGTATGCTGAGAAAGTATGTAAAGAAAAAATCAGTCAGCATAAACTTAAAATGAAACTTATAGACGTTGAGTATACTTTTAATAAGGGAAAGCTTATTTTTTATTTTACTTCAGAGTCTAGAGTGGACTTTAGAGGCTTGGTCAAGGATTTAGCTTATATATTTAAAGTCAGAATAGAATTGCGGCAAGTTGGAACGAGAGACGAAGCTAAGATTTTAGGAGGATTAGGTATATGTGGAAAACCGGTTTGCTGTTCGGCATTTTTAACGGATTTTCAAAACGTATCTGTAAAAATGGCTAAAGATCAAGGAGTTTCTTTAAGTCCCGTTAAGCTTTCCGGTGCTTGTGGAAGATTAAAATGTTGTTTAAGCTATGAGGAAGATGCTTATTTAGATTTACTAGAAAAAACTCCGAAAATAGGAGCTATTGTAGATACGCCGGAGGGTAGAGGAGTAATTGTGAGTAGAATACCCATTTCTTCAACCGTCAAGGTCCAAATTGAAGATAGCGCGGGTAATTCTCGAATAAGAACTTTTAAGCAAAGTGAAATTGAAGTTCTTTATGAAGACTGCAGGCAAGAATAAACAGTTGTGTAATTAAATATATAGATTAAGTAAGTTGATTTTTAGTAAAAAATAGTATATAATTATATTTAAAATAGCTTTATGAATATTAGAATGTAATTTATTTTAGTATCATAGCTTTTAATTCAAGAGTTTTAATTGAAGGTCAGTGTTTAAACATTTTTGATATGGTGGTGCTAAAGATTGTTGGATAAATTTTTAAATGAGTTTAACGAATTAAAAAAGGTTTTGCTGGAACGCAGCTTTTCTAGTCTCAATTCAATGCAGAAACAAGCGGTTTTTAATGTGAAAGGTCCAGTAATAGTGCTTGCAGGTGCAGGAAGTGGAAAAACCACGGCGATTATTAGTAGAATAGTCAACATGATATGTTATGGTGACGCTTATATGAGTGACCAAGCTCCAGAGAGTTTAAGTGAAGAAGTGATTTTAGCTTTAAGAGAGCTTTGTAAAAATAATAAGGATGCAAAGGACGCAAAGGATATAATAAATTTTAAGCCTATAAATCCAGGTAGCATTCTTTCAATCACTTTTACAAACAAAGCAGCAGCGGAGTTAAAAATCAGACTCAGTACAGCTTTAGGGGATTTAGCTTCAAGCGTGTGGTCTTCAACGTTTCACTCTTTGTGCTCACGTATACTTAGGGTTCATGCAGACAAGCTAGGGTATAGTAATCGTTTTGTAGTTTACGATGACGAAGATAGCAATAAAATTATTAAAGAATGCATTAAAACTTTTAAACTTGATGATAAGTTATTCACTCCTAAAAATGTAAAGTATCACATTTCTCGGGCAAAGGATAAACTTGTTGGCCCTATAGAATTTAGGGAGTTCGCTAAAGATAATTTTAAAATTTCGGAAATTGCCAAAATCTACGAACTTTATCAAAAGAAACTAGAAGATGCCGATGCTATGGACTTTGATGATTTAATTGTAAACACTGTAAAGCTTTTTAAAAGTTTTCCAGAAGTTTTGCAGAGCTATCAAGATAGATTTAGATACATACTTGTAGATGAGTATCAAGATACAAACTTTGCGCAGTATATACTAGTTAAAAGCCTCGCACAAAAATATGGAAATTTATGTGTTGTTGGAGATGATGATCAAAGTATTTATAAATTCCGAGGAGCGTCAATTGAAAATATAATCAATTTCGAAGAAAACTTCCCTGGTGCAAAATTGATAAGATTTGAGCAAAATTATAGGTCCACTCAAAATATTCTCAATGCTGCAAATTCAGTTATTGACCATAATGCTAAACGTAAAGGAAAAAAGCTTTGGACTCAAAATGAACAAGGTGATTTAATAAAAATTCATACGGCCTACAGCGAACATGATGAAGCTCAATATATTGCTGAGATAATTCAAGATAAAGTTGCTAAAGGTGAAAGTTATTCAGACTTTGCTATACTTTACCGCATGAATTCTCAATCTAACGTGATTGAAAAAGTTCTTATGAGACGAGGAATTATGTATAGAGTTTTTGGAGGAGTACGTTTTTACGACCGAAAAGAAATTCGGGACATGATAGCATATTTGAGCATTATAAATAATCCGAAAGATGAAGTAAGGCTTAAAAGGATAATCAATCAACCCCGCAGATCGATTGGTGAACGTACTATTTCACAAGCTTTAGAAATTGCCAGGGAGACTAACCAAGATTTATTAACTGTTATGAGAAACTGCGAACAATATGAGTCGCTTCAAAGAGTTTCGATAAAGCTAAAGGCATTTTCAAACTTAATTGACGATCTAATTTATATTTATGATTCGGGAAATCATAAAGTTCATGAACTTTATGAACTTATTTTAGAAAAAACTGATTATATTAATTATCTTAAATTAGAAAAAGATGGATCAGAATCTAGAATAGAAAACGTTAAAGAACTTTTGAGTAGCATTATAAAATATGAAGAAGACAAAGGCGACGAAGCTACACTTTCGGGATTCTTAGAAGAAGTTTCTCTTTATTCCGATATTGATAATTATGATTCTAATTCTGATGCCGTCGTGCTTATGACCCTCCACGCTGCAAAAGGGCTTGAGTTTCCAAACGTATTTTTACCCGGGCTCGAAGAGGGAATATTCCCAGGACCTCAGTCAATGGAAAATGATGAAGAAGTAGAGGAAGAACGTCGGCTTGCCTATGTTGGAATAACTCGTTGTAAAAAGAATCTTTATATACTTAATTCGGATAGCAGAATGCTTTTTGGATGTACTTCTCATAATAAACCTTCTCGCTTTTTGGCAGAAATTCCTGAATCTCTCATTACTAAAACTAAATCTCGCGACTGGAAAAATCTTAAAGAAGGAGAAAGAATTCCAAAGTCTGCTCAGGAGCTGCGTGCACAGTCGGTAATGGCTGCACATAATTTTGGAGGAATTACTGGAGGCGGTTTAAAAGGAAATGCGTTTGTGTCGACTAATTTATTTCAAAGTGGGGATAAAGTCTACCACAAAATATTTGGTGAAGGTGAAATAAAATCTTCGGTGAAGGTTGGAAACGATGCAATGCTAGATATATATTTTGGAAACGCCGTTGGCTTAAAAAAGCTTATGGCCAACTATGCAAAACTAGAAAAAAGATAAATATATTTTATGTAACATAAGTAAGTAAGCCCCATAGTATGTTAATGGAGACTAAAAGTTAATGTCAGTAGTAAATGGTATGAAGTGTTGCCTCGAAAACTAAAAAGAGTATTCATATACCACACTTGACATCTATTAACATTATGGGGGATTTTATATGACAGAAAATTTTTCTACCTTTTCATGTCGAGAGAGCGGTCAGTTTAAAGAATCGGTTTGTATAGATGCATATCGAGTTTATGATTCCTGTGCAGATAGAAGCTGTTTAGAAAACTTAAGAGTTAATTTTAGTGAAGCAGGTCAACATATAATTGACCAGGCAAATAGCGTTAGAGTAAAAAACGTGAGCGTCATTACTACTTTTATAGACATGGAACCTGTTCCTTTTCGCAGAGGATACTATGCTATAGATATGACTTTCTTTTTTGAAGTCAATTTAGAAGCTTTTTTGGCACCATCTGTTATGCCTGCAAATGTCTGCGGACTATGCGTATTTAGTAAAAAAGCAGTGCTTTATGGAAGTGAAGGAAACGTCAGCGTATTTAGCTCTGAATATACATCCAGTGAACTTGATATGCAAAACACATCTCTTAAAAATTTACCAAGAGCGGTTGTACAGGTTGCAGACCCAGTTGCGCTTTCTGCAAAGCTTTGTAATTTATGTGATTGTAGAAATCAGCCGCAAATTCGTGTTCCAGAATGTATTTGCAGACGTTTTGGAGGAGAGTTTGTAAGGCCAGGTTCTAATAATAAAGCTGTTGCTTTAACTATAGGTCTATTTACTATCGTTCAAATTGAAAGAAATGTTCAAATGCTTATTCCTGCATACGATTTTTGTGTACCAAACAAGGAATGCGTAGCTTCAACGGATAATCCTTGCGATTTGTTTAGCAGAATAGAATTCCCCACAGAGGAGTTTTTTCCTCCTCGCTTGCAAACTGAGCAGTCAACTCCTTCGGAATGCGGTGGATGTTCTAGTAATAGAAGTGAATCGGTATAAACTTAAAAGCCTTTTACAAATTACTGTAAAAGGCTTCTCTTATTTCCAAAGCTGGGCATTATTTATGTTGCAGTCTAAAGCGTTGAATTTTGGATCTTTACCAAGTTTTTTCTGTTTAAGGTAATCTAAGAGGCATACTTTATATTTTTTAGAGAGTATAAGTATAGTTAAGATATTTATTATTGCTATAAATGCCATAGAAATATCTGAAAGATTCCAAGCTACTGAAGCACTTGTTACGCAGCCAAATATTATAGGGAAAACACTAAACACTCTTATTGCTTTAAGAAATTTAGGATTATCATTTATAAACATTATATTTGATTCACAATAGCCTAAATTTCCTATTGTGGCCGAGAACGCAAATAGTGAGACTGAAAAAGTTATAAAATGAACTCCCCAAATTCCCAACTGACTTCTTAGTGCTTCTTGCATTAATGGCATACCGAGCATATCTGTTTTAAGATCAACGCCAGAAAGCAAAAGTATAAAAGCAGATGTTGAGCATATAAGGATAGTATCAATAAAAACGGCTAAAATTTGTGCTATTCCCTGTTTAGCAGGATGAGATGTATCTGCACAAGCGGCGGCGTTAGGTGAACTACCCATGCCAGCCTCATTAGAAAGTAGACCTCTTTTTATACCAATTAACATCACGCTTCCACTCAAACCTCCAAAAATTGATTTGAAATCAAAGGCTGAAGAAAAAATATCGGAAAAGGCTTGAGGTATTTTGGAAAAATTTGTTATTATTATAAATAGTCCTGTTAGTATGTAAATGCTTGCCATAGTAGGTACTACATAAGAAGAAACAAATCCTATTCTTTTAAGTCCCCCAAAAGCGACCCATGCAATTATTCCTGAAAATACTATTCCCACTATGTATGGCCAAAAAGTTTGACTATAATTTGGAATATAGTATTTTAAAGCTGAGGACATGCTGTGTGCTTGAAGAGTATTAAAACCACAAAGAAAGCAAAACAGAAATAAACAGGAGAATAAAGTTCCAAGTTTTTTACTTCCGAGTGCTTGATGAATATAGTACGCAGGACCACCAATAAAAGAATTACCATCTTTACTTTTTACCTTATATATTTGAGCTAAGGTAGACTCTGCCATAGATGATGCTGAACCTATAATTGCCATTATCCACATCCAAAACATTGCTCCCGGACCTCCAATGACCATTGCAGTAGCAACGCCAGCGATGTTTGCAGTTCCGACTTTAGATGCAGTACAGATCATTAGAGCTTGAAATGGCGAAACTTTTTTTCCATCTGATTTTTCAGTCATTAACTTTAAGGCTTCTGGGAATAGCCGAATTTGAGCAAATTTCGTGGTGACGGTAAAGTAAACCCCACATATTATAAGTAAACCTACAAGGACATAGATGTAAATTGCATCGCTGATTGTTACTAAAAGCGAACTAATGTAATCCACTGATAAAGCCTCCCATTATAAATATAATTCTAAAATGTGTAAACTGTAGATTTATAAAATTATTATAAAAATTTGTTGATATAGAGCGAAAGAGAGAAATAGTTAGGTTTTTTCTAAGATATTAAAAAAATTAGTTGAAGAAAATATTAAATAAACATCTTACTTGTGCAAGGTGTCTACACGATTCGTGTGGCTAATCAACATGTTATAAACATTAACATATAACTGATTTTCTTTTAAGTGTAATATGAAAAAAATGGAAAGGAGAAAATTATGTTAAAAAAACTTGTAATTAATTCCAAGCCTCCTAAGGGAGAAGATGGATATAAAACTTTTTCTGTGCGTATAAAAAATGATTTAGTTGAAAGCTTAGACGCTCTGGCATCAAGTACAGGTAGAAGCCGAAATGAATTAATAGGAATTATGATAAAGTTTGCTTTAGAAAATTGCGGAGTAGAAGATACGAATTCACAGGACGAAGAAAAGGAAGTTTATGATAGTTCTTCTTGACTAAGAATATATGAAATATGAATATTTAATTAGATTTTTATCTAAAATGTCAAACTGAGGAATCATAAACTTAATGTACACTCTGAATTATGAAATTGCAAATGAGCAATTGATTACTAAAATTAGAATTCAAAATTAAAAGTTCATATAAAAACATATCCGTAGATTTTAAAGTCTACGGATTTAAATTTATATTTTTTAGCTTTAAATTTTTTCTTTTTTGATTTTAAATATTTTCCTTAAAAAAAAACCGAGTAACTTAGGGCTTTTTATTACCACAACTTTCATCTATAAAAACCTCCCTATATTAGAGTCAACGTTTTAGAAGAGATAAGGATAAAACCACTAATATTATTGATATAATTATTATTATAATTGGTTCAGGAAATAAAAATGAAAGTATAAGCCCCAGTCCGAAAGCAAGCGATAAAATTCCTTGCTGCTTATAACTACACATAAAACTCACCGCCATAATGTATGCTTGGAGAAATTGAGACTGAAACTTAACGTTTAAAGACCTCTTCTTTTATCATATACATTATAGCGGGGAATTGTTATTTTGATTTAGACTTTTCGTGGTCTGCTAAAGCAACAGCAGTTGCAACCCTTAACGCTTGAGATATTCTCTTTTTTTCTTCATTGTCGATAGGAACTCCATTTATCGTAATATTTTCTTCGGTTTCGATAAATTTAGTAAACTCATTAATTACTTTAGAAAGATCTATAAACTTAGGGGTCGTTTCTTCTTCGAGATCCAGAATATAGTCACTCGAGGAGTTTAATTCTCTGCAAACTTGAGATAGAACTATACTTTTTGGCTCACGACGCCCTTGTTCATACATTCCTATAGTAGATGGTGATACGTTGAGTCTTTTGGCAAGTTGAGCTTGTGTTAATCCCGAACGTATTCTTAATTTTTTTAGCTTTTTACTTAAGCTGCTATTGATGCTGACCCTCTCCTTAAAAATATATACTTAAGTATAGTTTATTTTTTTAAATTGCGAAATTGCCTTGCACTTATTATCTTAAATCGACTAAAATGAAAAAAAGATAAAATTTTGTCGAAACAAAATAATTTGTACAATTATTATATCACCTACACGATTAGTGTGCAAGAAATGTGTAAAAGTGTACGGTTTTGCTATTTACAAGTTTTTTTGTAATATAATCTTAAAAATAAAAATGTAGTTGACTGATTAATATACATATGATACCATATTCCCAAGCCTCGACGTGATTATGAGGCAAACTTAAAATATAGTTAAAAATATTATTTTTTTGTATTCAACTACACATATCGTGTAGAAGAAGGAGGACTTATGTGTTATTTGAAAATGCATAAAGAATATTTAAAAGAGCTCAGTAGACTCAAAAGCTATGTCAAATCCTTGAGGCAAGAAGCTAAAATCACTCCCTTAGAAGAAAAGGACCATATTGAATACAGAATTTCTATTTTGTATGGAATGTACTTAGAGATGAAACATACAACAGAATATTTAGGTAAAAAATGCGAGGTAATGAAAATTGGGAAATAGGTTTTTAAATCTTGATGAATTTACAGAGTCCCTGGTGAGTGTTTCTAAATATAGACGGCTTCAATTTGAGAAGAAAGATAAAGCATACTCTAAAATGGTTGAGTCTATAAAAAATATAATGCGTGGTGAGCTTACCGAAAAGCAACGGACTTGTATTTTAATGTACTATGGAGAAAGGATAAAAATGAAAGATATTGCCAAAACTCTAGGAATAGGAGTTTCTTCGGTTTCTAGACATATTAAAAAAGCAAAGTTGCGCATTAAAAAAACTATGGAATACTATTTTTAATTTTATTTACAGTGTGATTTCAAACGCTTAGCTACAAGGAAATTTTTAGTCTTTAATAAGGAACTCCCTGCTTCAACTTAGAAGCAGGGAACAATTGCTGAAAATCTTATTTGTTTTTTTTTTTTTTTGGTAGACTTAGCCATTGAATTATGAATCAAAATAGATATAATATACAATATAACCATTGTGTTATATAAAATTTAATTGTAAAAGGATAGATTTTTATGCCAGTAGATTTTGGGTTTAATGTCACGATAACCGATGACACAAAAAAAGGTCATTTTATGAACGCGTTTAAAAATTTTATAACCAGTGATGTTGTTGGAAATGATCTTGATGATAAAGTGTTCAAAGAACTTATGCCTATTGTTAAAGTAGACGACAGCTATTTATATAAGACTTTACACGCATTATATAACTTACGAATGGGGAAATGGTTTAATAAGCCAAATCCAAAATCAAATGATGCTAAGTGGCTAGATAAGCTTGGAAAAGACCTTAAAAAACATGATGATAAATATATACCTAAGTATCGTAAACTCAAAGACAAAATTGAAAAAGTTTCTAAATTCAATCTACCTCCAAATTCAAATCTTTATGGAAAGGAAATGAAACAAATTAAATCAGTTAAAGAGGAAGCGAAAAAGCTTTTTAAAGATGCGTGGGATGATTTAAAGAATATATTGGAGAAGGCATCAAAGGCAGTGAATAAAATGCCAGAAATCTATGAATATAAAAATGGTAAAAGCACAGAAAAATATAAAAATCTAGTTTTTGCTTGCAAAGAAGATATTCAAAATCTAGTTAGTGCTTTAGAGTACAAACCCAACGAGATAGATTTATATGATCAATTGGGGATTTTGGGTAGTAGTTTTGAGGCAAAGAGTGAAATAATCGTTTCAAAATCAAGTGATGATAAGAGTCAACAAGTATTTAGTAGTCGGATGGACACGTTTAAAATGTATTTAATTAATAACTCTATATGTAACAAAAACTTCGTTCCTATTGTATTAAAATCTATTAGAGATGATTTTCACGCGACCAGTATTTCCGGACGCTTTTCTGAGCTTTTTAGTGAATTTATAAACAGAGGAAAAGGAAGCAAAACCTCACATACAGCAAAATGGTGCCGCAGTGTGCTGAAAGATATTCAAAAACACGAAAGGGACTATGTGCCTAAGTACGAAAGGCTTAGAAAGGAAATTAAGGCTATGCTTGCATCTAATCCTACTCAAAGTGAAGATGAAGATGAAAATAACAATTCGAAAGTCAAAAATTGGGAAAAGCATACCGTTAAGCCTCTGAAACAAAGAGCTATAAAACTCTTTGAAGATGCAAGAAAAAGTTTGCAAGGCGTGCTTGATAGAGCTGCTAAAAGTGCAAGAAGAACGTTAGTAATAAATAGTACAGTTTATGCAAAATATGACGATGTTCAAAATCTTGCAGATGAATTTAGGAAAGTAAAAGCAAACGAAGAAGAGCTCTGGAAAGTTTTGACGAAAGGAAAATTAAATTAATGAAATTAGCTGCAAAGTTTACTTTGCAGCTTTTAAATAAAGCCAAAAAGGAAATTATAATTCGCTAAAATATGAGTACTAGCGCCAGGAATTTCTATATTATCTTTATAATCAATAAAATGCTTCAAAAGACCTAATAAAATTACAGCGCAGTCTGACATTAATCCCTTTAGCTTTACTAATATAATAATTTTCATCGATAAGTTATCAAAATTAATGTTTAGGTGGCGGTGGAAGTTGAAAAGTTCTGTTGTTAAAGCTGGGGAAAGGGCGCTAGGGTACGCCAAAAATTATTCTTTAAAATTTATTTTTTCAAGGGTAATGTATTTCATGGCGGCTCTTCTTATTTCTAGAGGCTGCGTACTTGGAAGTTATTATCCTTTTGGTCTTTCTCTCTCGGCGGCAATAAGCACAAAAAATTTTATTCCAACTTTAATAGGAACGCTTTTAGGATATCTTTTTCCTTTAAGATTAGGCTCCAGCATGAGGTACATATCAGCGGTAATTTCAATAGGAGCCGTGCGTTGGGCACTAAGTGACCTTGAAAAGATAAAGAGTCATGCTTTATATACTCCTGCAGTAGTTTTTACCTCTTCATTTGTGACGGGTCTTGCGGTAAACTGTGCGCAAGGTTTTGACCGATACAGTGTGATGATTACTATATTTGAATGTTTAATCGCAGCTGCAGCAGGGTATTTCTTTGATATTTCTTTAAAGCTTCTTATATCTAAAAAATTTTATGCATTGGACGTCAAAGAATTTGCATGTGTAGCTATAAGTGCTAGCATTGCGCTTCTTTCTTTGTCTGGGATTTCAATTCACGGTGTATCACCGGGAAGAATTTTAGGGATAGTCATGATATTAGTAGCTGCGCATTCAATGGGAGTAATAGGAGGGGTTCTAATGGGTACGGCATCCGGCGTGATATTTAGTTTGCCTTCATTTGGACTATCCTATATTTCAAGTTCCTATGGACTCGCTGGAATGATATCGGGAATATTTTCTTCTTGGGGAAGATTAGGGATTTGTATATCTTTTTTATGTTCTTACTTTTTAGTTTCTCTAAGATCGGGGGATGCGTTTCAGTTAGTGGCGGGGATATACGAACTAATTATAGGTTCAGGAATATTTCTTCTTTTACCTCGCTCATTTTTTAACTCCATTAAAAATTCGATGCCTTCATTTAAGTTTTCGAGGAATTTAAATTTTAAAGAAGCAATAGTTCAAAAACTTAAGCTAACGTCAAATTTTTTATCTACGGTACCGGAATGTATTGATAAAACCGCTGCTGA
Organism: uncultured Clostridia bacterium; assembly: GCA_946566955.1. Classification (GTDB taxonomy): domain Bacteria; phylum Bacillota; class Clostridia; order Oscillospirales; family Acutalibacteraceae; genus UMGS1491. Next base: position 42,672 of record CAMNXD010000007.1, read on the forward strand.
TATAAATGCTTTAGGCTTTTCTGGTTTAGAAGAATCTTGCTTTGACTCTGTTAAATCTTATTGCTCGGGATGCGGCATTCGTAAATTTTGCTGGGATCACAGCTGTAAGTCTACTTATGAAGGCATTAGGCTTATGATAAAAAATATTTCTATTGATAAATCCTTCGAAGAAAATATCGCTCAACTTGGTAAACTAAAATACTGTAAAAGTTCTTCAGAAATTGCAAACAGAATATATAGCACGAAACGAGATTTTGCAGCTCACAAACTTCTAAAATCTAAAGTAGTAGAATTTAAAAAGACTATAAGCGATCACTTCGAACAAATGTCTTCGCTTCTTGAGTATATTAGTGATGACTTTAAAATTTACAGCCAAGTGGATGAAGTGATTTCGTCAAAAATAGAATCTCTTCTTAAGAAAATGGGGATAAACTTTAACTTTGTAAGATGCAAAAGAGGAGAAGAAAAAAGGATATTCATTGATGTAGAAACTGAAGCGTCAGAAAAAAATAAGTTTAATAAATTGGTATTTAAAGAAATATCTTTAATTTTAGGCAGAAAATTGGACGAGCCTATAATGAGTTTATTTGATAATATATGCCGTATACAGTTTTTCGAGAAGAGAAATTATAAAGTAAATCTTACGGTAAGCCAGCACGCATATAATGGAGGAAAGTTTTGCGGGGATAACTGTAGATGCTTTGAAGATGGCGAAGGAAGATTTAACCTTGTTCTGAGTGACGGCATGGGTACAGGTACCGAAGCCGCTTTGGAAGCCACGTTGGTTGCTGAGCTTATAAAAAAGCTTATAAGGATAGGTATGAGCTTTAATTCAGCTGTAGGACTTGTAAATTCAGTGCTTCTGCTAAATAGTAAGGAGGAAGCCATTGCCACCTTAGATATGATTTCAATAAACTTATTTAACGGAAAAGCAAGCTTTTTAAAAGCCGGTTCTCCAGCGACGTTTCTTCTTCGGGGCCCAGAGATAAAAAAGATAAACTTTACTTCTCTGCCTATTGGAATTTTAAAAGAGGTTTCGATTTCTCAAGAAAGCATGAAGCTCAGGCCAGGCGACGTAATTATTATGGTTTCGGATGGAGTTACGGATATTGGAGAAGATTGGACTCTTGATTTACTCAAAGGGACTCAGGGCAAACCTATATCTGAAATTTCGAAAATTATCGTTAGTGAAGCGGTCAATGCACGTAAAGGGCTACGTGACGACGATATCACTGCTATTGCACTTGAAATAGAAAATCTAAATTAAGCGATTAACTAAACTTAACATATAAAATTTTCTTAAGAATTATAGAAGCAAAAATTTATAGTAAAGCAAGGAGTCACTTATTAAAATGAGAAATTATTAACAAATTTATCTATTCTAAATTTGCCGGTAGATAAAATATAATAATATTTTAAAAAAAGTCTTGACATAAGCAAAAAGTGAGTTTATAATTATAGTATAAGGTTTCCAAGGAGCTTATAAAAAAATGGAAACTTTGAATGAGTGCGGAGGCACAAAACTTTAAAAACTAAAATTTTTGGAGGATTGAAAAATGAAAAATTTTGAAAAAGATCTATGTGTTATTGAAGATGGCGAGCTTGAGAATGTTGTTGGAGGAACTGGCTTCTTTGACAAATATGGAAAGGGCTTAAAGGACCTCAACAAGGCATTGTTCGTGCCTAAAAGAGTGACCCAAAAAAACCCAAGTAACAAAGATGATACGTGGTTTAAAGAAAGAAGGAAACAATTCACTGATGCCCATAATAATATGCAAGACACAGGAGTAAAAGTTGCAGTATATGGAACAGAAGCAGCAGGCGCAGGAGTACTTGGAACGGGAGTTATAGCTGCAGTGGTTGGAGCTGGTGTTGCAGTTAAAAAATTTGCATTATCTAAATAAGGCTCAGATAACCCTAAAAATTAGAGGGTCATGTAAAACAGAGTTAGGGAGTTTTAAACTTTAAAGCTATAATCTTCCTAGCTCTTTTTGCTGCTTAAAATTTAAATCAAAGGGAGAAAAAATGAAAAATCAAAAATTTATATTAAAGCTAAATGATAGCGTTTTAAACAGAGTTTCTGGTGGAGATGAGGTAGTTTCTTCGAGTAATAAAGTTTCTAATATTATGAATTACTATTTAAATTTGATACCCTTTGTCTCGAAAAAACATGTAAGAATTACTTACAACGCCGGCGACTGGCAAGGAAAAGATACTGATAAAACTCGATCTCGAAATATTAAACAAAAAATTGAACTTAACGAAATGAAGTGGAAGGAGCTAAGTGGTCCAGAAAAAACTGGCGTTATATGCCCTATATTGGGTGGTTTGTTTTTAGGAACCAGTTTAGCAGGGTGCACGCTTTTTAGAGTTATTAAAACAAAGCTCGAGGCTAAAAGCTAAGTTAGAAAATAAAATCTAGAATCATAAAAAATAATTCGTCGGAATAATAGTTTTATTATTTTAAATAATAATCTGTTATTTCAATTTTTTAAGGAGATTTTATGAGTAATGCAAAAAGTTTTGTTCGGTTAAAGCCAATAGCAATAGGAATCGTATGTGGCGTATTATGCTCTGCAATTATTTTAAGTCTCAGTTCACTATTATTTGTTTTAACTGGAGTTTTAATTGAGTCCGCTCTGGATTTTTTAAGCTACATTATATTAGCTTTTAGTGCGTTTATTTCTGGATACGTTGCAGGGAAGCTTGCACGCCAGGGTGGCATGGTTTACGGGTTAATATCCGGGCTATTTATATTTGGAATTATATTTTTTGGAGGACTTATTTCAGCTAGTGCCACTTTAACATTTGTTTCTTTAATTAAATGTATTATTTCTCTTTTGTTTGGAAGTCTTGGGGGAATAGCAGGAGTTAATAAAAGATGAATGATTTTAAAGTGTATTTTAGTGTAAATTACCAAAAATATTATTTTTTTAGCATGAACGTATTGACATTTTTTAGTTTATAAAGCACAATATAAATGCAGTAACTAAAAAGTTACTGTAAATTTTATTTGAAAGTGAGGAGTTCGAAAATGGAACTAAACGAAAAAGAATTAGGTGCAGTAGCAGGGGGAAAAAGTGAAATGGTACCGGTTAAAGTGGGCGATACGTGGAGGCTTGTAAAAGACAAACATCTAAAAGGGGAGGAATTTTCATCTGAAGAAGAAGCAAGGAAATGTGCAGAAGAAAGGAATACTCCCCGCATGCATAATCCGAATATGATGTAAAGTAAGTTAAAGTTAAACACGCTTTGAATTACCGGCATTTACAAGTCGAAGATTAAGAAATCAGGAACTTAACACCAATTTTTTATGATATTTTCAAAAAATATATTGACTTTTTTCAATGATATGATATTATATCTCCAGTAACATTTTAAGTTGCTAAAAAAATTATTTTAATAGGAGTGATTGTCATGGAGCTAAACGAGAAAGAATTGGGTGCAGTAGCAGGGGGAAAAAGTGAATTTATACCAGTTAAAGTGAACGATGAGTGGACGCTTGTAAAAGACAAACATATGAAAGGAGAAAAATACAAATCACTTACAGAAGCATTGAACGCAGCAGACGAAAAAAATGGCAAGAAAAAAAACAAGTAAGCTTCAAATATTGCCAAGCTTTAAAATTACCATCAGAAGCGCATCTGATGGTAGTTTTCTTATTGTTTAAAAAATTTAGAGGGATCTTTTCTAATTCCATTTACTCTAACTTCAAAGTGGAGGTGCGGACCGGTGGATTGCCCTGTTGTACCAACTAAAGCTATTTTTTCTCCCTGGTTTACTGTTTGACCTGTTTTCACATTTACCTCTTTGCAGTGAGCATATAAAGTTTGCGTTCCGTCCTCGTGATTTATAATAACGTGATTTCCATAGCCAGTATTTCCAAGTGAGACTTTTTCTATAACTCCAGATTTTGAAGCAATAATTTCTTTACCGTTTATTCCATTTAAAGCTATGTCTATTCCATAGTGATATCCACCGATTCGAGGCCCAAATGGACTTGTTATATTTTTAGTATAAGGCACGGGCCAAGCGTATTTTTGGAGTTTAGTCCCTAATTTAATTTCTTTGCATATAGGGTTTAAAGTAACTTCGCGGTTTATTTCTTTTCTGCTTATTTCTTCGCCATTTTTATATTCAACTTGATAAAATATTGTTTCTTCACCAGGAATGCCTTCTTGCAAAGTGATTTTTTTACCTTTTTCAAGCATTGGATCTTCTTCTTCGATGGTTTCGAAAGGAATAAGGTTCTTTTCTAACTGCGTCTGAATTAATTTAATGCATAATAAGTTGTCGTCTTTTAGTACTTTTAGTTTTTCGCCGCAATTAACACTGTCTTCTTTGGTCCTATTATTAAACGACAGCAACTTAGAAGGTTCCATATTAAATTTTTCTGCTATACTTACTATAGTATCTTCTTCTTGAACGGTATATAAAAAAGTCTTTTTTACTTTTGAATTTAATATTTTTTTTATTGTTTCATAGGGCTGAATTTTTTCAGTTGAAAAAAGTCCTTTTTTTATTTCTATTTTGTTTTCAAACTCTGCCGTACAATTTAAGCTGCCAAAAGAAGATTTGTTTTTCTCTAAAATTTCTTCTAAAGCGCGATTTATTTCCTCTTTACTTTTACCAACCGCTATAGCTTTATCATCAACATATAATGACCACCCAGGGCTTAAAACTTCATAAGATTTTTCTATTATTTTTTCTTTTATGACTTCCGGCTGTTTACAGCATTGCTTCTCTGAAGCAGGAGTCAGTTTTAGGCATGTTTTAAATTTATCAAGTTCAACTTTTTCTTCTGGAGCTATTTGACTCCTTAAAAGGTTTTCTGCTTTTTCGTATACTTTTTCATCAGAAAGGGTAGCGATTTCTTGACCGCCATATTCTAGAGCTAGTCCATAATTTTTGCTATTCCAGTAAGTGATAGTGGTCATGAATATTAGGAGTGCTGAAAAGGGAAGAGAAATTTTTTTAATAATTGACTTTTCCTTTTTTTGATTATTTCCACTTCGAAAGTACATCTTTTTAATTTTCCTCCAATACATTTTGCTTTATTAAAAATCAAGAGCTATACCTCTTTAGCTAAGAGTACGAATCAAGATATTACATATTTGAATATTTCTTAATTAATTGTAACAAAAAGTTACAGCTTATCAACAGATTTGTTTCAGGTTTGTTGGATATTTACCTATTATTTTTGTATTTACATGAAATTATATAAAAAATTATGCCTCTAAAGTGAGCAGTTGAAGATTTTCAGTCATAATGATATAATTCAGATTGTTTTTAAAATTTATGAGGAATTATTGTAAATTCTAAGGGAAATACTTTGGGTATGGAGAAAGGATGGAAATATAATGTTAGAAAATAAGTACCGTGGTGAATACTGTGGAAAAATTACGGAGGCAATGATAGGCAAAAAGTTACGTCTTGCAGGGTGGATCGAGAATATTAGAGACCATGGAGGCATAACTTTTGTTGATTTAAGAGATCACTATGGATGCGTACAAGTGGTTTTTAATAGTGCTGAGATGGTAAAAAATCTTTCGCGCGAAAGCGCTGTTTCGGTTTTTGGAGAAGTTACTAGAAGATCGGAAGAAAATATTAATCCCAAGCTAAAAACAGGAATGGTAGAAATTAAATGCGAAAGTATAGAAGTTGTTGGAAAGTGTGCGTCTATGCTTCCTTTTGAGGTAACGGACTCTCTTGAAACTCGCGAAGATTTAAGACTAAAATATAGATTTCTAGACCTTAGAAATCCAAAGGTTCACAGTAAAATTTCACTTCGTTCTGAGGTTCTTCACTTTTTAAGAAATAAAATGCATGAACTTGGGTTTACTGAAATTCAAACTCCTTTGCTTTCAGCGTCATCGCCGGAAGGAGCAAGAGACTATTTAATTCCAAGCAGAAAACACTCAGGAAAATTTTATGCTTTGCCTCAAGCTCCTCAAATATTTAAACAGCTTTTGATGGTCTCCGGCTTTGACAGGTACTTTCAAATAGCTCCGTGCTTTAGGGACGAAGACGCTCGTGCAGACAGGTCGCCTGGAGAATTTTATCAGCTTGATTTTGAGATGTCGTTTGTCACTCAAGAAGATGTATTTAAAGTGAGTGAAGAGATTATATACGACACCTTTACAAAATTTTCGGATAAGAAAATATCTCAAAAACCATTTTTAAAAATTCCGTATTCTCAAGCGATGCTCGAATATGGTACTGATAAACCAGACCTTAGAAACCCATTAAAAATAGTTGATATAACAGATATATTCGAAAATTCCGGATTTGCAGCCTTTGAAGGTAAAACTGTTCGAGCTATAACGGTCCCAGGCTGCGCAAGTCAGCCTCGTAAGTTCTTTGATAAAATGCAGGACTATGCACTGGAAATCGGAATGAAAGGTCTTGGATATATAAAAATAAATGAAGATTTAGAATTTAGCGGCCCTATAAATAAATTTATTCCTCAAGAAAAGCGAGATTTGCTTTCTAGTCGCTGCAATATTTTGCCTGGAAGTGTTGTTTACTTTATTGCTGATGAAGAAAGTAAAGCTGCAAAGTTTGCAGGTCAGATTCGAACTGAGCTTGGAAAACGCTTAAATCTTATTGATAAAAGTAAAATGGAATTTTGCTTTGTTGTTGACTTCCCCATGTATGAACTCGACGAAGAAACGAATAAAGTTATATTTACGCATAACCCTTTTTCGATGCCTCAAGGTGGGCTCGATGCACTTTTAAATAAAAATCCTTTAGAAATACTTGCATATCAGTACGACCTTGTTTGCAACGGAATAGAGCTTTCCTCGGGAGCAGTTAGAAATCACGATCCAAAAATAATGTTAAAAGCTTTCGAGATTGCTGGTTACACGGAAGAAGATATACTAGAAAAGTTTTCTGCACTTTATAATTCCTTCAAATTTGGAGCACCCCCTCATGCTGGAATGGCACCAGGTCTTGATCGCATGATAATGCTTCTTTTAGACGAAGAAAATATAAGAGAGATTATAGCATTCCCAATGAATAGTAATGCTCAAGATGTTTTATTAGGTTCACCAAGTGAAGTTAGTGAGTCTCAGCTTAGAGAAATCCATATAAAAATAAGAGGTCAACATAATTAAAAGTGGAGGGTTTTTATGATTACTAAAAAAGATATAATGGAGATTTCAAGTCTTTCAAAGCTTTATTTAAGCGAAAATGAAATTAATACGGCTATTAATGATATTTCTTCTATGGTTAAGTTTGTAAGTCAAGTTAATTCTGTAGATGCTTCTTTTGAGCCTTTGGAATCTATAAATGAAGTGACTAATTCTTTTCGCGATGATAAAATAGTTAACTCTTTCCCTCGTGAAGAAGTTCTTGAAAATGCTCAAGGGGGAAAAGAAGGCTTTTTTTGCGTAGAAAAAGCCAGATAATAATTTAGCTTAAGGGGTGGAATTAAAAAATGTGTAGTAGATCGGTTATAAAAAAAATAAATAAGCTTCTTTTAAGTAAAGAACTTTCTTGCAAAGAATTGACGGAAAATTATTTAAATCAAATTAGCTCTAGCTCTCTTAATGCTTATATTACAGTTTGCAAAGACAAAGCTTTAAAATCTGCAGAAAAGGTTGATGAAAAAATACGCTCCGGTGAAAAACTCGAACTTCTCGAGGGAATTCCAATGACCCTCAAAGATAATATCTCCACTAAAGCAATCGAGACTACCTGTGGGTCGAGAATTTTAAAGGGCTACAAACCCATTTATAATGCCACCGTGTGGAATACTCTTAAAAGTAAAAACTCAGTCTTGCTGGGCAAAACTAACATGGACGAATTTGCAATGGGCTCTTCTTGCGAGACTTCATTTATAGGGGGAGCAAAAAATCCTCACAATTTAAACTATGTATCGGGCGGTAGCTCCGGTGGAGTTGCATCAGCAGTAGCTGGAAATATTGCAGCATACGGTCTTGGATCAGATACCGGTGGTTCGGTACGGCAGCCGTCTAGTTTTTGCGGACTTGTAGGGCTCAAGCCTACATATGGGTCAGTGTCGAGATATGGTTTAGTGGCGTACGCTTCTAGCTTTGATCAAATAGGTCCTATTGCCAAAACTGTTGAAGATGCTGCGATTGTATTTGATGAAATCGCTAAGTATGACCCTTTAGACTCTACCTCGAATCCAAAAGCAAATTCACTTAAAACTTATGAATCTCTAACTAAAAGTGTTAAAGGACTAAAAATAGGTATTCCTAAAGAGTACTATGATGGCATAGACGAAGAGGTTCGTAAATCTTTAGAAAAAGCGCTTGAGCACTATAAATCACTGGGCTGCGAAATTAAAGAATTTAGTATTCCAGAAGTCAAGGCGGCTTTACCCGTGTACTATATTTTAGCGTGTGCGGAAGCTTCTTCAAATCTTTCAAGATTTGACGGCATAAGGTATGGCTATAAAACTTCACATTACACGGATGTAAACGAGATGATTTCTAAAACTCGAAGCGAAGGATTCGGAGCAGAGGTTAAGCGCAGGATACTACTTGGAAACTACGTTTTAAGTTCTGGTTACTATGATGCATATTACAAAAAAGCACAAAATCTAAGGGGTTTAATTTCTAGGGCATTTGATAAAGCATTTAATACGTTTGATATACTTTTAACTCCAACTTCACCTGTTACGGCTTTTCCTGCAAACAAAAAATATAGTAGTCCGGATGAAGCGTATCTTTGCGATATATGTACTGTACCGGTGAATATAGCAGGACTTCCGGGGGTATCTATTCCTTGTGGCTTTGACTCCAATGATTTACCTATAGGGATGCAGCTTATAGGAAAGAAGTTTTCAGAAGCAAAAATTTTAAATGCAGCTCATCAATTTGAACTAGTGACGAATTTTAATTATATAAAAACGCCAAGTATGGGGGTAAAAATATGAAATATGAGTTAGTTGTAGGTTTAGAAACTCATGTGGAACTTGCGACCAAAACAAAGATCTTTTGTAGTTGCGCTAACGATTTCGGAGCTTCACCAAATACGCATTGCTGTCCGATATGTATTGGCCACCCTGGAACTCTTCCGAAGATAAATAGAGAAGTTGTGAATCTTGCCATCAAGGCAGGCCTTGCAACGAACTGCACTATAAACTTTAGGTCCAAGATGGATAGAAAAAACTATGTTTATCCCGATTTAGCTAAAGCTTATCAAATTTCTCAGTACGATTTACCTATTTGTAAAAATGGCTATATTGAGCTTTCGAGTGGAAAAAAGATAAGAATAAATCGAATCCATATGGAAGAGGACGCTGGAAAGCTAGCTTATAAACCTTCGGAAATTTATATAGACTATAATCGAGGCGGAGTACCTTTAATTGAGATTGTAACCGAACCAGATATAAGCTCCTCTGAAGAAGCAAAGGAATATGTGGAGAAGCTGCAAAACATTTTAAGGTATGCAGGAGTTTCGGACTGCAAAATGCAGGAAGGATCTATGAGATGTGACGTCAATATTTCGGTTAAACCTTTTGGAAGTAATAGTCTTGGAACCCGTACAGAAATAAAAAATATGAACTCCGTCACCTTTATGACTAAAGCCATTGATTATGAATACGAAAGACAAATTGATGTTTTAGAAGATGGAGGAAAAGTGGTTCAGCAAACGCTTCGCTACAATGAGTCTAAAAGCTCTACGGAAAGTATGCGAGAAAAAGAAGATGCTCATGATTACCGCTATTTCGGAGATCCAGATTTAGTGGAAATAATTTTAAGTTCTGAGGATGTTGAAAAAATTAAAAAGTCCTTACCAGAAATGCCCGAAAGCAGGTTTAAAAGGTACACTGAGACTTTAGGTATATCTGAGGCTGACGCCGATTTACTTACTAAATACAAAAATGTTGCTGATTTTTTTGAAGCTGCATCAAAGGAGATTAAGTCCCCAAAAATAGTTTCTAATTTTATTATAGGAGAAATTTTTAGAAGTATCGAGACGGAGTCAGAAAAGGAAAATTTTGATATTTCAATAACCCCTGTTCAGCTCGAGGAACTTGTAAAGCTAGTTGAGCTAAATAAAATCAATATGAATTTAGCAAAAAAGACTTTAGCGAAAATGCTTAAAACAGGTAAAGGAGTCGGCGAATTTATTTCCGAAAGCGATATGCAAGGAATTTCCAAAGAGGAAGTTGAGCGCCTCTGCAAAGATGCCGTTAAAAATAACGAATCTGCCGTTAAAGACTATGTTTCCGGTAAAGAAAAAGCCCTCAAGGCAATTTTAGGAAGCGTAATGAGGCAAACTAAAGGTCGTGGAAATGCTCAAGAAATAGAAAAAAAATTGGTTGAATTAATTAAAAACACTTGACTTTTACAAATAAGTTTATATAATATATTTATATCGCTGCTACTGATATTTGGCAGTGATATTTTAAAAGCAAATAAAAATTTTTGGGAGGTAATATTTTATGGATGAAAACAAAGAAATTAGATCATTAAATGAAGACGAAGTTGAAAAAGTAAGCGGTGGACAACTTAGCGATGAAGAACTTAGAGAGTTCTTTCCGCGTACTGAGTATCCAGAGGTTGCAAAAAGAAATTTTAAAGTTGCAGTATGTAAAAAGTGCGGTAAAAGATTTGTGCGGAATACAACCCTAACTCATATAGATCCGGACGGAGGGTGTAAAATAAATAATATAAAGCAGGAGCACTGCGAACCGTGCGCGAACGAAATAATATACAGCGATCCCTCTATTTTTAAAGCAAAATAGAGAAGAAGATAAACGGGGGGATAACTTAGTGCCAAAGAAGTTAAAGAATTCTTTCCAGGCACTGAGTATCCTAGAGTCTATAAAACTAGTTATGCAGTCGAAGTATGTAAAAAGTATGGTAAAAGATTTGTGCGGAATACGAACATATTTTATGAGATGTCGGAAGAAGGGCGGGAAAGATATCGTCTACGTCAGGAGTGCTGTGAAGAGTGCGCGAACGAAATAATGAATAAAGAATTCCCTTTATAGGTAGTAAAAGGAGTAAATAAGATTTTGAAAGAGTGATTGTACCTAATAGCTTAACCGATTTATACATGATTTTTTTAAAAAGTTTACTGCTAAATTTTACGTGCAGTGTTTGTGCAAAAGTGACTTTAAAAGTTGGATATATTGAAGCGTAATAGTTTAAAATGGAATTTGTTATAGAAAAATTTGTAATAAAAAGCTTATTTTATAAAAATTTGAAGCGTACTGTTGAAAAGTTTTTGCTTTTGTTGTATACTAAACATGTATGCAATTTAAATGCATGCTATCGGGGTCATTAGCATAATGATTACTGGTTAGTTATAACTTATTTTGCCTATTTTTTACGGGAGGAATCTTATGTTATCTGCAGGAGATTTTAGGAATGGTTCCACATTTGAAATTGATGGAAATGTAGTCTCAATCGTTGAGTTTCAGCACGTTAAGCCGGGGAAAGGAGCAGCTTTTGTTAGAGCTAAAATAAAAAACGTTATCACAGGAGCAGTAACTGAGCGCACGTTTAATCCTAATGATAAATATCCGGAAGCATTTATTGAGAAAAAAGATATGCAATATCTTTATAGCGACGGGGACCTTTATTATTTTATGGACAATGATACCTTTGAGCAAATACCTATTAGTTCATCGATTTTAGGTGATGGCTTTAAATTCGTTAAAGAAAATATGACTTGCAAAGTGCTTTCCTACAAATCAAATGCATTTTGTGTAGAGCCACCTTTATTCGTAGAACTTGTTGTGACCGAAACCGATGCTGGTTTTAAAGGAGACACCGCTACCAATGCCACTAAATCTGCTACCTTGGAAACTGGCGCACAAATTAAGGTTCCGCTCTTTATTGAAGAAGGAGAAAAGATAAGAGTAGATACTCGCACCAGTGAATATATAGAGCGAGCATAACAATATTATTATTAATTTTTAGGAGGAATTTTAAATGACTATCAAAGAGCAAGCAGCATACTTAAAAGGAATGTTATCTGGTCTGGATTTAGATGAAGAAAGTGGTGAAACTAAATTACTAAAGGGTATCGTGGATTTACTTCATAATATGTCTATTTCCTTTGAAGACTTAGAAGAAGATATGGATGGGGTTTTAGAGCAACTTGAGGTTATGGATGAAGACTTATCTGCAGTAGAGTGCAAACTAGGAGGAAATAGCTGTAAATGCTGCGACTGTGATGATAATGATAACTGCTATGAAGTAATTTGCCCCAAGTGCGATGAAAAAATCTGTTTGTGTGAGGATTCGCTGCTCGATGAAGAAATGAACTGTCCTAACTGCGGAGAGTTACTAGAGTTTGATTTAGAAGAGCTTGGCAATGAATGTTGCTGCGACTGTGGCTGCGATTGCGGTGACGAATGTAATTGCGATGAAAATTGCAGCTGTGACTGCGACGAAAGTTGTGAATGCCATTCCAAGAAATCAAAAGATAAAAAATAAACGTAAAAATAAATAGTCTTAATCTGGATTATTTTTAGTACGTAAATGTGCAACTAGTTTAATTCCAGTTGCACATATTTTATGGTAGGAAATAGAAAACTGCTTCTAAGAAGGGACTGTTTAAATGAAATGCATTAAGAGTATAATTAAGCTTTGCGGAGCAGTTTGCGGTATTGGATTGGCACTCTTGCTCACGGGCTGCTCTAGAAATACTGAAGCTTCTAAAGATAAGCTGAAAGTAGGAATGGAATGTTCATACGCTCCTTTCAATTGGATTCAACCTAACTTTGAAGAAAAAGCTGTAAAAATTTCAGGTGGGTGGTATGCTAGTGGATATGATGTTTACATTGCCCAGCATATTGCCAAGTGTTTAGGAAAAGAATTAGAAATCGTTAAAGTTGAATGGGATGGACTTCTTCCTTCTTTGACTTCCGGTAAAATAGATGCAATTATAGCAGGTATGTCTGCTACTGAAGAGAGAAAGCAATCAATCGATTTTACAGACAGTTATTATAATTCTCATATAGTTATAGTTTTAAAAAAGGGTAGCAGATATGAAAACGCAAAGAGTATAGATGAATTTGCGGGGGCTAAAGTTACTGGACAAATAGGAACTTTGCACTACAATTTTATTGATCAAATGAAGGGCGCGGATAAGCAAGTTCCTATGGACGATTTTTCGTCTATTATTTCATCTTTAAATGCCGGAAAGATTGATTGTTATGTAAGCGAAAAACCTGCTGCCTTGACGGCAGTGCATATGAATCCAAGTTTGACCTATATAGACTTTGAGGAAGGTAAAGGTTTTAAATATTCTCAAGAGGACGTACAAATCGCAATTGGAATTCGAAAGGGTAGCAGTTTAAAAGATAAGCTAAATGAAGTACTTGCAGACATAAGCGAAGAAACAAAAAATGAATTAATGGAAAAAGCAGTAAAAAAATCTTGCATAGTGGATTAAACCGCTAAAATTTAATTTAGTTATTAAGAAAGCGAGGGATTAAATTATGGAAAAAACTTTTTTTTCGTGGATTGTTTTTATATTACAAAACTACGGTACATGGTTTTTAAGAGGTTTATATGTAACCTTGCTCATATCATTTATAGGGACAGCAGTTGGATTTTTAATTGGCATAGCTTTAGGGTCTTTGAGAGAAACTCCACTGCCAAGCAAGGGTTTTAAGAGATTTTTTGGAATTATTCTTAACTTTGCCATAACTTTATATGTTGAAGTTTTTAGAGGAACTCCTATGATGGTTCAAGCGATAGTAATGTACTTTGGGATGCAAGAATTTATGGGGATTAATTTTAGTCCCACTGTAGCAGGACTTATAATCGTGTCTATAAACACAGGTGCTTATATGGTGGAACTAGTAAGAGGCGGAATCGAAAGCATTGATTCTGGTCAAATGGAAGCGGCAAAGTCTATAGGAATGAGTCATTGGCAAGCAATGATATACATAATTTTACCTCAGACTATTAGAAACATTCTTCCTGCAACATGTAATGAGCTTATTATAAATATTAAAGATACTTCTGTTTTAAACGTTATATCCGTAACGGAGTTATTTTTTGTGACGAAGTCGATAAAAGGAGCTATATACCGTACTTATGAAACGTTTATAATTGTGGCGATTATATACTTTATTTTAACTCTCATTGTTACGAGGCTAGTAAGATGCTTAGAAAAACATATGGATGGATCTAAAGAGTTTAATCCCGAATTATCAGTAGATTCAAGTGCTTGTTTAAAGAAATAGGGTGAATTAAAGAGATGTCTAAAAATATAATTAAAATTAATAATTTAAAAAAATCTTTTGGAGGCAATCCAATAATTGCCGATGTTAATTATAGCATAGATGAAGGAGACGTTTCTTGTATAATTGGGTCTTCAGGTTCAGGAAAGTCTACTTTTTTAAGGTGCATAAACCTTTTAGAAACTCCAGATGCAGGAGAAATCATTTACGAAGGAAAGAATATTTTATCTCCCGAATATAACATTGACTACTATCGCTCAAAAGTAGGGATGGTTTTTCAGCAATTTAATCTTTTCAATAATTTAAGCGTAGTGGAAAATTGTATGGTTGGACCTATAAAAGTTTTAAAGCAAAAGGCAAGCGAATCAAAAAAAATCGCTTTAAAGTTTTTAGACCAAGTTCAAATGCTAAAGTTTGCTGATGCTAAACCCCGGCAGCTTTCGGGCGGACAAAAACAAAGAGTGGCGATAGCGAGAGCTTTATCTATGCAGCCAAAGGTACTGCTTTTTGACGAGCCAACTTCTGCACTCGACCCCCAGACGGTAGGAGAAGTTTTAAAGGTTATGAAGAATTTAGCAACCCTAGGACTTACCATGATAATAGTTACTCACGAGATGGCCTTTGCAAAAGAAGTCTCAACGAAAATATCTTTTATGGATCAAGGCGTTATTTGCGAAGAAGGTCCACCGAGCAAAATCTTAGTAAGTCCTCAGCATGAAAGAACCAAAAATTTTCTTTCTCGGTTTATTGCCGGAGAATGTTAGATATTTAAAAAGATAAGCGCTTTTTATAGTGCTTATTTTATTTCTAGTTTGTTTAAGTTTCTCTAAGAATATAAATTTTAGTAGGATTTAGACTTTTTAAAAAACATTAAGGCTTTGTTTTCTAAATTTTACTTACAAAAATCGTTAAAAAGAATTAAATCCTAAATTTGCTGAAATAATAAAGACTCTAGGTTGACAATTTTATTAAAATATGCTATTATAAGAGATAGTTGCTATAAGAGATAGTTGCTATAAGAGATAGTTGCTATAAGAGATAGTTGCTATAAGA
>CAMNXD010000008.1 GCA_946566955.1 uncultured Clostridia bacterium
TGTTTGATTGTTTTTAACTGTATAGTTTGTGCAATATATATATATATATATATATATCGGGGACTTTAAGTATATATTCACTTTATATATCATGTACTTGCCTTTTTGAGTTAAAACGTAAGCATAAAAAAGATCTTCCTTTTTGGAAGATCTTTATCTAAACTTCTTTGTCAAGTATGAGCAGTGGGTCTATAAATTTACCGTCTTTGTTTATGGATAAATGTAAATGAGATTCTTCGAGAAGCTCACAGGGGACTTTTTCAATGGACCCAATTTCTTCTCCGCCTTTTACTTTGCTGCCTTTTTTTACAGGTACATTTTCATTTAAACCCGAATAATATGCAGTGAACTGAGCATCGTGTGAAATCACAACAGTAGTTCCATATAAAGAATCTTCGTAAATATCCGTTACAACTCCACTTGTAATTGCACTTACTTTACTTCCTTTTTCCGCTTTAAAATCTGTTCCTTCGTGGCATCTCCAGTCACCGAGTGTTTTAGAATATACTGGAGTTCCTTCACTGAACTCTTTTGTAACTGTACTAGTACAAGGATACGCTATACTAAGAGGCTCGGTTTTTTCTGACCATACTGCTTGTACTTTTTCGTTTTCTGGGTTTACATTAGTCGGATTAGCCGGAGCAGCGGAAGCAGATTTCTTTTCATACGGAATGGGTTTATTATTTTTGCTAGTGTTTTCCGGATGCTCGGTGTCAAGAATGTTTGTTTTATCAACTTCCTTGGAAGTAGGATTTTCTTTTGCTCTTGATATTCGTGGACTTGAGGAAGCTGTTTTTTGAGGAACAATAAAATTTTTAACAGTCTTGTAGGTGGACCACCCTGCAACCGAAATCGCAGTTAAACATACTAGTAGAGCAACATAAAATTTGGGGTTTTTTTCGGGTTTTTCTTTGTTTTTAGCTTTTTCATTATCGTTTGAATTATTCATATCTCGTTGCACCTCCGTCGTTTATTATTGTCAACGCACGACTTATATATGCATAAGAATTAAATAAAACAGTATATAAAAAAATCCTGAAATGGTATAATAAACAAGTTAAAAAATAGGAGGTATTTCAAATTGACTTTAAAAGAAGAATTTATAAATACATTTAATCAAAATATCAAAAGAGAAGGAAGTAAAAAACTGCTTGAATGGATCATTTCAACTGATTTTTTCACCGCTCCTGCGAGTACTAAATATCACTGCGCATGCGAAGAAGGTCTTTTAAAACATAGCTTAAACGTTTACAAGGTTCTGATTGAAAAATATTATGACCCTAAGGAAGACAATCTAGAGAGCTTTACAATAGTGTCTCTACTGCATGACATTTGTAAAGTCCATTACTATAAGTCGTCTAAGAAAAATGTAAAAAATGAACATACAGGTGTTTGGGAACAAGTGCCTTTTTATTTGATAGAAGACGCTTTCCCTTATGGACATGGAGAAAAATCCGTTTTTCTGATAGAAAGATTTATGAGACTCAAAACTCAAGAAGCTATGGCTATAAGGTGGCACATGGGTGGCTTTGATGAGTGCGTAAAGGGTGGAAGTTTTTCAGTTAGCTTGGCTTTTGATAAATTCCCCTTAAGCGTAAAACTTCATATTTCTGACCTCGAGGCTACTTTCTTACACGAAAAAGGAACTTCAGCCGTAAACAAATAAAGTTTATATTTTAAAATTTAATTTGAATGGAAGTGATTTTAAATGAAAATTCTCGTTTTAAATTCAGGTAGTTCGTCACTGAAGTATCAAATTATAGACACGAAAACTGAGCAGTCTATATGTAAAGGAAAAATTGAAGAAATAGGGGGAACGGCTTCTAAATTTTCTCATGAAACTACTTCTTTATCAATTAGCAAGAATCACGAAATAAAAAGCCATGATGAAGCGTTTGAATACATAAAAGATTTAGTCTCCAGCGGTTTTCATGGAGCGGTTAAAAGCATTGATGAAATCTCAGCGATAGGGCATCGAGTAGTTCATGGAGGAAGCTACTTTAAAAATCCAGTTTTTGTAACCGACGACGTTATAGAAAAAATAAAATCTTTAGTTAAACTAGCTCCTCTTCATAACAGTGCAAATTTATTTGGAATTGAAGTATGCAAAAAGCTTTTTAAAAAGAGTATACCTCAAGTTGCAGTTTTTGATACTGCTTATTACTCGACCTTGCCTCCTAAAGCTTATTTTTATCCTATTCCGTATAAGTACTATCAAAAATACAATATAAGAAAATACGGCTTTCATGGAACGTCACATAAATATGTAGCTGAAATTGGGGCTCAGATGTTAGATAAAGATATTCAAAGTTTAAAGATTATAAGCTGTCATTTAGGAAATGGCTCGTCCATCACTGCTATCAAAAACGGAAAAGCAATAGACACTAGCATGGGCTTGACTCCCCTTGATGGAATTATGATGGGGACTCGCTGCGGATCTATTGATCCTTCTGTAGTGTTTAGTATGGCTGAGTGTGAATCACTTTCTTTAGAAGAAGTTAGTGAGATACTAAATAAGCATTCTGGAATTAAAGGGATTTCGGGTATTGGAAGTGATGTGAGGGATGTGACGTCATCCCAGGAAACAGGAAATGCAAAATCTGCTCTTGCGCAAGAGATGATGATATACCAAATTATTAAATTCATTGGAGGATATATTGCTTCAATGGGTGGATGTGACTTACTTATTTTTACGGGAGGTATAGGGGAAAACCAATGGATTTATCGTCAGAAGATATGCGAAAGTTTTTACTTTATGGGCGCTAAGCTAGATGAATTCAAAAATGGAAGTACGGTACTGGGTAAAAAAGGAATAATTTCCTCGAGCGGTTCTCAAATAAAAGTAGTTGTAGTACCTGCCAACGAGGAATTAGCGATTGCCAAGGCGGCCGAAAGATTATTAATTAGCAGGTGAGTAAATTGAGCATAAAGAATATAGGGATTTTAACCAGTGGAGGTGACGCCCCGGGAATGAACTCAGCTATAAGGGCTGTTACTCGCCTTGCCATAGAGCAGGGAATAAATGTCTGGGGCATTAAAAGGGGCTACATTGGACTTAGAACAGGCGACATTATAGAAATGAACTTAAGAACTGTATCTGATATACTTCACCGTGGTGGAACAATTTTATATAGTTCAAGAGATAAAGAGTTTAAAACCGAGAAAGGGATTAAAGACGCTGTAGAGGTATGTAAAAAGAATAAACTAGACGCAGTAGTGGTTATTGGAGGGAATGGAAGCCTAAAGGGAGTTAAAGACCTTATGGATAACGGAATAAGGTGCATATTCATTCCAGCTACTATAGATAATGATGTATCGAGTACTAGTTATTGCATAGGGTTCGACACAGCTATGAATACTGGAGTAGAAATGGTAGATAAACTTAGAGATACTGCTCGCTCTCATGATAAATGCAGTGTTGTGGAAGTCATGGGGAGGAAGTGCGGTGATATCGCCCTTAATATAGGAATAGCGGTAGGAGCTACGGCAATCTTAGTTCCAGAAGTAGAGTATGACTTTCAGCGAGACGTTATTAAACGAATAAAGTATACCCAAAATATTGGACGCAGACATTTTATAGTTGTTATTGCTGAAGGATGCGAAAAGACTATGGAAATTGCAAGTCAAATACAAATTGAAACGGGCGTACAGGCGAGATTTACTATTCTTGGGCACGTTCAAAGAGGAGGCTCACCGACGCTAAGAGACAGAGTACTTGCAAGCACTATGGGTATGAAAGCGGTAAAGACTTTGATTGAAGATTCAGAAAGTAGGGCCATTGCAGTCAAATGCGATAGAGTAGTAACTTACGGCATTGAAGAATCTTTGAATTTAAAGAAACAATTCAATATAGATTTATATAAAGAAGCATTAAAAATATCAATTTGATATATAAAAAAATAGCCTAGCAAAGCAATGGCTTAAGCTGGCTGAAAATTATTATTTTAGTATAATACCATAAATTTAATTTACTAAGAAAATTCGTATTCAAAAACGTTTCTGAGGCCAAAGCAAGTTTTTACAGGTTCTTGACTCGTTTGCTTAAAACCGGCTTTTATTGCTGAGCTTCGAGAAGCGATATTATTTGGATCACTAGTTGAAACTAAGGAAGTATATTCATAAAATCCTAGATCTTTCAATTTCTGTAAAACTGAAACAACTGTTTTAGCGCAAAAAGTTCCTAACCCTTTACCTGCATAGTTTTTGTCTATAACACGAGATATAGCAGGGTTTGAAGATGTCGCTGAGCCGAGCGTTAATGATCCCACGCTTATAAATCCTGCTAAATTATCATTATATTTTAAAACAAAGGCTAAAGATGTGGGCAATTTTTCGTCCCACATTCTTGACAGGCGTTTTTCAAATTCATCTTCAGCAATTTTACTGCTTTTACGTAAACCCGTGCCATAATATTTCATATATTCTTTATTTTCAGGATTAGAATAAAGGTTCACATAAAAATCCAAATGTTCTTTAGTCATGGGGATTAATTCAAGTTCACGATCAGTTTCAGATGATTTTAATTTCGAGTGCAGCTCTTCAGAGCTTATACCGTATTTTTGAGCTAAAGACACAGTTGATTCGGGAATTTCAGCAAAAACATGAATTGCCGAAAAAATAAATAATAAAGTTAAAGCAAATAATAGATTTACTTTTTTGACCATTTAATTTATGCTCCTTTTTAATTTTTTTAATTGGTATTATACTAAGTAGCATTATAACTTTTATTTTTAAATCCTTCAAGTGAGGTAGTAAAATATTTGTTTTGTTTAAGGGTGTATTTCCACCCAGACAAAATGAATATTTTGTCTGGGTGGGGGTGGTTTTTTGACGTTAAAGAATAAAGTATCCATTATAGTATATAATGCTATGTTATCCGTAGCTTCATTAGTGCTTGTGTTTTTAGGGAACCTAGCAATATTTCCGATATTTCCTTTTTTGCGAGCAGATTTTTCTGATGCGCCAATATTTCTCGCGGCTTTAATTTCAGGAGTTCCGTCAGGTATAAGTGTTTTTATAATCGTATCCATAATTCGGGCAATGCTATTTAGCTCCACTGGACTTATAGGTTTAATCATGAGGTCTACATCAATAATTATGATTTTGGCTTTAGGAGTTTTTAGAGAAAAAAAATTTCCAGTTTTTTATAGATTAATATTAATTTCTTTAGGAATTTTAAGCTGCGTAGCTGTGAAAATAATTTTAAATCAGTTTTTTTGGATTAACTTCTTTTCTATTTCTGAAGGATTAATAAACTCTTTACTATATGTTATAATTTTACCATATAATGTAATTAAAGTTGTGATAAACACAGCTTTAGCAATAACCGCTCACAAATATTTAGAAAAATGTCTGAAAAACAAAGTTATCAATATATAAAAAATAGAAAGTTGGAAGATATATGAAAATTTCTCCTTCAATGCTAGCATGTGATTTTACAAATATGGAAAAAGAAATAAAGAAAATATCGTACGCAGGTGCTGATTTAATCCACTTGGATATAATGGACGGAAACTTCGTTCCAAATATTTCTTTTGGCCCAGCAGTTGTTAAATCCCTTCGACCGCTCTCTAAGCTTCCTTTTGACGTACATCTTATGCTAATGCACCCTCACAAGTACATATCTAATTTTGTGGACGCAGGCGCCGACATAATAACATTTCATTTGGAATCTCAAAGCAAAGTAGAAGAAACCATTTCTAAAATAAAACAGTGCGGAAAAAAAGTGGGGATTTCTATAAAACCTAAGACATCTATAGACCTTATTTTCCCCTATTTAAATCTTGTTGATTTAGTTTTAATTATGACTGTGGAACCTGGATTCGGCGGACAAGATTTTATGTCAAATCAGATGGAAAAAGTCTTAGCTTTAAAAAAAGAAATTTTAAAAAGAGACTTAAACGTTTTCATTGAGCTAGATGGAGGAATAAATCTTGAAACTATAAAACTAATTAAAAATTATCCCGTGGATATATGCGTTTCCGGAACATGTATATTTAAGTCTTCTAACACTAGAGAAACTATTAAAAAACTTAAAGGTATGAATAACAGTGTACATTTTTAGTAAATACAGATGTAGCGTAATGCTTGTGTCCTCTGCTTTATTTATAGCACTAGCTCTAACGTTTTATAGAAGTAGTAGCATCAGAGACTCGTTAGATGCTCAAGCCCCTTCGATTAATCAGTCTACCCCACCTTCCGTAAGCAGCTCTTCTTTAAACTCAAGCTCTGATGAAATTATAGGGGTATGGGTGCCCTACTTGGATTTACAAATACTTTCAAATACTAACACCGAAAAAATATTCAAAGAAAAATTCAATCAGATTATAGAAAAATCTAAAGAGTTTAATGCGAACCAGATCTTTGTTCACGTTCGTTCTCATTGCGATGCGTTTTACCCCTCAAAAGTTTTCCCATGGTCTCATTTGCTAACAGGCGTTCAAGGTAAGGACCCAGGATTCGATCCTTTGGAATTCATGATAGAGACGTCGCATAAAAATGGTTTAAAATTTCACGCTTGGATTAATCCTTTAAGAGTTAAATTTCCAGGCGATTCTAGAGAATTTTGTGATAAAAAACTCGATGCCAACAAGCATTTTTTACATCATAGCAAAGGGACGTCTTTAAACCCCGCATTTAAAGAAACACAGGATTTGATTTTAGAAGGAGTTCGAGAAGTAGCACTTAATTATAAAGTCGATGGAATTCACTTTGATGACTACTTTTACCCTCAGTTTGAATGTTTAAGCTCTAAAGAAGATATTGCGTTTGAAAATTATTTAAGCAGCAGCGAGGATAAAGAAAATAAAATGGATATTTTGCATTGGAGAAAGAAAAATATAACCAATCTCTTGAGACGGGTATACAGTGAAATAAAATCTATAAATAAAAATATTATTTTCGGCATATCCCCTCCTGGCAACCTGGAGGAATGCAGTGAGATTGGAGTAGACGTTTCTGAGCTTTGCAGTATATCTACACCGCTTCTGGACTATATTTGCCCTCAAATCTATTGGAGCTTAGACTATAAAGTTATGCCTTTTGAGAAAGTTGCGAAAACGTGGAAAGAAACGCTTAAAGGTAGCTCTGTAAAACTTTATGGTGGCTTAGCTCTATACAAAGCCGGGACCGATCTCGATGGCGGCACCTGGAAAAATAATAAAGATGTACTTACTAAAGAACTAGAAATAATGAAAGGACTAAAATACCAAGGGGTAGTTTTATATTCTTGGAGATACCTAAATTCTTCTCTTGAAGAAATTTCAAATCTATGCAATAAGCTAAATGATAAAGATCAAGCTTGATCTTTTAGAGCGTAGACTATAAATAGCATTACTCCCAGACATATAAAACAATCAGATAAATTAAATGCTGGTGGGAAAAACTTTATTTTAATATAATCCGTAACATATCCAACGGATAGTCTATCAATAAGATTACCTATTCCCCCTCCTGCTATAAATGAAATAGATAAAAGAAGTACTTTATTTTTTACTTTCTTTATAAACACCATGCTGATTAATAAACATATAATCAGTGCCGTTGACACCAATACAAAATGAGGATGATTTTTGAAAATACCTAAAGCGGATCCAAAGTTTCTAATTTTTACTATATTTAAAAATCGAGTATTTAGTACCTCGGTATTTCCCGCCATATTATTAACATTAGATTTTAAAAAGCAATCTACTAAAGGAATTAAAAAAATGAATAACCAGAAAAATATCAATATAAACCCCACCTAATAATATAAAAAAAATTCACTCCTTAGCTTTTAAAAATCGGGCGACTTAATTTTTTTCTTTAAATATTTCTCTATATGGTTTACGAGCTTGATAATTTAGATCTTTAAAACCCTGCAATTTTAAATTATAATTTTGCTTCAAATCTTCGCGCATTCCACCTATAACACTATTTAATTTATTAGAAACTTCTAAGTCAAGCTTTTCTTCTTGTGGTGTTTCTTTTTTAGAAGTTTCGAAAAACTCAATAGAAGGGATTTTTTTAATTACTTCCAGATGTTCTTTATATATTTCTTCCAAACGGGCTTTAAGCCTGCTAGACTCTTGTTTCAAGCTTCGGGATATTTCCTCTTGAACGGAGACTTTTTCTTTTGCGGTTGAAATCATTTGCTCCGACGTATGCTCAGCTTGGGAAATTATATCTTTAGCCTTTGTTTCTGCTTCGCTTAAAGATTTTTCGGTAATGCCTTTTAAATTCAAAAGGACGTCTCTTATAGAGCTTTCTTCGTCGTGAAATTTCTTAACTGTTTCTTCGAGCTTTTGAATTCTTAAATTCAGATTCTGTCTTTCACGTATTATCTCTTCATAAGACGTTTGAATTTTATCTATAAAATCATCAACATCCTCTGGCTTATACCCTCCAAAGCCGGCTCTACGAAAGCTTATGTTTTTAATATCTTCTAAACTAAGCAATAGTCTCACTCCCTGAAACAAAAAGTATTATTTTAAAAATAGACTCCCTGACTTTCAACCTCACTTAATAAATCTTCCCCTTCAATATCCACATTACACGGAGTTACAACGAACGTATCGCTAGAAACTTTTTTGATTTTTCCACCAATTGCATAGGCGATTCCACTTAGAAAGTCAACTAGTCTTCTAGACTCGGACTTAGGTGTTACTTCAAGGTTAAGTACTACAGGATGCATTTTTAGTAGATCGTCTGCTATATTTTTTATTTCTTCTCCGAAGCGCTCAGGGCGAGAGAGTATAACCTTGAGCTTTGAATGAGAATTTATACTAACGACTTTTCCGGTGTCGTTTTTCTTTGGTTCTACTTGGCTTTGATAAGAAACTTCCTCTTCCTTTACGTCTTGTTCATATTCCTCCGATGGATTCCACATTTCCTTAAACTTTTCAATAATTCCTGACATTTTAAAATTCCTCCTTGTTTCAATAATTATCAGATTGACTAATATAAAAAAGCGTATCTTTTTAAAAATATACATGATACAAAGTTAATTATCCAGATAATGTTAATGAATGTCAATACAGACACACTTTATTTAATAAAAATTTCATGAGTTCAAAATGCTATTCCAGTTTATATATATCAAATATGCTTACCTTCAAATAGATTTTTTCCCATATATGCAACTTTATCTCCAGGCTGAAGATAGTTTTCGTCGCTATAGTGATCAAAACCGTAATCACATACAACGAAATCTGAATCTGCAAAAAGTATATCAACATTTTTAAATTTCAAGTAATTTCCATATTTAACATAAACACCAACGGAATCACTATCGACATTTTTATGTAGTGCACGTTTATCTATTTTCATTCCCGGATAAATTCCCATCTCGATTTTAAAAGTTTCTTTTCTTAAGTATGCAATACTTTGATTCATTCTATCGCAAGATAGAACTAAAGTGCAGTTGTTTCCAGATAAACTTACGGACTCTAGTTTAGCAGGCAGACTAATAGAGTCAACTCCGGTTAAACTTAAGTTCAAGCTTGAAGCTTTTTGTATTCTTTCGGCTTCCGCTTTTGAAACGGTAAAAACTGCATACCAGGTTTCTGATTTAATTATCTTTCCGAGGGGTTTAAAATCATAAATTTCCGGCTGAGCGTCCAAGGGATTTTTCAAGTCGTAAAGTCTATTGCAGTCAAAAGACTTTTCGAAACCGTCGGTATACCTTATAAATCTTCCATAGCATGAATTACATATATCTAAAATACCGCTCGTTTTTTTTGATTCTAACTCTTTTATTTTTTCTTCCAACTTGCTTATTTCAGCTCTAAAATTATTGTTTTTACCCATGGCTATACTTTTTTTATTTAAAAGATACCATAATTTTTTGTGAGTAATATGAAAGCGTGAGAAATCAAAATTTAAACCTAAAGTCAATAGGTTTTCAATGCTGCTGTTTATCCTGTGGCTTAAGACGTTTATACTTTCGCTATTATGGGGTATTGAAGAACTTAAATGTTTAAAATCATTTACTTTTTCTTCTAAGTTTTGAAGTCTATAAACTTCTTTTGCTTCTTTAGCCGATTCATAGACAGTTGCAATGACCGAGTCTTTAGGTATTTTTTCTCCATCCGGATAATTAAATACTAAATTGCTTGTGTCTTTAAAGCTGTTAAACTCTAAAAGCTCCTCGTCTCTCACTATAATTCCAGGAGAGGAAATCACGTCGTGGTATTCACTATTTTCAGTAGTTAAAAATTCAATTTTAGAGTCCTTATATAAGCTTACTGCAAAAAGTCCAGATAACAAAATCACAATTGTTATAGACCAGAAATTTTTTTTTGTCCATTTGTAGTTTTTCATTTTAAGCGTCACTCATTACATAAATTTTTTTATAATTTTTTCAGCCTCACCTTTAACACACGAAAAATCATTAAATTTATCAATATATATCCAGTTTATACTGCTATTTCGACGAAACCACGTCAATTGACGTTTAGCATATCGCCGAGTGGCTTGTTTTAATTTTTCTTTCGCACTTTCAAAGCTTTCGCTAGAATTTATAAAATCTATAATTTCTTTATATCCAATGGCAGATTTAGCGGTTTTACTGATTTTTTTACTGCTATAAACGTTTTTTACTTCATCTATAAGTCCATCATTAAACATTTTATCTACTCTCTTATTTATCTGCTCATATAGCTTTTGGCGATCTAAAAAATTAAGCCCTATTATGCAAGCGCTATAAGGGCTCTCGAGCTTTTTTGAAAGCTCTACCTGACGAGAAATAGGATATCCTGTAGTATAAAAAAATTCAACCGCTCTTAAAAGTCTTTTATGGTCGTTGATATGAATCTTTTGAGCGCTTTCGCCGTCAATTTTAAGAAGAATTTCCATAAGCTCAATATTTGATAGAATTTTTAAATCCTTTCGACTAGGTTCCTTTTTAGGTTCTGAATAACTTATGTTTTTTATTAAAGAGTCTACGTAGAGTCCAGTACCTCCAACAATTATCGGAAGATTTCCACGACTACGAATCTCCAAAATGCATTTATGAGCAGACTTTGTAAATTCTGCCACGCTGTAATTTTCTTCTACGGAGAGAATGTCAATCAAATGATGTCTAACTTTAAAGCGCTCTTTTTTAGTTGGTTTAGCGCTTAGTATATTGAATTCCTTATATACCTGCATTGAATCTGCTGAAATTATTTCTATATCAAAATTTGAAGCCAAACTCACTGCTAATTTAGTTTTACCACATGCCGTTGGGCCAACTATACTTATAATCTTTGTTTTTTCTTTCATAAAGTTTCCAGCTCCTTTAAGTTCTGCCGAAACGCTTTTCGATGAGTTTTTTACTAAATTCTATATATATGGGTCGCCCATGAGGACAGTATTTCAAATTTGGACTTCTTAAAACGTCTTTGATAAGAGCATAAATTTCTTTGGGAGACGTCTTATTGCCTGCTTTAATAGCACTTCTACAAGAAATACTATGATATATCCATTCGAGTTTTTTGGTTTCACTATGCATTTTATTATCTAAAATGTAATTTGCTGTTTCTATCACTGCGGCTTCTAACTTATCAAAATCTTCGTACATTGGCGCACTTCGAACTATAACGTTACCCGGCCCAAATTCTTCGATTTCATATCCTGCTTTCGAAAAGAGCTCTAAATTATCAATCACAGCGCTATATTCTTCTTTTTCTAAAGTTATAGGAATAGGTCTTAAAAGTACTTGAGAAGCCAGTTTTTGAGCTTCTTTTTTCATTTTCTCGAATATTATTCTTTCATGAGCGGCGTGCTTGTCTATCATAATAAGGGTTTCTCCGCACTGAACAACAAAATAACATCCAAATACTTCACCTATAACTTTTATACTTCCAGAAAATCTGGGCTCATCTTTGATAGAACGTTTTTCCTCACAGCTTAGCTGTGCAGGTGAATTAGAAATAAAATTTCTTCCTTCTTGCGGCTTTAAAGTCAGATTGGTATCAAGTCCCAATGGCTTGTACATTTCAAGCAATGTAGAATTTAAGTTTATAGGAAAGGAACCTTTTGAAGCCGTGAAGTCATTAAAAGTACAGTTTTGAAATATATCTTCATCTTCTTTAAAAATAGGTTTAATCTTAAAGTCTTGCGGCCAACTTTGAAAGTCTTCTAAGGGATTTGATAATTTTTGCTTAGTAAAATCTTCAGGAGGAATGATAGAAGTTTTTAAATTAAAATCAGAAAGTGCCTTTTTTACCGCACTATAGATTATTTCAAAGATTTCTTTTTCGTTTGCAAACCTTATCTCACGTTTAGATGGATGTACATTAACGTCCACTAGTTCGCAAGGAATATTTAAATAAATAACACAATAAGGGTTTTTGCCAGACATCAAAGAATTTTTAAATGCTTCTTCAAGAGCCGCAGAAACAAGCTGTTCTTTTACAAATCTACCATTTACGAAAAATATCTGCATGTTTTTACTTGGGCGGCATTTTTCTGGAGTACTTACATATCCTTCTAAAACTATACTTCCTGAAGAATACTTTAAAGGAATCATGCCTTCAAAGAAGCTTTTGCCGTAAACAGAATATATATCCGATGAGATTTTGCCGTCTCCAACTGTACAAAGAGTTTCTTTGCCGTCTCTTATAAATTTAAAGAGTATCTCAGGATGAGAAAGAGCGATTCTATCCACAATAGATGCAACTTTATTACCTTCTACAACGTCTTTTTTTAAAAACTTCATTCTCGCAGGGGTGTTGTAGAATAAATCCCTTACAATAATAGTGCTCCCTACCGAACAGCCAATATCAGTGATTTCTCCAAAGATTCCGCCTTCAACAAAAAAACTTGTCCCTAAAGTTTCGCCATGGGATTTCGTTATAAGCTCTACTCTAGAAACTGAGGATATTGATGCAAGAGCCTCGCCGCGAAAGCCCAGGGAAGAAATTTTATTTATATCTTCAGAGTTTTTAAGTTTGCTCGTGGCATGACGCGAAAAAGCATCTTTTACGTCTTCCCTATAAATTCCATGACCATTATCGCAGACCTTTATGAGTTTAGTCCCTCCGCTTTTAATTTCAACTACTATTCTGGTAGACCCAGCATCTATTGAGTTTTCAAGGAGCTCTTTTACAACTGAAGCAGGATTTTCTGTTACTTCTCCTGCTGCAATGAGCTGTGAGGTTTTAAAATCTAGAACGTTAATTCTTTTCATATTTTATTTCAAGCTTTCCATTTATTTTAAATACTAATGCGTTTTCTTTGCTCTTTTTACGAGATTATTTAGTATGTTCATGGAATCCATTGGGGTAAGAGAAAGGATATTTATGTTTTCAAGTTCATCTATTATTTCTTTTACCTCTGAAGGTGGCGATTCATTTTTTGTTACCTTTGTTTTTTTGCGTTTAACAGATTTAGTAGATGTTTCAGAGATTTTTGGGGAAATATGATTTTCTATTTGAGCGAGGATTTCTCGTGATCTAGAGATAACTGAATTTGGAAGACCTGCTAATTTAGCAACTTCTACTCCATAACTATCATCTACAGATCCGGGTACTATAGTATGTAAGAAGGTAATAGTGTCATCTTTTTTTCTCACCGCTACGCTATAGTTTTTTACGTTATCAAACATATTTGCAACAGATGTAAGTTCGTGGTAGTGAGTTGCGAATAGCGTTTTGGCTCCGAGTTTTTTCTTATCTGCAACGTATTCAAGGACGGACCGTGCAATACTCATTCCGTCAAAAGTAGATGTGCCTCTGCCTATTTCGTCCAAAATCAGTAAGCTCTTTGAAGTTGAATTTTTCAGTATATCTGCGACCTCGCGCATTTCAACCATAAATGTAGATTGACCTGCAGCCAAGTCATCAGAAGCTCCTATTCGGGTGAATATACTGTCAACAATTCCTATTGAAGCTTCAGTTGCCGGTACGAAACTTCCCATTTGAGCCATAAGAACTATAAGAGCAGCTTGACGCATATAAGTAGACTTTCCGGCCATATTAGGACCTGTAATCATAGCTACCACATTTTTATTATTATCAAGTAGAAGATCATTTGGAACAAATGGAACATCACTGACTAAAGATTCAACAACAGGATGTCTTCCTTGCTTTATAGAAATGACATCTAGGGTATTCATCATAGGTTTAACGTAATTATTGTGTACTGACACCTCAGCTAGTGACCTTATGACGTCTAGAGCGGCAATTAAATTAGCCACAGACATAACTCTCGAAAAGCTCTCAGCTACTTTATCTCGTATATCTTCGAAAATTTTGTATTCTATCTCGTTTACTCTATCTTTTGCGTGCAATATACGAGATTCCAAGCTTTTAAGTTCTTCGGTTATGTATCTTTCGCAGTTGGTAAGAGTTTGTTTTCGTATGTAATCCTCGGGTACCAGATGCTTAAAAGAGTTAGTTACTTCTATAAAATAGCCAAATACTTTATTATAACGTACTTTAAGCTTGGAGATTCCAGTTCTTTTGCGTTCGCGCTCTTCTATTTCGCAAACTATGCCTTTTCCACCCTTCATGTCTTTTCTAATTAAGTCCACTTCTTTACTATATCCCTCTTTAATGATACCACCTTCTTTAAGTGCAAACGCAGGGTCTTCGGCAATTGCGTTTTCAATGAGATCATAAATATCACTGAGAGTATCAAGCTTTTCATACATTTTTTGAAGCATATCAGAGGTAGTATTTCGAAGAAGTGACCTTATTTCTGGGAGTTTTTTTAAAGCTGAAGATAAAGATTTTAAATCTCTTGCATTAGCAGAAGCATAAGATATTTTAGCCATTAATCTTTGAATATCATGAATGCTCGAAAGGCTTTCTTTTAAATTTCCTCGCAGGATAGAGTCTTCAAAAAGCTCTTCAACCGCTCCTTGTCTTAAAAGAATTTTCTGTACGTTAACAAGTGGTCTTTCCATCCATGATCTTAAAAGGCGTTTGCCCATGGCAGTACGAGTTTTATCAATTACCCAGAGAAGAGAACCTTTTTTAGATTTAGCTCTTATAGTTTCTAAAAGTTCAAGATTTCTTATAGTGTTAAGATCAAGACCCATATATTCAGCTTGATCATAAAACATGGGCAATCCTATATGATTCAAATCTCCTTTTTGAGTTGATTTTAAATACTCCAGAAGATACGCTATGCTGGTTACAGAAGCACATTTCTCAAGAAAATTCAAATCTTCATTTTCAAAATGCTCTTCAACAACTCTTTTAGCATATGTGTGGTCAAAGGTTTCTTCTAAAAGCTCTATATTGAAGTTTAACTTATCTTTCACGAACTTATGCAGTGGTTCAAACACTTCGTTTTTTACAATACAAATTATCTCTCTAGGACTAAACTTTCCTATTTCAACCTTAAGCTGGCTAAGCACATCAGCATTATTGCCGCAAATTTCTGTAGCCTTGAGTTCGCCCGTGGATACATCGCAAAAGCAAACTCCAGCAATAGGGAAATTATCTGAATAGTAAATACAGCAAATATAATTATTTTTAGACTCATCAAGCATGCTTTCTTCCATAACTGTGCCGGGAGTTATAACTCTTATAACTTCTCTTTTAACTAGTCCTCTGGTTGCCGCAGCACTTTCTAGTTGATCGCATAGTGCAATTTTATATCCTCTAGAAATTAGCCTAGCAATATAGGACTCACAGCTATGATATGGTATACCGCACATTGGAGCACGTTTATCTTTGCCATAGCTTTTCCCAGTCAAAGTTAAGCCGAGTTCGTCTGAAACTAACTTGGCATCTTCAAAAAACATTTCGTAAAAATCGCCCAAACGGAAAAAGAGTATAGCATCATTATGCTGACCTTTTATTTCAAGGTATTGATTCATCATAGGAGAAACATCTAACACTTTTAATTCACTCATCTCAAACTAAAATTTATTTTTATTAACATCCACTGCATGTAGCGCAGCTTCCGCTGCAATCTATAATTTCCATAGGGTCTACTGCATAAGGGTCTTCGCCTGCAGCCGATTTATTTATAATAAGGCTTACCATCTGAAGTTTGCGGTCAAATTTTTCTTTAGCTTTGTTATAATCTTTCATGCTGCTACTAGAGTTGATTTGTTTATATAAATCAGACACTTCTTTATTAAGTTTGTCTATTTTTTCACTGTCTGAATTATCTTTAGAGATTTCATAATTTATATCTGTTTTTTTTAGTTTAAAGGCTTCCATAATTTTTTGAAGCTTAGCGTCGCATTCTACCTTTTGCTCTGCCATTTTAAACTCTATATATTCCGGGTCGTTTTGAATAGCGAAGCCAAGTTCTCTGGCGATACTTATTATATCCATTTAAAATCGTCTCCTTTTCAAAATTAAATAAGTTTACCTAAAAGCGATTCTCTAGAGTGATCTATTATCTGGGCATCTAAAAATTCACCCGAGAAATTTCTTTCAGAAGGTACTTTAACAATTATACTTCCATCTGTTCGACACATCAAATATTTTTGATCTTCGCAGTAAGTTTCTGCTAAAACTCTTTCTTTTTGCCCCACCATTTCACTTCTAATCTCTTCGGATATTTTTTCTTGCACTTTTAAAAGCTTAAGAAGCCACTTGGTCTTTTCTTCCTTTGAAATTTCGTCCTTAAGGTCGTATGCGGGAGTTCCGAGTCGAGGAGAAAAAATAAATGTGAAAAGAGAAGAAAATCGGACTTTTTTTATAAGGTCAACTGTTTCTAAAAAATCTTCGTAGGCTTCACCGGGAAATCCTACGATTATATCGCTTGTGAAGCTGACGTCTGGGATTTTCTTTCTAGCATAATTTATAATATCCAGATAAGATTCTTTCGTATATTTCCTATTCATTTTTTCAAGGACTTTATTGCTGCCACATTGCACCGGAAGGTGGATATGATGAGATATATGCTGACTTTTTGCTATAGTATCAAATAGCTCATGTGTAGCGTCTTTAGGATGGGAGGTCATAAACCTTAGCTTATATTCTCCCTCGAAGCTATCGAGCTTTTTTAAAAGGCCCGGGAAGTTTATATTATGGTCTAAATTCTTACCGTACGAATTGACGTTTTGACCCAAAAGAGTTATATCTTTATAACCAGAGTCTATAAGGGATTTAC
Organism: uncultured Clostridia bacterium; assembly: GCA_946566955.1. Lineage (GTDB taxonomy): Bacteria > Bacillota > Clostridia > Oscillospirales > Acutalibacteraceae > UMGS1491. Next base: position 17,041 of record CAMNXD010000008.1, read on the forward strand.
ACTCTCTTACTATGTTTTCGGGTTCACGACTTCTCTCTCTTCCTCTAACGTAAGGCACTATGCAATATGAACAGAAATTATTGCAACCAGACATAACTGAAACAAATGCTTTAATTTTGCTGCTACGTTTTAAAGGAGCGCCTTCGAAAATTGAATCCTGATTTAAAAAAACATACTTCTTAGGAGATTTTAATTCTCTAGAATTTAGAAAGTTATAAATTATTTCAGGGAATTTATGCGCTTCGTGTGTTCCAAAAACAATATCTATGAATGAATATGTAGACTTTAATTTTTCACAGATGCTTTGCTGCTGCGTCATACATCCACAGAGAATTACAATCATATTTGGATTTTTCTTTTTTAAAAATTTAATTCTCCCTATGTTTCCAAAAACTTTATTTTCTGCATTTTCTCTTATAGCACATGTATTAAAAAGTATTACATTTGCGTTTTCGCAGTTTTCAGATATATTAAACCCCATTTCACTGAGCATACCTTTATACTTTTCGCTGTCTGAGACGTTTTGCTGGCATCCATAAGTTTTAACATAAGCCACAGGTGACTGAACTTTAAATAAGTCTTCATATATTTTTTTTATTTTTTTGCAATACTCACGCTGCTCCTCAGCATAATTGTGGACACTAAAGGCTATAGGCAACTTTAACTCCTCCAACATTTTTAATCAAATTTATTATCTTGTAATTTTAACAGAAAAACTAGAAGGTTTCAAGAAATCAAGAGTAGGTTTGAGGATTTTTAAAAATACACTGAAAAAGTAAATTTGAAAAGAAGTTGGAAATCTGACTTTAATACTTTCTAAATACTATAAATTTATACTCGAAAACTTCAAATTCCCATTTTTTTCAAATTTTGTAAACTGTTATTTTGATTTTTCTTATTTTTTATTATCGATTTCAATAAGAATTTGTCCATAAGCTACAAATCTCCTCAAAATGCTTGTTTTTACCTTTTGTTTGTAATATAATTCTTAAGCGTTAAAAATTGTTGGTGATTTATTAAAAGTTATCCAAGAATTAAAAACTTTAAGTGTCAGTTTTAACTTTATTGTTATTAAAATCAAATAGGAGCGTGTATTTATTTATGTCAGAGTCAACAAGTGGATTAGTTTACGTTGTAGATGATGAGCCAAATATAAGACGGCTTGCGTCACTAGCCCTTAAAGAGTATGGATTTGAAACTCAAGAATTTTCCGGAGGAGATGAACTTCTAAGAGCCGTCCAGAGACGTTCGCCAGATGCTATAGTTCTAGACTGGGTTATGCCGGCACCGGATGGACTGAGCGTTTGTGGAAGACTGAAATTAGATAAAACTACTAAATCTATACCTATTTTAGTTTTAACAGCTCGAAATGATGAGGTAGACTGCGTACTAGCACTAGAAATGGGTGCAGACGATTATCTTACAAAGCCCTTTAGCTTAAAAGAACTTTGCGCAAGAGTAAAAGCACTTATTCGTCGAGGTGAATATTTAAACACAAATTCTGGAAATAATGACATTATAACCTGTGGTGGAATAACGGTAAATCTTGCACGTAGAACCGTGTCTAAAGCTGGAGAAATAATTGATTTAACTATGAAAGAATTTGATCTTTTAACTTCACTTATGCTCAGCAAAGGAAGAGTTTTAAATAGAGATCAGCTCATGGAAAAGGTTTGGGACGTAGAGTTCAGCGGCGACGCAAGAACTGTAGATGTTCATATTCGGTATTTGAGACAAAAAATTGAAGATGACCCTGAAAATCCTCGTTATATATTAACTGTTCGAGGCGTAGGATATAGATTCGCTTCTGAGGATGAACTTTAATATTAAAGCTTAAGCTATGATTGAGAGGTGCAAGAGCGGCTACAGTGGTTTTAATACCAGTAAAGAGTGTAGGCTCCGATTTATGAATCAGAAACTGGATTATTCAAATTTAAAAGATATTGTGCATGATTTAAAAACTCCTATTACGTCTATTATAGGTTTTGTAGAGCTTTTAAAGCAGGGAAATCATGACGAAAAATCTACTTTCGAATTTTATGATATTATACTCTCTGAATCTCAAAAGCTTTTAAAACTCGTAAATGAAATACTGTGCGTCCAGAAACATCAGATGGAAAGTGCAGAGAAAACATGCAATTTAAACATTCAAATAAATCGTTATATTAAAGAGCTCACTCCTCTTGCCCTTAAACGAAATATTGAAATTTCTATAAACAGCAATTCAAATGATATTTATGTTTCTATACCCGAAGATAAAATATCTCGTATTTTAACAAATATTATTGAAAACGCTATAAAGTACAATAAAGAGCATGGAAAAGTATTTATTGACATATATAATGATAAAGGTAAGGTGTTTATTAAAATACGTGATACAGGTATAGGAATTCCAGAAAATGAAATAGACAAAATATTTAGCAAATACTACCGCTCGACTTTAACTCAAAACATGTGTATTGAAGGTTCTGGAATAGGTCTTGCAATAGCAAATGACATTGTTCAGGAATATAGTGGTCAAATTAAAGTCAGTAGTAAGCTCGGAGAATACACGGAATTTATAGTATCTTTTCCCTTATCACATATAAAAAAATTTTAAAACTACAGCGGAGGAAAATATAGTCTGAAGTTTAACCAGACTATTTAAATTTTTTATGAAAGAAATTTTAACCAGCAAAAACTTTCTGGACGTATCTAAAACTTTAGCTAGCGAACTATTTAATGAAGAAGTTTATCCTTGGAAAACAATTCCTAAAATAAAAAGTTTTATCTTAAATATAGGTAAAGAGCTTTCTCAAGATGAATATGAAAAATTAAGCGATGACGTTTGGGTCTCTAAAAAGGCATCTATATATTCTTCGGCGTGCATCGAAGGACCAGCAATAATTCAAGAAGGTTCTCAAATAAGACACGGAGCGTTTATTAGAGGGTCAGTAATTGTGGGTAAAAATGCAGTCGTAGGGAATTCAACTGAACTTAAAAATTCAATTTTATTCGATGGAGTTCAAGTACCTCATTTTAATTACGTAGGAGACTCTATTTTAGGATATAAATCTCATCTCGGCGCAGGGTCGATAATTTCAAATGTTAAATCGGATAAATCTAATGTAAGTATAAACTTCCATGGAGAAAAGCTCGATACAGGACTTCGAAAATTTGGCGCAGTTTTAGGTGACTACACCGAAATAGGTTGCAATGCAGTTTTAAATCCTGGAACTATAATAGGACGCTGCACTACAGTATACCCCAATTCAATGGTACGAGGGGTTTTGGGAGAAAATCTAATATTTAAAAGCCAGGATAAAATAGTAAAAAAAAGAATATAAATTAAATTACCCTCTTACTTTTGTGAGAGGGCATTTTTTAACTGTGTCATTAATATTAAGATCCAATATTGGTTTCAGGTGGTTCAGAGAATCCATCATCTATCATTTTTACTAATTGATCTACTGCTTCTTGCTCATCTTCGCCATCGGCTATTATTTTAATGGTTGTATCTCCGATTATTCCTAGAGATAGTATCCCTAATAAGCTTTTAGCATTTACTCTTCTTTCATCTTTTTCAACCCATAACGTTGATTTAAAAGTATTAGCTTTCTGAATAAAATAGGTTGCTGGTCTAGCGTAAAGTCCAACTTGATTTTTAACTGTTACTTCTTTCACATACATTGTGCGTTCCCCCTAATTTTTAATATGAAAAGAATTTGTTTTCTAGCACTTAAAATAGTTTCATTATTGAAACATTATAGCATAACGGTTATTTTAGTCAATAAAAAAAAGATATTTTATACATTTATCTCAATTTGGAACAACTATGAACACCTTACATATACATAACTATCAAATTTATAGGTATTTTTATGAAATTTTACCATCCATTTAATTCCAACTGCAAAAATTATTTTTCAGTAGATTTAAGTTTTTCTAGTATATCTGGACGAAGTTTTTTTGTTTCCAAAAGAGATTGCTCTTTTTTCCATTTTTCTATATTTGCATGATGACCTGAAAGCAAAACTTCTGGAACTTCTCTGTCCTTCCACTTATAGGGCTTAGTATATTGAGGATATTCTAAAAGCTTTTTAAAATGACTTTCTTCCTCGAAACAAGAATTATCTGAAAGAACTCCTGGCATCAACCGTACCATAGAGTCTACAAGTGCAAGTCCAGGTATTTCGCCGCCTGTTAAAACGTAATCCCCTATAGATATTTCAGTGTCTATTAATTCGTCAATTAAGCGTTGATCTACACCTTCATAGTGACCACAGAGTACTGCAATATTTTCAAAGCCTGATAAACTTTTAACCATTTCCTGATTTAAAGTCTTTCCCTTCGGAGACATATATATAAACAAAGGGCGCGTCTTTCGTAAGCTGCAAATATACTCAAAGCATTTATATATAGGTTCTGCTTTCATAAGCATACCTTTGCCTCCTCCGTAAGGGGTGTCATCTACTCGCTTGTGCTTATCATATGCGAAGTCACGTATTTGGTGACAGTTTATAGAAACTAAATTTTTACTTCTTGCTCGTCCAATTATACTCTGCGAAAGAACCGCTTCGCACATTTCTGGAAATAGAGTTAAAATATCAATTATCATCAAATATTCCTCGAATTGGATTAATATAAATGCAATTTTCTTCAAGGTCTACTTTTGAAATTGTACCTGGAATAATAGGTACCAGATATTCCTTGCCTTCTATGTCCTTTATTACATAAATATCATTTGATCCGGTATTTATTACGTCTTTAAGGACTCCATAAGTGATACTTCCATCAACATTTACAACGCTGCAATCTATTAAGTCTTCTATGAAATATCTATCTTCTTTAATAGGTATATCGCGTTTATATGCATAAAGCACTTTGCCTCTTAAAGTTTCTGCTTCAGACCTAGTATTTATGGATCTAAGTTTAATAAGAACGTGCGATTTATGAAATTTCATGCTTAAAATGTCTAGAGGCGACGTATTAATCTCAGTGAACATCTTTTTAATGCTGCAAAAATCTTTTAAACTATCGCACCAGCTTTCTACTTTCAATTCCCCTAAAAGCCCATGCGCCCCTACAATTTTACCTATAGAAAGATATTCTTTCTTAGTCATAATTCTCCTTTATTTAATACATAATATTATGCGCTTCCCGTGAGGTCGTAATGCTAAGCCCAGTGAATAAATGAAAGACGTTCGGAAATTAGCAGTTGCACCGAACGAATTTCTTAACTTAAAAACTAAAATCAAACTATTTCTACAGCTATCCTTAAATTATTTTTTATAGCCGCCGCTCTTGCAATACTTTTAATAGACTTAACAATACGTCCCTGGCGCCCTATTACTCTACACATATCCAAGCTTTCAACACTAACTTTATATAAAATCAAATCACCTGAATCTGTGAGTTCGCGCTCCACTTTAACTGCATCTGGATGAAGCACCAGTTTTTTAATTATAACGTAAAGTAAATTTTCAATTAGATCTTCCATGTAAACTTTATTCTCTCCTGACTAGGTGGCAATCACTTCTCGGATGATTTCAGACTATTAATTATGCTCTTTACTCGCTCTGTGGGTTGAGCACCATTGCGAATCCATTTTTCTACCTTTTCCATATCAAGTTTTATCTCTGATGGTTCAACCATAGGGTTGTAGTGTCCTATTTCTTCAATGCATCTTCCATCGCGAGGTGCACGTGAATCCGCTACTACTATTCTGTAAAAGGGTTTTTTGTTAGCTCCCATTCTTCTGAGTCTTATTTTAACTGCCATTTTTGTTTTCCTCCATTTAAATTTTTTATTTTATATTTGGCATATCATTCTTGCCTCACTTCTTTAAAGTGAAGTCTGCAAGCCAGATTATAGAGTTCCCGCTTGCCGTGCGGTGCTCTTATTTTTCAAACTGCTTCACTCCTTTTTAGTTAGAATATTTATAAAGGCTATCCAAAAAGCTTGGGGAATCGGATTTTAGGAATACCTTTTTTAAATTTTCCTCCAAATTTTTTCATCATTTTTTGCATTTGCTCAAATTGTTTAAGCAGTTTATTAACATCCTCTACTTTTACTCCGCTGCCATTTGCAATCCTTCTTTTTCTTGAAGGGTTTATTATAGATGGCTTTTTCTTTTCTTCGGGCGTCATAGATAAGATAATAGAAAAAGTTTTATCCATTATTTTATCATCGATATCAACGCCTTTTAAGTGCTTATCTACTCCCGGGAGTTTAGAAAGAATAGACTTTAAAGGCCCCATTTTTTTAATTTGAATCAACTGCTCTTTTAGGTCATCTAAATCAAAGGTGTTTTTCTGGAGCTTTTGAGCCATTTTCTCAGCTTGCTTTTTGTCAAAGCTTGATGCTGCATCTTCAATCAAGGTTAAAATATCGCCCATTCCAAGAATTCTTGAGGCCATGCGATCTGGATGAAAATCTTCTAAATTTTCAAGTTTTTCACCACTTCCTATGAACTTTATGGGTTTACCCGTAACTGCTTTAATCGAAAGAGCTGCGCCGCCGCGGGTATCACCGTCCAGCTTAGTAAGTATTACACCGCTGATTTCTAAAAGCTCATCAAAAGCTTTTGCCATATTTACTGCATCTTGACCAGTCATAGCGTCAACTACCAATAGAATTTCCGAAGGGTTAAGCAAATTCTTTAAATCTTCTAATTCTTTCATTAAAGTCTCATCAATATGAAGGCGTCCTGCGGTGTCTAAAAGAATTACGTCATGGCCGTAATCTCTTGCGTAGCTCAAAGATTTTTTTGCAACTTCCAATGGTGAAACTATACCCATTTCAAATACGTGAACACCTATTTGTGAGCCTAAAATTTTGAGTTGATCTATTGCAGCAGGGCGATAAACGTCACATGCAACCAAAAGAGGTCTTCTACCTTGCTTTTTAAGCATCAAAGCTAATTTAGCTGCGTGAGTAGTTTTACCTGACCCTTGAAGTCCGCAAAGCATCATAACAGTTGGAGGCTTTGAGGAAAATCGTAAGCGATTCTTTTCTTGCCCCATTAAAGAAGTAAGTTCTTCGTTTACAATTTTTATAACCATTTGTGCAGGAGTTAAGCTTTCAAGGACCTCGGATCCAACTGCTCGCTCAATTACCTTGTTAGTAAAATCCTTCGCAACTTTATAGTTGACGTCTGCTTCTAAAAGGGCCATACGTACTTCCCGCATAGAAGTTTTAACGTCTGATTCGGTAAGTTTACCCTTTGATTTTAACTTTTTAAACGCTGCTGCAATTTTTTCTGTAAGACTTTCAAAGGCCAAAATATCACCTATCTTTCTAAATATTCATCAGATTATCCACGGTGTCTTTTATATTTTTTAGCGTAAAACTTGAAATAGAATCTGCGTTTGGCTTAATTTCATCCTCTAATTTAAACGTTAGCTTTTTTATTTGCTTTAAGCTCTTTTTTATTTTCAAATATTTTTCCATAAGTCCGAGTGAATGCTCGAGCTTATGTAATGTCATCTCTGCCCTTCGAATGGAGTCATAAACTCCCTGCCGAGACTTCCCTAAAGCGCTTCCGATTTCTGCCAGAGATAAATCTTGATTATAATATAAATCTATGCTTTCGAATTGGATTTTTGAAAGTATTTTTCCGTATAAATCTAAAAGCATCGGAATTTTTGCGTCTTTGTTCATAAAATCCCACTTTTCATTTTTGAAAAATCATCTGGTAAATTTCGAAAGTCTTAATATAATTAAAATCCAGGTGTGTAAAGCTAACTACTTTACAGCTTAGTTTATAGTAAGGATTTATTTTTGTCAAGAGAAATTTTGAAGTAATAATAATTTTATAAATTTAGTATAGATGTCAATAAGGAAATTTATGAAGCAAAATAAGGAAGGATAAATGTGCAGATTAAGTTTTACGTGAAAAAAAGCTTTGGAATAAAGCTGCTGATTTTAATGCTATGCCTGATATCTTCGGCCGTTTCTCTCTCATGCTGGACTTTTTCTTCTAATAAATCTCCCGAACCTCCATCTAACACTGAAGCTGTGAAATTACCCGTACTAATGTATCATCTTGTTCTTAAGAATCCTGGAGTAAAGAATAAATTTATTGTTTCGTGCTCTACTTTTGAAGAAGACCTTAAGTACATAGCAGACAATGGATATACAACTATATTTGTTAAGGATCTCATCGATTACACAGAAGGAAAAACAGATTTACCACCTAAACCTATTCTTCTAACCTTTGATGACGGAGCTTATAACAATTATCTTTATGCTTTTCCAATAGCTCAAAAATATAGTGCAAAATTTGTGTTTTCTCCTATTGCTAAGGAAGCGGAAAAGTATAGTAGTATAAAAGATGAAAATCCCACTTACGCTCACGCAACTTGGAAGCATATAGCTGAGATGTCTAGTAGTGGACTCGTGGAGGTGCAAAATCATACCTATAATATGCACTCTAGCGGTAAAAGTCGTGTAGGATGCACAAAGCGCTCGGGAGAATCTTTGGCAGAATATCAGAAAAAATTAACTGAAGATATAGCTAAAGCTCAAGAGCTTATAAAAGAAAATACAGGCATTGAACCCAGCGCGATGTTTTATCCTTTCGGTGCAAAAAGCAAGGATACCGAACCTATTATAAAGTCCTTGGGTTTTAAAGCTAGTTTTATGTGCGAAAGTAAATTAAACTACATAACGCGAAATCCGGAGTGCCTTTTTGGTCTTCATAGATTTCTAAGGCCTCCCGGAGTACCCTCAAAGAAATTTTTTAGTTCCTTTGAAAAATAACTTGGTCATTCATGCTTAAATAAATTTTTTCATATAAATTTAAAAATTAAAAGTGGAGTGTGAAATAATGCCAACTGTTTATTTTAAAACTGTTTCTCAAGGAAATTCCTTACTTCCTGGAGCAGTGAGTGAAGATTATTATCTCGAATTATTACTCAGTGAAACTGCTTCATGTTTAAATGCCAATGCTATTAGCTATGAAGTTCTCGGTAAGGATGAAAACTTAAATAAAAATATCTTAGCAAGCTCTGGAAACCGCGAAGCAGAATCCGTGGCTTTAACTCTTCAAATAGATTCTTCTGGAGATAGTTCTTCTAAACGTCAGCTTAAAATCTTATTTAAGGATCAAAACCCCGAGTCTAGAAGGTTAGCAGCAATCTTTTTTGAAAATATTAAAAAAATTTACTCAGGTCCCCTTATTATGGAGGCATATACAAATGATCTTCACAGCCAAGAAGAAATGAACTTAGTTCCAAGCGTCAAAATTATTTTAGAGCAGTTTTTAACCCCTGAAGACATATCGTGGATACGCCAGAATGTGGATGAAATTTCTAAGCAGCTTATAATCTCACTCGATGAATATTTTGGTCTTCCGTTTGTGGCCTGCGACGCACCTGGAGTAGGAATGGCTAAAAAAGACGAAAGTTTAAGAAAAAGACCAAATCTAAATTCAGAAATAATTGGAAGCACAGAGGCAAATAGTAAAGTGGACGTTCTTGGTCAGTGGGAGGATTGGTACGTAGTAGGGAAAAACCATAGTTTAGGCTACGTGCAAACAAAATTTATAGAACTTTAAAATATTTGTCCGCCAACTAATTGATTGGTGGACTTTTTTTTTTTTCAAGTATAGAATTGTAAAGATTGAAATAAATGTGCTTTAGGAGGGCTCAATGCTTAATTCTTACGAAAACTTAATAAAAGAATTTAAAAATAAATCCGTGATGATTTATGGAATTGGAAAAAGCAATCTTCCATTAGTAGAAATGCTGATTGAAGAAAAAGTTCCGATTACAGTTTATGATAATAGAAATGAAGAAAAAATTCAGGCATCTGCTTTAAAATTACTTAGGTCTAGTAAATACGTTGATTTGCGCATATGCGACGAAAAGATTTGGGACGAATTTTTTGATATAATAATAAAAAGTCCAGGAATAAGTTTTCTTTCAGATAAAATAAAACGTGCTCACTTAAAAGGTTCAGTTATTACTTCTGAAATGGAAATATTCTTTGATCTTTGTCCATGCCCTATTGTAGGCGTAACAGGGAGCGACGGTAAAACTACAACAACAACTATAATATATGAAATTTTGAAGAAAACCGGAAAAAAAGTCCACCTTGGCGGAAATATAGGGAAACCTCTTTTACCAAATATAAAAAACATTTCTAAAGACGATATAGCTGTTGTTGAGCTTTCAAGTTTTCAACTTATGTCAATGAGAAAAAGCCCGGATATTGCAGTAGTAAATAACATCTCCCCTAACCATTTGGACTATCACTCAGATATGAATGAGTATATAGAAGCCAAAAAGCAAATTTTACTTCACCAAGGTGCATTTTCTAAAACAGTCCTTAATTTCGATAATGAAGAAACCAAACGCATGCAAAAAGACGTAAGAGGAAAAGCTATCTTTTTTAGCAGGAAATTTAAGCCTCCTTTCGGCGTTTGGATTGATAAGGAAAACAATATTATTATCTTTGATGGCAAAAAAGAAGAAATAATTTTAAATAGAGCGGATATAAAACTTCCAGGAGACCACAATTTAGAAAATTATCTTGCAGCCATAGGGTGCGTTTATGAAATAGCTAGCAAAGAAAATATAAAGGAAGTGGCAAGAAGTTTTGAAGGAGTTAGTCATAGAATAGAATTCGTAAAAAACGTAAACGGAGTCTCTTATTACAACGACTCTATAGCTTCTACTCCAACTCGCAGTATAAACGGAGCTTTATCTTTATTTGATAAAAAGATAATCTTAATTGCTGGTGGATACGACAAGAAAGTCCCATTTGACTCGTTTGCAGAAAAAATAATTGAAAAAGTTTCTGCCCTTATACTCATAGGAAATTCAGCACAAAAAATTCATAGTGAAGTTTTAAAGTGCAAAAGTTATAATCCGGAGCAAATTAAAATTTTAATTGCTAAAAGTATGGAAGAAGCTGTTTGTTTCGCACACGAAAACTCTTCTTCGGGAGACATTGTAGTGCTTTCTCCCGCATGTGCTAGCTTTGATTTATATAAAGACTTTGAAGAAAGAGGAAATCATTTTAAAAGTATAGTAGAAAAGTTACCTGAAAAGTAACATAAAAAAGAAATTAAAAAATGGAGAAGATTAATATGCTGAATTTAAATAAAAAGTCTTACTGTATTTTGGGAATCGTTGCTTCAACACTAATTATAGGAGGATATTTTTCTCGAAATCATATTGCAAATGGAATGATTTATTGCAAAAACAAAATCTGTAGTTCTTATAAAAGTACTAAGAGTCAAGAGCTTTCTTTAAATACTTTTAACGATTTTTTATCAAGTAGTCCTCCTTCAAACAGTGCACTTATATTCGAACCTAACAACTATCATCATGAATGCCTTCCTGGTTATGCAAAGTATCTCGTAGATTTAGGGTATAGCGTGGAAGTACTCATAAAAAATGGCAACGAAGATTCCTTAGAGCTATTTGAACCTAAAGATAAAGTCAAAGTGTTTTTCTTCGACGATTTAGATGAAATATCTAAAGCATCAAACGAAGTGGCTTTAAAGCTTAAAGAATATAGCTTAGCACTACTTCAAAGCACAGACCCCGATAGAAAAGAATTAATAGAAAAAATGGGATTTTTGGATAATCCCCATACACTTTTTATTGCTCACGACACCAACTATATTAAAAAAATGGGAATGCAAGATTATTTTAATCAAAGTAGAGTCTTGACTTTAGGTGAATTTGAAGAAGGCATTTATGTAAACCCCCACTATTTCGGAAATACACCTAAAAAAGCTAAAAATTATAAAACTCGTTTCTTTATAACTTCTACTTCAGGTAGAAATTACGAAAGTCTTATAAATGCAGCGTCAAAGTTGAAAGAGAAGAATTTAGAGTTTGAAATAATCGTTACGGGTAGATCCGAAAATTTTGGCGCTAATAGCTTACCTGAAAACCTTAAAGATAATTTTTCGTTCAAATATAATTTAAAATACTCTCAAATGTATGAAGAAATAAAAAATAGTGATTTTATAATTATGAGTTTAGACCCTGAAAACTCTTATGACAATATGTTTAAAAATTACAGATGTACCGGGACAGCTCAACTCGTGTATGGATTTTTAAAGCCTGCCATAGTTCACAAGGATTTTGCAGAGCCTTATAAATTTAATTCTGAAAATAGTTTACTGCACAGTGGCAGCGATATTGAAGAAGCTTTAGAAAAAGCCGTGAGAATGAAAAGTAGAGAGTATGTAAAAAAACGCCGTTACTTAGAAAAAACGTCTAAGCAAGTATATAGTTCTTCGCTCAAAAATTTTAAAAAAATAATTTCCAGACTTAGTAATTTTGAGCATTGACATTATTAGAAGAATATTGTATAATTATTTATATAATATAAAGCAAAAGGAGTAATTTTATGAATAACAAAAAAATTTCAAAATTCCTAGCAACTACACTCTCAGCAGCAACATTCGCAGGAGCAACACTCTTAGGTGGAGAAGCTTATGCAAAAAAACTAGAAGAACAAAGCGATTTTACTTCTGGTGCCGTGGTAGGTGTAGGAATGACAGTCGCCGGAGGAGCACTAGCACTTGGATTATGCAAATGGAAAGCCAATGAGTTCGAAGCTGCATTTAAAAGAAACAAATCTAATTACAAGAACGCATTAGAAAAAGCAAAAACAATAACGAAAGAGTTAACTCAGGAGATTGGTAATCAAGGCTTCCAACTTAATGAAGATACTAAAGCGAAAATCAATGAAAGTTTAGAAAAATTAGAGAATTTTGCTAAAGAAACTAAAGGAAGAGCCTTAGAAGGAAAAAGTAAATTCTTCAGCCCTGTTTTATCAAAGAAAGTTAAAGGTGATTTGAGAGATATTGCTGAAAGCGCAAATGTTTTAGAAAAAACAGCCATAGCCTTTAAAGAGTATTTAAAAGATGAAGAAAAAGCAAACGATGATGGATGCAAAGCTCTAAATGATGCATTAGTTCGTGCATTTGATGAACTAAATTCAGTTGTTTAGAGAAGTTTAAAATAAAATCCAATTTATTATATTATAAAATTAATTGAAGGAAAAATAACTATGAAAAACAAAATTGTTTCAAAAACTTTAGCAGCAGTTTTATCAGCAGCAACATTAACCGGCTCAGGTAATGGTCGGGGGGGTAGAAGTTAAGGCATACTCTCCTCAAGTTATATCATATAATAACGCTGGTTTATCAAGTAGTAAAAAATTCTTTTAGCGGTAGGTACAGCAAGCACTGCAACGTTAGGAACACTTCTTATTGCCGGTGGGGCTTTCGCATATAATAGCTATCACTAGAGAGAGATGAGAGCCTGGGTTAAGCTTAAAAACCTTACAGGCACAGAATTTACAGGTAAAATAGACGATGCCATAAAATTAATTGATGAAATAGTAGCCTCTGAGAACGATGGCAGCTATGACACAAATAAAATGAAGTGGGCAGTAGAAGTTACAAAATTAGAGGGTATTTTGCGTGATTTTTTAGATAAAATAAGATATATAAGAGACAGTATTAGATGCCAAGACTTATCGGGCAACCATTTAGATGCTTTTACGTCCTTAAATAAATTAGTGGAAAGTTATTGTTTTTCCCCCAATGATTTAAAGAATTCCCTTCATAATGTTGGTATTAGATTAAAAATCAATGATAGGACCGGTATTATAGGAGAAGCTAAAAACTTAAAGACAAAACTTGCAAACTTTAAAACAGATCTTGAAAATTTAAAAAGTCTTCTTTATACTTTATAGTATTTAAACCCCTTCTTTAATGAAGGGGCTTCTTTTATATATCTGCTTTAAGCTTTTAGCTTAAGGCATTTTTTAACTGCTAAAACTATATCTTTTTCAGTCGTGTGGTAAACTTCTTTTAAATACAGCATTTTCCCCACTTGTTGACAAAAAACGTCTTTTATTCCAATTGACCTCACTGGCACTGGGCAACCTTCACTCAATACTTCCGCTACCGCTGAGTTCAGTCCTCCTATGATATTGTGATTCTCAACTGTCACTACTCCCCCAGTCTTTCCGGCAGACTTAAGTATACTTTCTTTGTCGATAGGTTTCCAGGTATGAATATTTATAATTTCGGCATCTATTCCCTCTTCCTCGAGCACTTGGTTGGCTTTGAGAGTTTCTTCAACCATTATTCCAGAGCAAAATACGCTTATATCCTTTCCTTCTTTTATCACTTTTGATTTAAATAAATCAAATTTTTCAGTACTATCAAAAATATCGCTTGTTTTTTTGCGAAACATCCGAATATACAACGGACCTTCATAATTTAAAATCTGAGGTAACATATTTTTGAGCTGTATATTATCTGTGGGTTCAAATATCACTATATTTGGAATACTTCGAAGAACTCCTACATCTTCAACACTCATGTGGGTTCCGCCATTATATTCCGCACTGATACCAGGGTCAGTACCGATTATTTTAACGTTTTGATTCGCATAGCATATAGATACAGCTATTTGATCACAAATGCGTCTCGTGGCAAATGGAGTAAAAGTACAGATAAACGGTATAAACCCATAACTGCTCATTCCTGCGGCTACGCATGCCATATTTTGCTCTGCTATACCAACGTTTATAACTCTCTCTGGATATTTTTTACTAAGCTCTCCAAATCCATTTGGTTTAGCTAAATCGGCATTTAAAATAACTATATTTTCATTTTTAAGCATTGCTTTTTCAATTTCCAATGCAAACATTTCGCGCATTTCCATTAAAGTTTTCCCTCCAACTTTTTAAGTGCGTCTTTATATAAGCCTTCGCTTATAGTCATGCTATGATTTGAAGCTCCTGCACTTTCTGCAAAATCCACACCACACCCTTTGACGGTATTTAAAATTATCATAGTTGGAGACGTGGCTTTTTTAGCTTTTCTTATGGCTTCATCCACTTCCGAGCATGAATTACCATTTTGAACCGTTATTACATTAAACCCAAAGGACTTCCATTTTTCATCTAAAGGTTCTATTTTACAAATATCTTCGGTTTTACCGTCAAGCTGTAAATTGTTTCTGTCTGTAAAAGCTATGAGATTATTTAGTCTATGATGCGAGGCAAGCATTGCCGATTCCCAAATTTGTCCTTCTTGAGATTCTCCGTCTCCAACTATTGAATATATGTATGCTCCATCTTTTTTGAGCTTTGAAGCCAGTGCAATTCCCACTGCGCACGAAAATCCTTGACCTAACGACCCGGTAGTCATGTCAACGCCTGGAGTACGGTTCATGTCGCAGTGGCTCGGGAGATTAGTACCAGGTTTGTTTAAGGTTTCAAGCCAAGCTTTGGGGAAATATCCCATCTGACAAAGTACTGCATAAACCGCTGGTCCGCTATGGCCTTTAGAAACTACTAATCTGTCTCTTCCCTGCAATTTAGGGTTATGTGGATCTACTCTCATATGATTATTATAAAGTACTACTAATAGCTCTACTATGGAAAGTGAACCTCCTATATGTCCTACTCCAAGTGTACCGAGCTCTAGAAGAATGTTTTTTCTCACTTCAAGGCATTTAGATTTCAAATCCAATTTTAATTCCTCCTACATGGATAACTTTTAAATATAGAGTTATAATTAAAGATAGTGTGGTCCAAAACTTTGAGGTAATAGTTCTTCTAAGGTATATATTTTAAAGTCTTCTGAGCTTTTTGCCAGTATGATTTCAAATTCTTCAGGAACACAAAACTCCCTAAGAGCTTGGCGGCACATTCCACACGGTGGGCAATATGAATTTAAACATCCAAGTTCTTCAGACTTACCCCCCACAACGGCAATAGCTTTAAATTTTTTAAATCCTTCAAACACCGCACGAAAAAGTGCTGTACGCTCTGCGCAGTTGCAAACAGGGTACGACGCGCATTCTATATTAAAGCCTTCAAATATATTATCATCTGAGGTTAAAAGTGCCGCTCCAACTTTAAAATTAGAGTATGGCGTATACGCTAACTTTCTGGCTGCTAATGCTTTATTAATTAAATTTTTTGCATAATCCAAAGTATATTACTCTCCTTTAAAAATAAAATCTACTTGCAAAATCTAAAAGTATAGTATAATAGAGTAGAAAAAGAAATTCAAAGTATTAATGTAATTTTATTCCATATTTTATTCAATAGTTCAGTAGAAAAACAAAAATTTATTTTAAAAGTACATTGCAAAAAAGCCTAGAAACCAATGAATTCAACCGTTATTGCTATTTTGCTGGAGCTTTCTTAAAAATTTATGTTATATGACTGGAGATTATTTTGCTATGAAAAAAAGCCTTAAATTTTTATCTAGTTTGCTGACTTTCGGTATATGTCTGACTTTAAATTCTAATATTATTGCAGCAGAAAAAAATGACCCTGAAAATTTTAACTTTATAAAGTCAGAGGAAGTGACGGATAGCTTTATATATGACGGCTCTTTACTTCTATATGGTGGAATAGCGCTGATTTCGATTTCTATAGCAGGAATAACCTTCACTCTTTTACCAAGTAGAAAAAGACTTAAAACCCGGCGTGAAAAACAAGGCAAAAAACTATAATTTTGGAGATGAAAGTTAATGAACAGCAATCAAATAATTCGAGAAAGCTTATCTCAAGGAGTCAACTTTACTTATATTCCAGATAGTAAATTTAAAACTACTCTAATTTCGTTTTCCATGTTTACTCCTCTTTGCGAAAAAGATGTATCTAAAAACGCTTTACTTCCTGGTCTTCTTTCTCATTCTTGCAAAAAATATCCCACGCTTAATAGTATAAGCACTAAGCTCGAAGAGCTCTACGGAGCATCTGTTTTTACTTCTCTTTCTAAGCTTGGAGAATCACAGGTTGTGTCTTTATATGCCGTAGGACTAAATAGTGCTTTTGCTCACGAAAATTCAAATAACATTGTTGATTTAAACAGCTTACTTTGCGAAATGCTATTTAATCCTAGCGTAGAGGAAGAGAGTTTTAAGTTAGAAAACGTAAATCAGGAGAAGCGCCAACTTATTGAAGATATTGAATCGGAAATTAACGATAAAAAAGCTTATGCACGCCGAAGATGCGAAGAAGTTATGTGTGAAAACGAAAGCTTTGGAATAAGCATTCATGGTACTGTGGAAGGTGCGAAGAAGCTCGATGGCCAAGAAGCCTACAAAGCTTGGAAAAAACTTTTAAGCTCTTCTCATATTGAAATAATGGTCATCGGCACAGCGGCATGCTCAAAAATAGTTTCGGAATTTAAAAATAGACTTTCAAAAATAAAAAGAGAAAACATAACCTCCTGCAATACTCAAATTATTAAAAAAGCTGAAGAAATTAAAGAAATCGAAGAAAATATGGAGGTAAGTCAGTCGAAACTCGTCATGGGACTTCGTACGGAAATTGCAGCTCCTCACTCTGATACTACAGCACTTTTAGTTATGAACGCATTATTTGGTGGAACTGCTCAATCAAAGCTATTTTTAAATGTAAGAGAAAAGTTAAGCCTTTGCTACTACTGCTCTTCTCGATACAACAAACATAAAGGGGTTATGTTTATTGAAAGCGGCGTTGAAAAAGACAACGTGGAAAAAGCAAAAAAAGAGATTATGCAGCAGCTAAAAGAAATTAAAATAGGCAATTTTACAGATTTAGAACTCGAGGAAACTAAACTATTTTTATCTCAAGGAGTAAAATCAACAAACGATAGCCTTAGTGCTTTGAACTCTTGGTACGTTTCTCAAGCTTTCTCAGAAGAGATAAAGTCTCCCAGGGATATTATTGAAGAAATAAATAATATAAAAAGAGAAAAAGTCATAGAAGTTGCTAATAAAATTACTCTAGATACTGTTTACTTACTCTCAGCAAAAAATCAAAAGGAGGAAGCTTAGTATGGAACCAAAAAAAATATCTCATGAAGCTCTTAAAGAAGAGTACTTCTATATGAATCATCCATCGGGCTTAAGTATTTATGTTTATCCTAAAAAGGGATATAGTTCAAAGTACGCAATTTTTGGAACTAATTTTGGGTCTATTAATAATACTTTTAAACTCAAAGAACAAACCAGCTTTACAGTGGTACCAGACGGAATAGCGCACTATCTTGAACATAAACTTTTTGAAAGTAAACAAGGTGACGCATTTAAGCTCTTTTCCAAAACAGGAGCCAACGCAAATGCATATACGTCATTTGATAAAACTGCATACCTTTTTTCGTGTACCGATAATTTTGAAGCATCTTTGAATATTTTACTGGATTTTGTACAGTCCCCTTATTTTACTCAGGAAAACGTCGAAAAAGAAAGAGGAATAATTGCTCAGGAAATAAAAATGTACGAGGATAGTCCCGAGTGGAAAAGCTATATAAATCTCTTAGGAGCATTATATCAAAGTCATCCTGTCAAGCTAGATATCGCAGGCACAGTTGAGTCTATTTCAAAAATTACTCCTGAAATACTTTATGAGTGCTACAATACTTTTTATAATCTAAGAAACATGGCACTTTGCATAGTTGGGGACGTTGATTATGAAAAAGTATTTTCTTTAGTTGATAAAAAGCTAGAGTATTCAAATCCATTGGAGGTAACACGCTTTCTCCCTGTTGAACCTCACGACGTGGCTAAAGAATTCGTTTCGGAATCTTTTGATATTCATTCTTCAATTTTCAATCTTGGTTTTAAAGAAAATATGAAAGTAGACTCTAGACTTTCAACCGCTGAGTCCGTATACACTGATATTATTTTACACCATTTAAGCTCGCCTTCTTGTGAAATGTATAAAAAGCTCCTTGAAGAAGAAGTTATAAATATTTCTTCGTTCTCAGCGGATCACCTTGAAGGACCAGGATATTCCTCTGTGGTGTTTTCTGGCGAATCATGCAATCCTCAAAGAGCAGCGGAAATAATTCGCAATTACGTTGATAAGCTCGCCATTTCTGGTATAGACAAAGAAACATTCGAAAGATCTAAAAGAGCAGTTTACGGCAAAAGCATGACGGTTTTTAATAAAGTTTCGGATATAGCTAACATTTTGATGGGATTCGTCTTTTCAGGTAAAAATTTTTTTGACTATATGGATATTCTCGATGCGGCTTCTTTAGAAGATTTAAATAGTAGGCTAGCTACTGAGCTAAAAAGTAAGTACTCAGCTCTTTCAGTTGCAAGTCCAAAATGAAAGAATTAGTATATAGAGTTTCGTTTCCAAAATTGGGGATTAACCTAAACGTAAATCCCATAGCATTAAAAATTGGTAATCTTTCGATTCACTGGTATGGAGTAATAATAGCAGTTGGGTTTTTACTAGCTTTTTTCTATACTTTAAGTCGGCGCAGAGAATTTTATCTTTCCAGGGAAAACGTAGAGACTTTAACGTTATCAGCGTCGATTTGTGCTATTATATTCGCTAGAATTTACTATATAGTTTTCTACCCTGGCGATTTTTATTTAAGAAATCCTTCTAAAATGCTATGTATAAACGAAGGTGGGATTGCTATTTATGGAGCAATCATTGGAGGATTTCTTGCTATTTTAGTAACTTCAAAGATTATTAAAAAGCCCCTATTCTCTATTTTAGATTTAATGTGTTTAGGGCTTTTGATTGGACAATCTATTGGAAGATGGGGGAATTTCGTAAATCAAGAAGCTTTTGGAACTTCAACGACCCTTCCCTGGGGAATGATGAGCGAAAATACGTTTGGAGAAATGGTTCATCCTTGCTTTTTATACGAATCCTTAGGATGTTTGGTTTGTTTTATTTTTCTTCATATTTATAGTCTTAAATTTAAATTTTTTTCGGGTCAAATATTTTTGATGTATATGGCTTTATATGGAATACTAAGAGCTTTAATAGAAGGAATTCGAACTGATAGCCTACTTATTCCGGGTACCAGCTTGAGAATTTCTCAAATTTTAGGTTTGCTGATTTTTTTTGCTTCCTTCATAATTTTAACTACTAAGCTTTTAAAGAAACGTCTTTAAAAATTTTCGAGATTTGAAATATCTAAAAAATCATAATTTTTTAAAAACCGTTTTATAAAACTAATCATAGACTTCAATCCCCCAAGTGCATAACTTTCAGCATGAAGTACGAGCTCTGGATCGTGCAAGCTTTCTCTGAGTAATATCCAACCATTTTGGTGCTTAGATGGAAAATGAATTCTTACTCCTTCAACGTTATCTTTATCGATTTTAACTTGCTTACTAGAATTAATGTAATTTATTAAGTCTTGTAAAACAACTCGTGGATTATTCGTTTCATTTTTATCTTTTATAGGAAGTCTAAGGCTAAGCTCGTTTGTTGGAATTACTAAACTACTTATGCAATCTGAAAGTTTACTTCCCACTTTTTTAGCGTTCACCATCTCTACTATTATTTTGCAAGCTAAATATGCTCCATCATCTATAAAATCATTTTCACGAAATGCGGCGTGTCCTGAGGTTTCTATCGCTAGCGGACAATCTCCGCTTTTTTTATTTATCTTTTTCGCCATGCTTATAACGTTATTATACCCTCTTTTATATCTAAACTGGTATCCTCCCAAGGCTTGAACAAATTCTTTTAAGGACTCGTATGTAACAGAGTCTGTTACAACTATAGAGTTAGACTTACCTTTTAATGCTATACTTGAAATTAATGCCACAAGCTTAGTACCTGAAATTTTTTCTCCGCTCGAGTCAATAACTGCAGCTCTATCTACATCAGTATCGAAGATTATCCCTAAATCAGCATTAGAACTTAGAGTAATCTTAGAAATATATTCAATAGCTTCTTTATCTTCTGGATTCGGAACGTGAATAGGGAACTTTCCGTCAGGACTCAGTCCCACGCTTCCTTCAGTATTTGCTCCTAAGGGCTTTAAAACATCAGATACAAAAAATCCTCCGGCACCATTTCCTGCGTCCACTACTATTTTAAAGTCTTTAAGAGGCATATCAAAATTAGATTTAGAATTTATGCCTTCTTTTATTAAACTTTTAAGTTTTTCGCTGTAATGATTCATAAGGTTAATGAGTCTTACTTTCCCTATTTTCTTTGAAAAGACTTTCTCGTCCTTTTGAACTGTTTCTAATATTTCTTCTATATCTTTTGGGGTTAACCCTCCTTCAGGTGTAAAAAACTTAAAACCATTGCGATTATAAGGCAGATGACTTGCAGTAATTTGTATGGAAGCGGTACACTGCAAAACAGATATTGCCAAAAACATTGCAGGAGTAGACGTTAAAGAGCAGTCATAAACTGTAACTCCAAAAGATCGCAGAGAATTTATAACTACGTTTTTTATCCTCGTAGCTGAAAGACGTGAATCGTGACCAATAGCAATAGTCATACTCGAATAATCAAGTCCAAATTTTTTAGAAAGCCAGATTGCAAAAGCGTGAGAAATTTTTTCAACAGTTTCGTTTGTAAGATTTACTTCTTCGCCCGAGTGATCAGAAATAGCAATGCCTCGGATATCAGACCCACTTTTTAATCTCTTCCAGAAATTACTTAGCATTTAACCTACTCCTTTTTAAAAATATTTATCTAAAGCTATTTTTATTATACTATACTTTAAATTCTATAGTAGCAAAAAATATTTATTTTTAAATTGGAACCAAATCCAGCAAAGAGAAATAGTATGTTAATGTAAATATTAAAAGGAGGAGTTCATATATGTGTAACAATCTTTTTGGCGGAAATAACTGCTGCTTCATAATTATTTTGGTTTTAGTACTTTTATGTTGCTGCGGCGGAGAAGACAATGGTTGTGGCTGCGGTGGAAATTGCGGCTGTGGCTGTGGCGGCTGAAAATAAAAAACATAGTTTTAGACATCCCATTTGGGATGTCTCATTATTTTATATAGAAACTCCGTAATAGTAATAGTTGCGTGATTGAATAGAGCTTAAGCGATAAACAAAAAGCCTCAACGGCTGTCAGGTTAATAAAAAGCTATTTGTGGCTTACATTTATGCCTAAAGCGAAAATACCACCCGCTATGCAGGTGGATATTTATTGTTTTATTTGTTATATAGTAAATTACTTTGAGCACTTGCGAACTACGAAAGCTTTCTTTCTAGCAGCTGTATTTTTATGAAGTATTCCCTTGGATACAGCTTGATCTAATTTTTTAATTGCCACTTTAACTGCACTGCTCTTTTCATTTTCGCTTGCACTTAAAGCATTTTTAATAAAAGTTCTAAGAGCTGATTTATATGCTTTATTCCTTTCAGTCTTAGTTTTAGTTACTTTAACCCTTTTCTTTGCTGATTTTATATTTGGCATAAGCTTAAATTTCCTCCTCTTATAATAATTTTATCTATGATTTCCTAGAAATATTAACGCTAAAGCTCCAGGACCTGTGTGAGACCCTATAACTGGACCTATATGATTAATAATTAAATTTTTTACTGAAAATTCGCTCTTTATTTTTTCAGCGACGTAATTAGCATCTTCTGGGACGTCTCCGTGACCTATAAAAATAGTTTGGAGGTTAGCCGCCGGTGCTGCGCTGCTGAGTTTAGAGACTATCAAATCCAAAGCTTTTCTACGTCCTCGAGCTTTTTTAGAAATGCTAAGTTTCCCTAAATTATCTAAACATAGGACAGGCTTAACGCTAAGAATACTTCCCATTACTGCAGCAGTTGGTGAAATTCTTCCTCCCCTTTTTAAATGAAACAAATCATCAACCATAAACCAATGACAGCACTTTAATTTGTTTTGATTTACCCATTTTTCGGCTTCATCTATACTTCCACCATTTTTTTTAATAAGTGCCGCGTTATAAACAAGTAAACCTTGACCTACAGAAGCAGAAGCAGAATCTATAACTTTTATCTTGCGGTCAGGATAAAGCTTTAAAAGCTCATCGCGTGCCAGCAGTGCACTATTATAAGTCCCGCTTAAACCTGACGAAAACCCTATATAAAGAATATCCTGGTTGTTTTTAAGATATTTAGAAAAAAAGTCTACAAATTCTTGCACGTTGATTTGTGTGGTTGAAGGAAGAACCTTATCACGAAGTGTTAAGTAAAAACTCTCGATATTAAAACCGTTATCTAAATATACTTTATCGCCAATTAAATATTTCATGGGAATAATTTTTATTCCCATCTCTGAAGTAAACTCACGCGATAAATCGGCAGTGGAATCAGTTACTATCACATAGTCATTCATAAGCATTCAAGACAAACATAGCTTAAAACTAAAAGTCCCACATATCCACCTTTCAAGAAAAACTAGGATGCAAAAATTATCTCTTTGAAAATTGAGGAGCCTTTCTTGCTTTTTTGAGTCCATACTTTTTGCGTTCTTTCATTCGAGGGTCACGTGTTAAGAAACCTGCTTTTTTAAGAGCTAACTTAAGTTTTTCGGAATCAAACTTTAAAAGTGCGCGAGATATTCCGTGTCTTATTGCTCCAGCTTGACCAGCTACTCCGCCACCGCTGACGTTGCAAACTATGTCAAACTTTCCTTCGCACTCTGTGAGTACTAGTGGCTGACGGACAATAACTTTTAGAGTCTCAAGGCCGAAATATTCGTCTATACTTCTTCCGTTAACCTGAATTTTACCGCTTCCACTGTAAAGTCTGACTCTGGCAACAGACTTTTTTCTTCTTCCTGTGCCGTAAAAAAATGGAACCTTGTTGTACATTATTTATTTCCCTCCAAATCTTTCCATATCTCAGGTTTTTGTGCCTCATGCTTATGCTGGTTTCCAACGACTGTACGCAGTCTTACGATTTGTTTGCGTCCAAGTGAATTGTTTTGAAGCATACCATTAACCGCTAACCTCATAGCTTTCTCAGGATTTTTCTTCATAAGGGCGTCATAGCGGATGCTTTTTAAGTTACCTACGTATCCCGTATGATGATAATAATACTTTTGAGTTAATTTCTTTCCAGTGAGTAGTGCCTTTTCGCAGTTTAGTATTATAACGTGATCTCCGCAATCCACATGAGGTGCAAAGGTGGGTTTATACTTACCACGAAGCAAATTAGCCGCTTGAACTGCTATTCTTCCTAGCGGTTTGCCTGATGCGTCTATAATATACCATTTTCGCTCTATAGAGCCTGACTTTGGCATGTATGTAGACATTTCCATTCCTCCTATTTTTATAAAAGTTTTTGACTTCTAAAGTTTATCATTTAAAAGTATAATTTGTCAACAAGAAATTAATTTACATAATGTAAAACTCAATTATGCTCTTTGTTTTATATATTTATCTCATTTTATCTCATTTTTAATTTTTGAATCCATTTCCTAAATTGCCCTATTGACTTTTAACCCCTCGAAATGTATACTGAGTTGGTATATTGTTTAATATATATAATAATTTAAAAGAAAGGTGTGTTATTATGGGAATTTCAAATTTAATTTCTAAAATTGACTTTACAAAGAAAAAAATAGAGTTTCATTCGAAGATATCGAAAATTAATTTTCAGAAAACTCCCTGTGACAAATGGAAAACATTTAACTCCACTATTGATCAAAACGTTAAAAGTCTTAGAAATCTTAGAGATGCTTGCAATGAGTATACAGAAGAAATTGATAAATTAAAAAAAGAACGTAATTTAAATTTAGTATATATATCTAATTACGCAAACTACTTAAGTGACTCTCTCGAAAAATTAAAAGATATGGGTAAATTAAAGAATTATGATCTAAATGAATTTAAACTCCTTTCTAAATCACTTCGCCATGATTGCGAAAACATATCTAAAAAAAGATCCTCTAATAAGTTTATTGAAATCCTTGATCATAGCCCTACTAAGAAAGCTTTTGCACGTTTTGGAAAAGAACTTCTTGCATTCGAAAATTCGGTGGATAAGACTCTTACAAACGAAATGGGTTCAAAAGTAGAAAATATAATTTCACAAATTGAAGATGCAATTAAAGAACAAAAATTTGATTTAAAAATTAACGAAACAATTTATCTTCCAAATTCAGATGAATATAACGAACTTAAAATTGACATTGATTTATCTAAGTTTGAAGATGAAGATAATAGAAATAAGTACCTGAAAGAAAAATTAAATCCAGTTAAAATAAAATTCAAAAAATTTGGTAATGATATACCTAAAAAAATTGATGAACTTTTATACAGGGATAGATTATATAGACCAGAGAAAAATGAAAGTATAGCACAAGGTATAAATATTGAAAAAATCAATTTAGAAGCTTGTAAATCAATAATTAAAGATGCTGAAGAAATGGTAAAAAACAGACATTTTAATAAAAACATTAGTAGAAAAGTTTTTGAAATAAATAAAACAACCCATAAATTAGATTCCAACGACATTTCAACTGATTTCGCTAAATTCAAAAGCGAGAAAGGGAAAGCTGAACACCTAAAAAAAGTTTTAGGTTCAGCTAACAACGAATTTCTAAAAGATTATAAAGAAGGTCATGACGAAATAAATAAATTTCTAGAAGAGAAATTGAATAAAAATTTTATTAGTTCATTACCAGATGGATTAGAAGAGTGCTTTATTTGTCATGAGAAAATAAATTTTTATAAAAATTACGATTTCATTACCCTACCAAAATGCAAACATATTTTTCATAAAAATTGTCTTGATAAACAGAAAACTAGTGTTTGCCCAATCTGCAGAAAGCCGATATAATTGAGTATATAAGGTCACACTTTCTCTGCTTTTAAAGCATAGTGTTTAAAATACTAAATAAATGATATATAATAACACATGTGAAAATTTACTTAGAAAGTGTGATTTATAGTGTCAAAAGAAAAAAAGATGGTGGAAGAAATAACTTCCATGGAAGAAGACTTTGCCAAATGGTATACAGATGTTGTGCAAAAAGCAGAGCTTATGGAATACTCTAGCGTTCGAGGATGTATGGTAATTCAGCCGTATGGATATGCAATTTGGGAAAACATGGTTTCGATTTTAGATAAAATGTTCAAAGATTTAGGACATCAAAATGTTTCAATGCCACTTTTAATCCCTGAAAGCTTACTGCAAAAAGAAAAAGATCATATAGAAGGTTTTGCACCGGAAGTTGCTTGGGTTACTCACGGAGGATCACAAAAGCTTCAGGAAAGGCTCTGCATTCGTCCGACATCCGAAACCCTTTTTTGCGATCATTTTTCAAAAAAAGTTCACTCTTGGAGAGATCTGCCTAAGCTTTACAATCAGTGGTGTTCAGTTGTGCGGTGGGAAAAAACTACTCGACCATTTTTAAGGTCCTTGGAATTTCACTGGCAAGAAGGCCATACTGTTCACGAAACTCCCGAAGAAGCTATGAAGGAAACAAAACAAATGCTAGAGGTTTATGCAAAATTTTGCGAAAATTTTCTTGCTATACCTGTGATTAAAGGTCAAAAAACAGAAAGCGAAAAATTTGCAGGTGCGGAAATAACTTATACCATTGAAGCTCTTATGCATGACGGCAAAGCGTTGCAGTCTGCTACTAGCCACTATTTTGGAAATAAATTTTCTAAAGCGTTTGATATTTCCTTCCAAAACAGAAATAATGAAAATGAGTACGCATATCAAACTTCTTGGGGAAGTTCAACGCGCATGATTGGTGGTATAATAATGACTCACGGAGATAATCGAGGTTTAGTTTTACCTCCGGCTATAGCGCCAATTCAAGTTATTATAATTCCCGTGGCTATGCATAAAGAAGGAGTCCTTGAGAAATCCGAAGAAGTACTTAAAAAGTTAAAAAGTGTGTGCAGAGTTAAAATTGATAAATCTGATAGAAGCCCCGGCTGGAAATTTGCAGAGTATGAAATGAGAGGAGTCCCTATTAGACTTGAAATAGGACCGAAGGATATAGAAAAAAATCAATGCGTAATAGTTAGAAGAGATAACCTTGAAAAAATTCATGTTTCGCTTGAGTCTATTACTGAAGTTATTCCCTCGCTTTTAAAAGAAATTAAAGATAATATGTATGCAAAAGCTTTGAAAAGAAGAAACGAAATGACTTATACCGCTAAAAACAGCGCAGAATTTAACCAAATTGCTAAAGAAAAGTCAGGACTTATAGAAGCACCTTGGTGCGGTAGCGAGAACTGCGAAAAACATGTAAAGGAAAACACAAGCTTTACCTCAAGATGTATTTCAAAAGAAAAGCCACAAGCAGAAGATAAATGTCTTTGCTGCGATAGCACTGCAAAATATAGAGTTTACTGGGCAAAAGCTTACTAAAAAACAAGGAGCGTCAAAACGATGCAATTAGAATTAAAAACCACAATGGACGGAAACAGTGCCGCGGCTTACATTGCTTATGCTTTTACCGAGGTTGCAGCAATATATCCTATTACTCCCTCTTCTGTTATGGCAGATAATATGGATAAGTTCTCTTGCTTAAACAAAAAAAATATCTTCGGCTCAAAAGTAGAAGTAGTCGAGATGCAGTCAGAAGCAGGAGCAGCAGGAGCAATTCATGGAGCAATTTCTGCGGGCGCACTTTCAACAACATTTACTTCTTCTCAAGGTCTTCTCCTTATGATTCCTAGCATGTATAAAATGGCGGGAGAATTAATGCCAAACGTGATACATGTTGCTGCAAGATCCGTAGCTACTCATGCTCTATCAATTTTTGGAGACCATTCAGACGTCTATGCCTGCCGACAAACTGGATATGCAATGTTGTGCTCTAATAGTCCTCAAGAAGTTGCGCATATGGCCGCTATTGCACATTTGAGCAGTATAAAAAGTAGTATACCTTTTCTCCATTTCTTCGACGGCTTTAGAACTTCCCATGAAATACAAAAAATAAGTTTGCCAAGCTATGAGGATTTAAAAGAAATGATGGACCTTAAGGCTCTAGAAAAATTTAGAAGTAGAGCTTTAAACCCTAATTCTCCCGTGATGAGAGGTACAGCCCAAAATGACGATGTATTTTTTCAAAATCGGGAAGCGTGTAATAAATATTACGATAACTCTGCTATAATAGTTCGAGATTATATGAATATTATAAATAGTCGATATGGAACTACTTATAAACCTTTTGAATACTACGGCGCAAAAGATGCGGAAAAAGTTATAATTGCTATGGGATCTGTTTGCGAGACAGCTGAAGAAGTAGTTGATTACCTTAGAGCTCAAGGGAAAAAAGTTGGAATTTTAAAAGTTAGACTTTATAGACCTTTCTCAGCAGAGTTTTTATTAAATGAATTACCAAAATCAGTTAAGATTATTTCTGCTTTGGATCGCACTAAAGAACCTGGCTGCATTGGCGAACCACTATACTTAGACGTTCTCGGTGCACTAAAAAAGACGAATATAAAAGTGCTTTCAGGTAGATATGGACTTAGCTCCAAGAATGTGGATCCAAACCAAATTATTGCTGTTTTTGAAAACATGGAGTCTACGGCTCCAAAAGAAAGATTTACTATAGGAATCGTGGACGATGTCACTCACCTTTCTTTAAATATTAAAACCGAAGTTAATACTATTCCGAGCAGCACTTATTCATGTAAGCTTTGGGGCATTGGCTCGGACGGAACTATAAGTGCATCAAAAAATACCATAAAAATTATTGGTAATAATACCGATTTAAATGTTCAAGGATTTTTTTCTTATGACTCTAAAAAATCCGGAGGCGTAACTATATCTCATTTAAGATTTGGCAAAAAGCCTATAAAGTCCACCTATTATATCGAAAAGGCCGACTTTGTAGCTTGCCATGCTTCTAACTACATTTATAAGTATGATATACTAAAAGATTTAAAATCAGGTGGAAAATTCTTACTAAACTGTACATGGAAAGATTCAGAATTAGAAATAAACTTACCAAATAAAATAAAGAAGTGTTTAGCGGAAAAGGGCATTGAACTTTATATACTAGACGCTGCGGAAATAAGCAGAAGTTTAGGTCTTGGCGGTAGAGTTAATACAGCACTTCAAGCGGCTTTCTTTAAAATAACTGAAATCTTTGAGCCTCAAAAATCTTTAGCTTTTATAAAAAAATATGTTTCAGATTCATACCGAAAAAAAGGAGAAGAAATAGTAAAAATCAACTGCATGTGTGCAGAAGAAGGAATGAAAAGAGTCCGTAAGGTTGAAATTCCAGATACATGGAAAAACCTTAAAACTGAGGTTTCAAGTATAGAGTTAATCTCTGAAAATAGTGAGCTTGAAAAATATGCTAAAAATGTAGCGATTCCAGTTAACAAAATGAACGGAAACAAGCTTCCAGTTTCTGCATTCTTGAATTACGCAGATGGTAGTGTACCACTCGGCTCCACGGCATATGAAAAAAGAAGCACTGCAAGTTTTGTCCCCGAATGGGAACCTTATAACTGTATTCAGTGCAACTTATGTTCTTATGTTTGCCCTCATGCTGTAATACGTCCTTCAGCACTTTCCGAAAAAGAGATTTTAAATGCTCCTAAGTTTTTAAAACATAAAAAAATGTTAGGGATTCCAGACTTAAACTTTTCTATTTCAATTTCTGTAAAGGACTGTACAGGATGCGGCAACTGTGCTGAGATATGTCCCGGAAAAAAAGGTGAAAAAGCGCTCGTAATGAAGGAGCTTGAAACTCAGGTAAACTGTCAACATGAATTTGATTACTGCCAAAGCTTACCTTTAAAACCAGAAGTAAAGCAGAAATTTAAATTAAATACTGTTAAAGGAAGCCAGTTTCGAAAACCGCTTCTTGAATTTTCGGGAGCTTGCGCAGGATGCGGCGAAACCCCTTATGCAAAATTAGTCACCCAACTTTTCGGCGATAAAATGATAATTGCGAATGCAACGGGATGCTCGTCGATCTGGAGTGCTTCGTTTCCTTCCACAGCTTATACTTTTAATGAAAATGGGAAAGGTCCAGCGTGGCATAATTCTTTATTTGAAGATAATGCTGAATTTGGGTACGGTATTGCACTAGCACAAAAGCAAATTCGATGCAACTTGATGCAAAAAGTTAAGTATATAAATGAAGTAACTAAAATTCCAGAGCTTAAAAATTTATGTAGTAAATATCTCGCTACAGTTGATAGCTCCATGGAAAATCAAGATGCTTCTGATGAACTCTTAAATTATTTGAAGACATCTAATTCGTTAGATATTTCAAGCGAAGTTGTAAGCTTACTAATTAAAAATCAAAACCAACTTTCTAAAAAATCTGTATGGATTTTTGGTGGAGACGGTTGGGCTTATGATATTGGTTATGGAGGACTCGACCATGTTATTGCTTCAGGAGAAAACGTTAATATTTTAGTATTTGATACCGAAGTATATTCAAATACTGGAGGTCAAGCCTCAAAATCAACTCCGGCTGGAGCAGTGGCTCAATTTGCAGCTTTTGGAAAACCAACGCCTAAAAAAGATCTTGCTGCTATGGCAATGAACTACGGATATGTTTATGTTGCGCAGGTGTCGTTGGGGGCTAACTATAATCAATGTCTTAAAGCATTTTTAGAAGCCGAAAGCTATATTGGTCCTTCACTAATAATTGCATATTGTCCTTGCATAAATCATGGAATTAAAGGAGGAATGAAAAATTCCCTTCTCGCTGCAAAAAAAGCTGTTGAGTCGGGATATTGGAATCTTTTCCGCTTTGATCCTCGTGCAATTTCAAAAAAAGAAAATCCTTTAATTTTAGAAAGTCCCAAGGTATCTATCTCCTTTGAAGAATTTTTAAATAGTGAGTCGAGATATATGATACTCAAAAACTCTCTACCAGATAAATTCGAAGAATTGACTCAAATTTCTAAATTGAAAGCTTTTCAAAAATCTGCAAAACTCAATGAAATTTTAAAAGCCAACACTTAAAAGTGCTGGCTTGATCTTTGTTTTTATTTTATATTTCTATTGCTGTAATCGTTCTATCTTTCAGATTGATTATTTCTGAGGTAGACATCATATTTTTTTCATAAGTAAACATAACATTACTTAAGGCTCTACTGGTTCTACTGCTGACATTTCCTCCTCCTCAGTAGAAGGGCTAACTGGTTCTACTGCTGATACTTCTTCCTCTTGCTTTTCTACTTGTTCTTTAGTATCTTGCTCAGATTTTTCTTTTTTCTCTGATTCATTACAACATAAATTTTCCAAATAACGGAATCTGTGTTCCAAATCTAATACGTAGTTTTTTAAATTTTCTATAAATTCGCAAACTGATTGTCTGATTGGGCTCTTGGAATAAGGAAGCTCAGTTTCTTCTTTAAAACTCTCATTTTTGTTAAGTATCTCAAGTAACTTAAATAAATTTCCCTGAATTTCTATGCCTTCTACCACTGCACTAGGAACATTAGCTTCTTCTAATTTTTTTACAACTGAGTTTAGTTTGTCACTTATATTATAATCGGAAGACGAAGGATCCTGCTGGAGTTTATCAAAATTCTTAAAAAGATTAGAAATTTCTTCAAATATACCCGCAATACGTGGATTTTCATCTTCTCTCAAAGGAAAAGAAGAATGAAAAGGAAACTTATAACTAACTGCTAATGAAATTCCAGTATAAACAAATTGCACAAAACTCTGCCCTTTTAATTCAAAAATAGCTTTTTGAATCTGTTCTGATGGGCTAATACGTGAATATAACCGTGCATGTGCATTCACTGTCTCAGGGCTTGGCTTGCTACCACTAAGATAATGAGAGTTTTGGTCCAGATCTAATGAAAAATCAGGTCTAGATGCAAATACGCCCATGCTGCTATTTACGCTTAGAACTGCCAAAGCTAAAGTTTGTCAAGCGGCTTTTTTAAGCTAGATTTATTATATTTTAAAAATCCCCCTTCGAATTTGAAGAGGGAAATTTTTATTAGATTAATCGTGAGTGTAAGGTAAAAGGGCCAAACATCGAGCTCTTTTTATAGCAGTTGTCAATTGACGCTGATGCTCAGCGCATGTTCCCGTTATTCGGCGAGGCAATATTTTTGCCCTTTCTGAGATGAAACGCCTTAATCTGCTGTAATCTTTGTAATCTATTTGAGCTTGAGACTTGTCAGTACAAAAACTGCAAACTTTTCTTTTCATCCTGCGAGACTTTAAATCGCGTTTTTCGTTTTTTTCAGCCATTATTTCCCCTCCTTAATAAAAAACTAAAATGGTAAATCATCATCTGACTCTATAGTTTGAAAATCATCATCCTCACCGCTCGAATATGGTTCAAATTCCATGTTGCTCTTAGGCGTAGGCTTGGCGGTCGGCACTGAACTATAGCTGCCATCTTTCTTGGATTCTGTAAAATGTACGTTGTTTGCAACTACTTCAAATGCCTTACGTTTATTTCCGTCTTTATCCTGATAGCTTCGAGTTTGTATAGAGCCTTCAATAGCAATCATTTGTCCTTTTTTAAAATACTTACAGATAAAATCCGCTGTATTTCTCCACGCCACAATATTAATAAAATCTGCTTGGCGCTCTTCACTAGATTTACTGAATTTTCTATTGACTGCAATTGAAAAGGATGTAACTGGAATATCATTGGGAGTATGCTTAAGTTCTGGATCAGCTGTAAGTCTTCCCATTAAAATTACTACATTCACAACTCGGCACTCCTCTTTAAGCGGGTTTTCTTGTAATCAATGACCTTAATACTCCGTCCGTGATTTGACTTATTCTATCAAGTTCACTTGGAAATTCTGGGGAGCTTTCAAATACAAATAGCACATACTCTCCTTCAGTTTCTTTATTGACAGGATAAGCAAATTTTTTCTTTCCCCATCTTGAAACATCAGTAAGCTGCGCATTGGATTCAATCAAGTTTTTAAACTTTTCAATAATTTCCTCTGATTTTTCCCCTAGTTTTACAGATACTGCTAAAACAAATTCATACGTATGTTTTACTGCTGCCATGTTTGCAAGCACCTCCTTTTGGACATAAGTCCTCAATTCCTTATGTATTTAAAATAAAGTAATTGAGGTAAGGATTAGTTTGATATAAACCTCTAGCATTTTAGCATTACTTTTTAAAGTAGTCAAGAGGTTGAAGTTATATGCTGAATTCTAATTTTTCAAGTCTAAAAATCTTGGATTAGTTACTATTAATATAAACATAAAATCAATTTGTTTTTTTAAGTGTATATGTTATGGTATGTTTTGTGATGTATGGAATAATATAAATAACATAATTTTTAAAGAGGAAGTTTTATGTCCGAGAACAAAAAACTAATTGAAAGAATTAATATAAATTGCTTAAAAAAATTCATTAATAAATTTCTATTTTTTCTTGACATCTATATTTCTTCATGATAGAATACTTTTCAGATAGTTTTGCGCCTGTAGCTCAGCTGGATAGAGTGTTTGGCTACGAACCAAGAGGTCGGGGGTTCGAATCCCTCCAGGCGTACCATTTAATAATTAAATTCAAATATATTTGATTTTGTAAAAGTTGCATTTAAATGCAACTTTTTATTTTTTTTGATAAAATATCAGACTTTTTATACTTTTTAGATATTAACTAAAAACAACGAATAATCTTAAAGATGCTTTCTAGCTAGAATTTAAAAATTTCTGAAGCAGCATCGTAAAAATTAAATATCAAGTTGAAAAAATTTTATTTAAATATTATAATTATAATTTATGAATTTAATAGGAGGAAGTGCTATGAATAAAAATTTGCTAAATTTGTTTGACAGATTAATAAATGACTTAGAAATACGTAAAAAATTTTCAAAGCAAGAAAATTTAGAAGACCTTTATAAAATATGTCTTTCAGTAGAAGTAGGATATAATTTAGACGAATTTAAAGAGTTTCTAAAAGTTCTTATTTCTTTAAACAAAAAAATTTCAAATAAAATGGACGAAATATCTGAGGAAGGCATCCTAGATGTAGCTGGAGGTTTTAATCTTACAAAAGTCAAGTCAAGAGTGAGTGCTGCTTTAATGGGAAGTATATTGCTTACAGGTGTAGCACCGCAAAGTAAAGCTTATGAAATAAAGCCTAGTAATGATTTACAAAATAGTATTTTAATTAATCAGAGCTTAGAAGATAATGAAAGCTTAGAAACAAAAATTGAAAAAATTAAATGTAATGCTTCGGAATCTACAAAACAAGCATTGCAAACTCTTGCGTCGACGGCAGAAAAATGCGTAGGTTCCGTGCTGGACGTTATTTCTACACCCGCTAGCGCTTCAGACATACAGCAAAAAAAAGTAAAGCCTACAATATATAGTTGGCCCCAAGCTTCCAAAATTACTGTTGGACAAAAAATAGGTGATTCTAAACTTTGCGGAGGATCAGCTAGCGTAGATGGAAAATTTTCTTGGCTTCCGGTTATTGAAGATGAAAAAGTAACAAATTCTGGTCGTGCTAATTATATTTGCCAGTTCATTCCAGATGATTTAGAAAGATACTCTAAAGTTACGCAGTCCATTAGTTTAGAAGTTTTAGAAGCTGAAACCGAAATTACGAGTTACCCTACCGCCTCAACTATTACGTACGGTCAAAAACTTTCCGACTCTACTCTTTCAGGTGGATATGCAAACGTTCACGGCAAATTCTCTTGGGCGGATCCATATACAGTTCCCAGCGTGGGAACTCATAGCTATCAAGTGCTTTTTACTCCAAATAATCCTGGATTTAAATCTAAAACATTTAATATAGAAGTAAACGTAAATAAAAGTACTCCTCACATTTATTCGTGGCCAACTGCTTCCAGCATTACAGACGGCGAAACTATTTCAAACTCCCATCTTTCAAGCGGAAGTACAAATGTAGCTGGAGAATTTTCTTGGGCTGAGAACTCCGTAAAGCCACGAATAGGTACACATGAATGTATGGTAAAGTTTACTCCAAACGATTCAAATTACAAAAGTATTTATAAAAATATATCAGTAAACGTCAATAAGGTAGACGTACAAATTAAGTGGCCAGAAGCTTCGAGTATAAAGTATGGACAAAAACTTTCTGATTCTAAGCTTTGCGGAGGATCTTCTAATATACCGGGTCATTTCGAATGGGATAGCTCTGAATCTCATTCGAAGCCTTCAGCTGGTATTTCAAACTATAGGGTTGTTTTTAAACCGGATAATAGCTTAAATTATAGCAGCGAGACTAAGTATACTGAAGTAAAAGTTGAAAAAGCTAAACCTATAGTTTTAGTTAAGCCCCTTACCTCTGATATAAATTATGGCGAGCCGCTGTGCAAATCTTTAATTGGCGGATGTGTGACAAATACACTTATAGGAAATGTGAATTGGAAAAACGGAGGTAAAATTTTAGATGCAGGAGCTCATATGGAAACGGCTATTATTAAACCGTATGATACTAATAATTTTAAAAGTATTGCTATAGATTTACCTGTTACAGTTAAACAAGCCCCAGTAAATGTAAATTCTTTCCCTATCGCCTCATCAATAACTTATGGTCAGACTTTAAGCTCCTCTGAAATTTCAAATTTTCATACATCTATCCCGGGAACGGTAAGCTGGTCTGAACCAAACAAAATACTTAGTGCGGGCCATCATGTCTCGTCAATTACTTTTACACCATATGATTCTCATAATTATAAAGCGCTCAATATACCTATTTCCGTCACTGTAAATAAAGTCACTCCCCAGCTTAAAGATAAAGACTTTAAAACAGCATACAAACGCGGTATGACTCTTGGGGATATTTCGTTACCTGCAGGATGGAAGTGGCAAACACCTAATGCTCCTATAGATGATATAAACAAATTTAAATTCTTGGCAGTGCATGAAGAAGATAATAATAATTACAAAAACAGTGAAACAGTTTTTATTAATGTCCATAAAGCTGAACCTACGCTATCACTTTCCGATATTACTTATAACGAAAATATGAAGCTTAAAGACATTAAACTACCTGCAGGCTGGCACTGGATTGATGAAAATGAAACTCCTATAGCTTCAAAATCGACGTATAAAGCAAGCTTTGATTCGAAAGAAGCTGGCACAAGATTTTACTATGATAGAAATGAAATAAACTTAAATTTAAAAGTAAATAAAGCTAATCCAAAAGTTAAAACTTGGGCTACTCCTACTCATGATATAATCTATGGCGATGATTTAAATTATATACAGCTAGGCGGAGGTGAAGCAGACGTTCCAGGTAAATTCTATATTTCACCCGATAAAGATTTAAAAGCTGGTCAATATCGCTGCAAGATTACTTTTATACCAGATAATCCTAGCTACAAAACCGTAAATGATACTATATCTATAGAAATTTTAAAGAATATGAATCCCGCAGAACCTCCGAAAGATCTAAGTGATTTTGACGTCACTAGAGAAGACAGAACTATTAAATTTGAAGTTTCCGAGGATTTAGAGAAGATAGAATTTTCAAAAGATGGTGGTAAAACGTGGCAAAGTTCCCCGAAATTTACAAGGCTTTCACCGAAAACTGAATATCACTTTGTTCATAGATATAAAGATACAGAATCAAGGTGCGCAAGCAAAATGAGCTCTGTTTTAAAATTATCTACAAAAGCTTCTGCTCCAGAGGCCCCAAAAGAATTAAAATTAAAAAAGAGAACAAATCATGAAATAATATTTGAAGGCAACGATGATTTAGAGTTTTCAAAAAATGGAGGAGTAACTTGGCAAAACTCACCGGAGTTTAAAGATTTACGCTCTAATACTCAGTATACTTTTGTGGCAAGAGTAAAAGATGATTACAATCATATGGCGAGTGCTTTGAGTAAACAATTTGTAGTTAAAACTCGATCACGATTTAGCAATATAATTAGGAAAATATTTAGACTTTAAATATTCTGTAGTAAATTAAAAATGTTTTATTTTTATAGTAAAAAAAGGTTGATGTTTTTAGTAAGGTATGGTATCATTAATTTTAGGAGATTTAAAAAATTTCAATAAAGGAGTTTAAATCTAATTATGGAAAAAAGAATTCAAAAGTTAAATGAAAGCGAACTAGAAAAAGTAACTGGTGGTGGAGAAACACTCGATAACGCAGTATCGGTTACGGCTATAGGTGCTCTGGGACTTGTAAGTACAGCTATTTTGTCGATTTCATGTGCAGGAACGTTATTTCTTTATAAATTTTATAAAAAATTCACTGACTTTATAGACAAGGCGGTCAAGGCTGAAAAGGCAGCTTCAGTGACAGTGACTGAAACGAACTCAAAATCACTTTAAAAGTTTAAAAATTCATTTCTT
This sequence comes from uncultured Clostridia bacterium, assembly GCA_946566955.1. GTDB lineage: Bacteria > Bacillota > Clostridia > Oscillospirales > Acutalibacteraceae > UMGS1491. The sequence continues at coordinate 53,989 of CAMNXD010000008.1, forward strand.
ATAATTATTTAATAGAAACCAGCTACGTGTAAATCTAGCTGGTTTTTGTGTTTTTAAAATTTCCAAAATGATAAAGCTTTTTATTTTAAATTTGTAAGAACTAGATTTTGTGATAAAGAAGCTATCATCATATATTAAATAATATAAAATAAATGCTATTTTTACAGCTTTACAAGCTATTTATAGAAAAGATTTCTTCTAACAAAGAAACAGTTACTTCAGTAATAATTTTAAACCAAACCAATTCTTCAATCAAAATTAAGACCGAAAAGCTAGTTCAAGTAGTATTTTCAATTATATACGAGGTACTCATTTAAGTCAGAAAGTAAATCTTAGTGCTTAAACATAAAAAATATGTACAAAGGCAATTTATTAAAACCTTTGTACGCTTATTATTTTAAATTTTATTTTTCTTTTGAGTCTTTGAGTTAGGGTCGTGCAATACACGTCCAATTGTAGTAACTGCAATTGGACGTTTTAACTTCTTTGGAACGGCGTGAGATGTTGTTTCGGAAGTTCTTGGCGATTCTTGTGCTAATGCATCTGCTGCATTTGTTTGTGCGAGTACTTGCCTTTTTAGGGCTAATTTACGGGAGACTTGGCGTTTTGCAGCTTGCTGTTCTCTTTCGTTTTTGCGATCTTGTGCGCTTTGGAATAAAAAACTGTCGTTATTAATTGTGTCCAAAATATTTTGATTTAAGACTATACTTGAGGCTAAAGCGCTTTGACTTGAGGCTATACTTGATTCTAGGCTTGAGGTTGAATTTTCGTGTAGAATTTCACCTATTTCCAATCCGGCTGCTTTATTTTGCATTAAGAGGTCAATGTATTTTTGTATGGTGTCATTTGTTTCTTTTAGAACGTCTCGTAATTCTTGATGGACACATTCGTAATCTGGGGCATCGGTTGCATTTTGTCAAAGCGTGCTTTAACTTCTTCAATTTTCTTTTTTGCTTCTAATGCCCGTGATTCCGATTCTTGAAATTCTTCTCGTGCGCTACGATACGCCAATACTGTTAATGTTCCCACATTATTTAAAAGCTCTAAAACTTTTTCCTTGCTTTTACTATTTGTTTGTTCAATGGACCGTAACAGTGAAATCACTTGAAGCTTAGCTGAAATAAAATGCGTAAGTATGCGAATGCAAGGCATATTTGTCTCTTTTAAAAATGCTTCTTCTAACTTTATGGCATTTTCGATATATTCAAACGAGAAAGCATTACTCTCTTTCCAATCAGTTTTGGTAATCAAATTAACACATTCAGAAATTTTCTCATTGAATGAAGAGTAAGAATCATTGGGATCGGGAGTAGCATTATCTCTAAGTACTGTTTCTAGCGAAGGAAATAAATTAATAAGGTCATAAGTATAGGACCTCTGAATGTTATCAATCGTAGTGTCTAGAATGTTGCTGGAAAAAGTAGAAGTTGTGGACCCAGATAGAGCAGTCACGCTTGGTTTAGACTCATCTTTGTCTCCATCTGCAAATATGCTGAAGCTGCTATTCGCACTTAAAACTGCTCAAGCTATTGCTATATGCTTTTTTAAATTAGATTTTGTCATAAAATACACCTTTCATTAAATTTATTTCAGGTTAAAATCAATCTGCGATTAAATTATAGCGCACTTTTAAAAATTGTCAAGTAGTTTTTTGGATTAATTTAAATGTTTTTTCTAAATGATGTTAAATTAAAATCGTGATATTTAATAAAAAAGCCATATACTTTAATAAGCAATGGCTTTTAAACGTATAATTTATCTTAAAAGAATTAATTTATTTGCATTTTTTATCAAAACTTGGATTAAAAGCGTAGAAATTTTTGCTATCAAGTTTATCAGTGCAGATTCTTAATCCTTCACCGAATCTTTGATAGTGAACAACCTCTCTGGCCCTTAAAAATCTAATAGG
>CAMNXD010000009.1 GCA_946566955.1 uncultured Clostridia bacterium
GCATCAACGGCGACACTGTTCACTTCTACTGGAAAGTAGGAGATGAAATCCGCACCGCTTCTCGCCCTAAAATGTCTAATAAATTAGCAAAGATTATCTTTAATGAAATTAATATAGAAAATCTAGTGGATAAGTTGACTGAAAATTTAGGCCTCCTAGTAGGGAATAGAAATATGCTCTTTACCTTCTACAGCGATACATTTGCCCAAAAATACAGAGAACAACAGTCCGCTGAATCTGATAGGTTAAAAATTATGTTTCCGAACTTAAATAGTAAAGTTAGACTTTCCCTTGCGAGAATTAGATTGATAGAAAGGCTTAGTTCTGAGCTAAATTATCATTTTGATTATCCAAAGCAGAATTTTAGTGCTAAAATGAATATTTTTCCTCGCCATGAAAAATGGGAAGAAATTTTTAAAAGAGCTGAATCGAATGCCAAAATTAAAAGCGATTCTGAAGCATTTAAAGAGATGCAAGATAGTTTAAATAAGGAATCCCCTGATTGCCACTGGTCCTCCTTTACTTGGTGGGACTCCAATCAAGAAATCATATTAGATATTAGAACAGTTTCATATTTAATGGTATTTTATCCTGAAATTTTTGAAAAAAGTTTAATGCCTAGCTACTGTGTTTTTATTACATAAAAAGAGCAAGTGATTAATCCACTTGCTCCTTAACTTATTTTAAAGCTTTTAAATGCTTAACTATGAAAGTATTGAGACTTTAACGGATTTTCTTCCAAACTGTCTGCAGGCACTTTCTGATTTCATGTAAATGTCTACCAGTGCAGACCCCGACTTCAGTGCTCCTCCGGTATCTTGGGCAACGAGAGTCTTTTTAAAGGAGCCATCTGTTGATTCAACAAGAATCTTTGATCCGTAAGGGATAACTCTTGGGTTCACGGCAACAGTTTCTCCTTCTATAGGTGATTTACCCGTTGAAGTGCGAGCCCCACTTAAAGCAGTATAAGCTGTAGCAGAACCATATATCACTTTAGAAGATTTTTCTTTATTATCCTTCTTTTTATTATCTTTCTTTGGACTTGAGCTTGAAGACGAATTTATAACGCGAGTTCCTTTGAGAATTACTTTATCAACAGGCTCTTCAAGAATTTTTTCACTTGTAACTTTAGAGTCTATTACTTCATTGTCTTTTAAAGTAAGAAGTGATTTTATTTCTTTAGTACCGTCTTTTCCTTCAATGCTAACTTTTTCTTCACCTTTGTCTAGAAGCTCGTAATTTTTAGTTACGACTTTATAGGGTATTTTTTTAGTAGTAACAATTTCTTCAAATTTAATCCTATTAATTACTATCTTCATACCTTCGTATATATTGCTAGAAAAATTTACATTTATTTCATCATTTTCCGAAAGCTTAAGGCCGGCAAAGCCAAGAGCCTCTCTTACAGAAAGTTTAGGCATTAAATATTCCTTTTCTTCACCATCAGCTAGTATCTGAATCTTCACTCTCCTGCTAATAACTATATTCATGTCTTTTTCTAAGGGATGATCTAAAGCAAAGTTAACGGCGTCACTATCCCCTAGCTCAATTCCAACAGTTTTTAAAGCATCTCTTACCTTGCCGTTTACTACTTTAAGCTTAACTTGATTATCTCCGTCAATTACCTTTACGTCAAAAGCTCGTTTTACATTAAGCTTTAATGTTCCATCTGGATCATCCACTTTTTCAACAACGTCATTTTCGGAAATACTTACTCCCATCTTGTTAAGTATATTATCTACGTTTTCCTCAACGGTAATAGAGTGAATAGTAGTATTATCCACATTTATATAAACGTCCCTTGCAAAAGTTTTAACAGAAAATATAGACACAGCACACAGCGTACCCATCAATACCACCGACGTGGTTTTCTTGATTCTTTTATTCATTTCGCTACTTGAAATATCTAACACTTATAGCCCTCCTATTTAAACCGTTAATACTAATTTTCTAGCATCGGTAACATTTTTGTTCGAATTATCCAGCTAAAGCTTTGTGCTTTCTCAATGTTATTAAACACTTTGTTGTTTGTCAAGAAATAAAAATTACTTTTTTTATAGAAATAGACGAATCTTTCCAATATTTGGTTGTATTAAATATACTAAAAAATTACAGTTATACAAATAAAATAATTAAATTTAAATAAATCACATAATTTTAAATCTTCTTAAATTTGTGTAAATCTCTGAAATCAAAAGTTACATATTAGTAACAAATAATTACATCAATTTCTTACTTCCTCACGAGTTCAAACGTTTAATAGTTACATTCTTTTTATCAAAATTTTTATGCTCTGAATATAATAAAGAATAACCATACTATTTTAATTTTCATTCATACCAAATGGAGGTAAGAAAATGCCTACTCAAATTTACAATACTGCTTCTTTAACCTTTGAGTATGGATCCCAAAAAGGATTTGTATCTTCTAACGTTGCAGTGACTACCTTAAAAGAATCTTTGACCATTTCTCATTCATCTTTGGGGGACACTTATTCTCAAGGAAGCGAAATTCCATTTATTGTAAGTATTATCAATAACAACACCGATAAAATAAAAAATGTAAAGATACAAAGCGACTTAGGCACCTATTCTTTAGGCCAAGGAATCTGTGAAAACTCTTTTACCCCACTTTCATACACTGGACCCTCTATGCTATACGTTGGAGGAGTTTTTCTTTCTAATATCGAGCCAAAAGTTTATAAAGAAAAGTTAGTTTTTACCGTTGCATCTATTCCACCAAAATCAAACGCTCTTATCATTTATAAAGCCTCTATTAATCAATTTTCACCTCTTTCTTCTGGTTCCAAAATCGTAAATACAGTCACAGCCTCCTCTAGATCTATCACTTCTCCGCTAACTTCTTCTAATACAATAACTGTACGTGATGAAGCAGATATAAGAATTATTAAGAATATGTCTCCAAATCCAGTTTTAGCAGGCGAAACTATAACTTATAATTTCTCGCTTTATAACTATGGTAATACAGAAGCGAGAAACGTCACTTTAAACGATACTTTTACTCCTGCTCCAGGAAATATAAATGTTTATCTTGATTCGCAAGAAATTTCTTCAACTGATTTTTCGTACTCAAGTGGAACGCTCACTCTTCCAACTTATAATTCTGGTATTTCTGTCTCAATTCCTGCTGCAAATTTTATCCAAGATACAATCACAGGCTCGATCTCAATTGAACCCGGTATGATATCTATTACTGCTACCGGCCAAATTTAGTTTTTTAAAATTTAGTTTTTTAAAAGCTTATAATATTAAGCATTTTACTTCAAAATTCAGTTTTTATCTAATATATATGGGCAAAATGTACAAGCTACCTATACTGAATAATGTATCCAAATTAGACTTATTCAACAATTTAGAATAAAAATTGTTGACTTAATTTTTATGTCGTTATATAATTCTATCATCAGTGATTTAGAGCGTGCCCAAGTAGCTTAGTATAGTAGAGCGTTGTCATATTCAGAGGTGTCGGTGCGAATCCGTCCTAGGGCAAAATTTTATTTTAAAGCGAGGTATGTCTTATGTACGAAGACAAAACTTTAGTCTGCAAAGAATGCGGAAACGAATTCACATTTACTCAGGGTGAGCAAGAATTTTACGCTGAAAAGGGTTTCACAAATGAACCTCAAAGATGTAAATCTTGCCGCGATGCTCGTAAAAATGCAAGCAGACAAGGTCAAGAGCGTGAAATTTTTATAGCAGAGTGTGCAGCTTGCGGAAAAGAAGCAAGAGTACCATTTAAGCCACGTGAAGATCGCCCAGTTTATTGCAGTGAGTGCTTTGCAAAAATGAGAGAAGAAGCTAGAGACTAATCTTAAAGCTTTTCAAGTTACAAAAAAGCTACGATTTAATTCGCAGCTTTTTTCTATTATATTGTTTTAAAACGTCAATTAAAAATATATTTTTAGTTTTTATCCGATTTAATTGAATTGAGTTTTCTTAAAACTTCATCTAAAGAAATTCTATTATTAAGCGGTTTAGTCATTTCTTTAATTAGAAATAGAAAATTAGAAATGTTTTCTTTTGATGTCCCGCCATATATTTCTAATATATTACTATGGCCTCCTTTAAAAAATTCACCTATATAATTTTCTTTTTGTAAATTATTTTTAATTTCCTCTATTTCAGTTACACTATTTTCGGTTATACCTGTACATTCAAAAAGCAGGTATATAAACGTCATGCCCAGTGCAAATACATCTCGTTTAGCAAATTCTTTTTCGCTTTTATAGGTTTCGCCTTGACAACAATAAAGTTGTGTTCCAAGTCCAGGTTTTAAACTTTTTAACTTTGTTATACTACCAAAATCGCATAGTTGAACATTATATTTAGATATATGCTTATTATTTGCATATTCCTTGATTTTGTTTAATTTTTCGATGTTAGTATCTTTGTTCTTAATAATATCTAAAATTTTCTTAAAACCTCCAGCTTTTGCTTTTAATTCAATAGTTCGAAGGGTATCCAAAGTCATCTTTTCATTAGTTGTATTATTATCAAGTATATTTTTAATATCCTTCAGTAATTCTTTTTGCATTGTGATCTTTCCTAAATTACTATTCCACTTATCTATTCTCAATAAATTTTGTGGTTTAATGTCATTGTGTGAATATCCAGCATCATGCAAAACTTTAACTACTTTTGCCGCTTGTTTGGCCTTCTTTAAAATAGTTCCTATAGTTTTATTGTTAGAGGTCGTTGAGCGTATTTTATTTCTCGCCAGGTCTTCTTTTGCTAGTGGAAGTTCAAAAAAAGCTCCTCTTTGCTCATCTAGCCAAAGCTTTTCAGCTTTTGCTATATTTAAATATTTTTCTGCCATTTTTTGTTTTTACATTCGCTAAGCATATTTTGAAATTCCTTAAAAGAATTTATTTCATCTATTATCGCTTCATGTCCAGATTGAGACGGCATTACCACTTTCATTGCCTTATTGTCACCACATTTCCAAACTGATCCACTTCCCCCGGCTCCTAAAAACTTTAACTTTGCCGCGTCATAACCATTTAACCACAAGTAAATTCCACCATTAAGTGCTCCTTCAAACATCTTATTAATATTAGGTGGATCTTTAATATTTAGCGGACAATTAGTATTATTTGATATATATTTTATAATATTTTTCAAAATAAAATACTTTGAAATTTTTTTCTAAAATCTGCCTTCGTGTAAAAATTAGAATTTTGTATATCAAATGTTACATTTACTAGTCGAGTTATAACGCGTCTTACTTTTTCCAACTTTTTATCAAGTGGAGAACTGGTCTTCTGAATTTTTTTACCGAATCTTCATTTTCCCTTAGGTAATTTAAACATTCATCAGCATTCCAATTATTAATATTGTTGAGTTCTTTTTCATACATTTTCTCTTTTACAATTTTCAATTTGTAGTTCTTTGAAGTATTATATTTGTGCTTCTGAATATAGTCTTTGCATTCCTGTATAGTCCAATTTTCAACCTCTGCAGCAATAGCTTTTTCTCCCTTAATACCTTTCAAACTTTTCAATTTCACTGCCCCTCCCTATATATTTTATAAATACACAACATAATATATCAGAATTATATAATTAAATATCCAATATGTCAACTATTTTAAATATTTTTTATAGGATGTTAAAATGAATAAAAATGTCAAAATCTCAAAAAGGCTACTTAAGTGCGCTAAAATGGTTACGTCAAAAGGAAATATAGCTGATGTAGGAACCGATCATGCTTATTTACCTATTTATCTCGCACTTACAAACAAAATATCACACGCCATCGCATGTGATATACACAAAGAACCTTTAAATAATGCAAAGTCGAATGTAAAGTTGTTTAATTTAGAAAATGCAGTAGAAGTTCGGCAGTCAGACGGACTAAAAAATATTAGCTCCAGCGAGGCGGATACTGTAGTTATCGCCGGCATGGGAGGAAATTTAATAGCCAAAATCCTCAAAGACTGCAAATGGGAAAATAAAAAAGATAAAGAATTTATATTTCAACCTATGAAATACGAAAACAATTTAAGAGTATATCTTTCCAAAATGGGATATGAAATAAAAAAAGAAATAGCTGTTAAGTGCAGCGGTAAGGTTTATACTGTCATTAAAGCGAATTATACCGCTCAGCCATACGAATTAACTCCTACCCAAGTTTACATAGGTTTTTTGCCAGATCATCTAAACGATGACGCTAAATGCTACATAAGAAAGCAGTTAAACGATTTATATAATCGCATAAAAGGTGCGATTGCTAAAGGTCTAAAAGACCAGGAAGCATATTACTTAAAAATAATTAAAAAGCTAAAAAAACTTTTATAGAACAGAAAGGAAATTAAGTATGATTAAAGTCAAAAATATTTACGAATTTTTAAATAAAATAGCTCCCTTTGAAAAAGCTATGGATTTTGATAACTCTGGACTTCTTGTTGGAAACCTTGAAACCGATGTAAAAAAAATTCTTCTTTCGTTAGATATAACGCCTGAAATATGCGATGAAGCAAAAAAACTCAATGCTAATCTTATAATAAGTCATCATCCGGTTATATTTAAGCCTTTTAAAAGTATAGATTTCAAAAATTCTGTTTCAAAACTTATAAAATACGAAATAAATGCAATATGCGCTCATACAAATCTAGATGTTGCGGAAAAAGGAGTAAACTTTCATCTAGCATCAACCTTAGGCTTAGAAAATTTCTCTCCTCTTATAGACTCCCATGGCTTACCACTAGGAATGATAGGAACACTAGATACTCTTTTACGTCCGGAAGAATTGGCACTTTTAGTAAAAAACAAACTTTCTTGCCAAGGAGTAAGATATACTGAAGGTAAGTCATTAATAAGTAAAGTAGCGGTAAGCTCAGGGTCAGGAGGAAATCTAGTTGAAGCTGCAAAAATAAACGGTGCAGATGCTTTCGTAACGGGTGAAATTAAACATAGTCAAATACTTACTGCAAACAATCTCGGAATTACAGTTATAGATGCTGGACACTTTAAAACAGAAAATGTAATAATTTCTCCCTTACAGCATACACTTAAAAATCAATTCAAAGATTTGGAGTTTATCACTTCTAAGGAGTCGACGGATGGAATAAAATATTTATAAGATTGAAATACGAGTTTTTAATTATTATAATATAATTTATAGCATCGCATTATGCTTAATAATACAGCGTCTCCAAATCAAAAGGAGAACTTAAGCTTTTAAGGAGAATACACTATGTGCGGAATTGTAGGATATATAGGTAAAAGAAATGCAGTACCCTTTTTACTTCAAGGACTTGAAAAACTGGAATACAGAGGGTACGATTCTTCAGGTATTGCTATTAATTCAAGTAAAGGAATTGAAGTAATAAAAAAGCAAGGACGTTTGGGAGTAGTAAAAAATATTGTTGAATCCAAACCCGATTTTTGTTCTAGCCTCGGAATTGGTCATACACGCTGGGCAACTCATGGAAGTCCTTCTGACTTAAATTCTCATCCTCATGTATCGAGCTGCGGGAAAATAGCACTTGTTCACAATGGAATTATCGAAAATTATATAGAAATAAAAAAAAATCTCATCGAAAAAGGATTTGATTTTAAATCCGATACGGACTCAGAAGTAATTGTACAGCTAATAAGCAGTCTTTATAAAAATGACATTTTTTCGGCAGTAAAAAAAGCAGTAAAAATCTTAGAAGGATCTTTTGCTTTAGGGATAATTTGTAAGGATAATCCTAATGTGCTAATCGCCGTCAACAAAGACAGCCCTGTGATTATTGGAGCAGGTACAAACGAAAATTTTATAGCTTCAGATATCCCTGCCTTACTTTCTGAAACACGAATAATCTGTAGACTTCCAGAAAAACAAATTGCTCTAATAAAAGCAACGGACTTTGAGCTTTATGACTTCGACGGCCGAATGACTCAAAAAAACTTTACTACCGTTAATTGGGAAGTAAATGCCGCAGAAAAAAATGGCTATGATCATTTTATGTTGAAAGAAATCATGGAGCAACCTGAGGTTATAAAAGCAACTCTCTCCCCTCGCATATCCGGGCCAAATTTAAAGCTTGATAATGCGGTCTTTTCAAAAGAATATTTAAAAAATCTAAATAAAATATGTATCGTAGCATGCGGATCGGCATACCATGTGGGCTGCGTGGCAAAGTACTTTATGGAAAAACTTTTAAGAAAAACAGTTGAAGTCGATTTGGCTTCAGAATTCCGGTACCGCTGCCCAATTATTGATAAAAATACTTTAGTAATTGTAATAAGTCAGTCCGGTGAAACAGCCGATAGCATAGCGGCACTTCGTGAAGCCAAGCTTAAAGGTGCAAGAATTTTATCTATAGTTAATGTTATAGGCAGTACTATAGCCAGTGAATCAGATGATGTACTATATACTCATGCCGGACCAGAAATAGCTGTTGCGACCACTAAAGCTTACAGCGCTCAACTTATTGTTATATATATTTTAGGTCTTTATTTAGCAAAATCTACTCAAAAAATTAATGACGAAAACCTTTCACTTTTAGTCAAAAAACTTCAAAATCTACCTTATCAAATTGAAAACACTTTAAAATATAAAGAGGAAGTTTTTAAGCTTGCCAAAAAATACTATAAATACGAGAAAGTTTTCTTCATAGGACGAAATCTAGATTACGCAGTATGCATGGAAGGATCACTCAAACTTAAAGAAATATCCTATGTTCATTCAGAAGCTTACGCAGCAGGAGAACTTAAACATGGAACGATTTCTCTTGTTGACGAAAATACTCTTATAATAGCTATAGCTACTCAGCCTGAACTTGTTGATAAAATGATAAGCAATATAAGAACAGTAAGAGCAAGAGGAGCAAAAATTTTAGTCATTACTTCTAGTCTTTACATAGATAAATTTAATCAAGTATCAGATGATGTAATATCAGTTCCAGAAGTTTCCCCTGAGCTTTCAGCTTCTTTAGCAATTATTCCCTTGCAGCTAATTTCATATCAAATCGCAAAACTTCGCGGCTGTGATATAGATAAACCAAGAAATTTAGCTAAATCAGTTACGGTAGAGTAAAATAATCAAAATTAATTATATAATGCATTTAAATGGTGCATTATTTGTTTTATTTAATGAATATTTAAAATCACTTGACTAAAATATTAAAAAATAATATTATGTTTAAAGTAAGGCCTTATAAATTAAAAGAGATAGGAGAAAAACAAATGAAAAAATCATCTATAGCAAAATTTTTACTTGGCACTATGGTTCTTCCAACAGCTCTAGCGGGAAACTGTAACGCAGACCCATTAGATAAACTTTCTTTAGCTGAAGTTGTAAAGTACTTGCGAAATAGCAAAGACAAGTGTAATCTTCGCTCCGTGAATAAGAAAGCTGGAGAAGCTTTTAAAGTTGGTTATTTATCAGATCTTAGAAAACCTAATTCCTTTACAAACCTTGAATTTGGAATCCCTGATGAATCAATAAAAAGAAAAATTGAAAACTATATTTCAGACCATGCTAATCAAAATATGCAAGGAACTATATTTGCATCAGAGAAAAATTTAGATTTTAATGAAACCCCACCACCTCTTATTGAAAAATTAATTAATAATAAAATTAAAGAAAAAATAAGCATTATTAAATTTGACCGCATAAATTTAACTCATGAGGCATTGGAGAATTTAAATATAATATTTTATAAAGAATTTCCTAAGATAAATATGGCTACAGATACTATATCCCTTAGCGATGAGGTTTTTAATCTTGAAGATATTCAAAAATTTGCTGCAATAACAAGCCGTGAAAAAATGAAATTTAAAAGTATGATATTTGAAAATGTCAGCTCAGAAAATCTCAATACATTAGATATGCTTTTATCAAATTTAAAATTCCGTTATGACGCAAAAATAGGTATACATTTTTCAGTGGACAATAATTATGATGACACACTATCACAACTTCTAAAGAAATATAGCTATATGATAGACTATGTTAGATTCCCTGAATCTTCGGTTGAAACTGTTGAGCCGCTACTAACTAATATACCTATCAAAAAATATTTTGAATCTCCCTGTTGCGACTATATGGAAAAATTAACTCCAGTCCAAACAACATTTAGGCAGTTTCATCCAATAAATAATTGTTATGTGGAAAATTGGGAAAATATAAATTTAGAGGAGATAGAAAACTCTCAGCCTTTAAATGTAGATTCCTTGACGTTCTACTTAAATCCAAGACATAATCTAATTGAATCAACTTACGAAGAGATACAAAATTACTTTGAAGACCGCCATGCAAAAATAGATGCTATATTTGACAACGAAAAGCACATTAAACGTATTGATGTCACCAACTATTTACCATTGAATGAAAATGTTGGAGTTACCAGAGCACAAAGACTTAAGAAACTTTTTATTAACTACAAGCTAATTGACGAGCTTAAACATATATCTCAGAGGTTAAGAAGAATGGAAGGAAAATTAGTAATACAATCAATATATTCTATAGGGCAAATTCTTTTAAATCACAATTTACCATTTAATAATATATTTTTAATAACTCAAAATTTACCACTTAATGTATTTGTAAATCAAGGGGATCGTCCTCTTCTTTGCGACTAACTCTGCGATAAGTTTTAGAGCTTTTATGAAAATAAATAACCAAAAAATCCCCGGTATATCCGGGGATTACTTACTAGTTTCTTTCATCTAAAAAGTTCTTCAGTTCCTCCATAAACGCTTTTACGTCTTTAAATTGGCGATAAACCGATGCAAATCTTATATATGCTACTTCATCTTTCTTCCTAAGTTCTTCCATACATATATCTCCTATAAGAGATGACGGTACCTCACGATCAAAAGAATTTTGAATAGTATTTTCTATATCCTGCACGATTTTTTCTATTTCTGCCATAGAAATTGGTCTTTTTTCGCAAGCTTTAAAAATTCCTTCGAGGAGCTTTTTTCTATCGAACTTTTGTCTTGAGCCCCCACGTTTTATTATAATAATTGGAGACTGCTCTATTATTTCATAAGTTGTAAATCTTTTACTGCAATTCTCGCATTCTCGTCTTCGTCTTACTTTTAGTCCATCGTCAGCGCATCGAGATTCTACAACTTTTGTATCTTCAAAACTACAGTAGGGGCACTTCAAAAAACATCAACTCCATTAAATTTCTATTTCATATCTCCGTTGACTAAAATTTTTAATTCTTCATCTCCTGTAAGATGCACATCTCCTATATTAAAACCATTGTTATGAATAATCAAAATCGAAAGCTTATCTTCAACTTCTTTTCTTATTAAATTGCGTATGTCTCTTGCGCCACTCTTACCTCCAATGGACTTTTGAGCTATTAAATTTAAAGCACTTTCATCATAAGTGAGTTTAATTCCGTGCTCCTCGAGCGATTTTACATATTCGTCTAGCATTAGTTTTGCAATCTTTTTAAAATCTGATTCCGTTAAAACATTAAATACAATTACTTCATCAAGTCTGCTCATAAATTCGGGCTTTAAAAATTCTCTGAGTGCTTTCATAGTCTTTGATTTAGAAAAACTATTTTCATTTCCTCCAAAACCTAAAGCTCCACTCTTGCGATCACTTCCAGCATTAGAAGTCATTGCTATAACAGTATTTTCAAAATTTACGGCTCTTCCATGGGAGTCTGTGATTTTACCTTCGTCGAGTATCTGCAGAAGAATATTCATAACGTCCGGATGCGCTTTCTCTATTTCGTCTAAAAGCACTACAGAGTAAGGGCGTTGCCGAACTTTTTCAGTTAATTGACCAGCTTCATCATATCCGATATATCCAGGAGGTGAACCAACTATTTTTGAAGCCGAGTGCTTTTCCATATATTCAGACATATCAAGCCTTATAAGAGCGTCAGGGGAATCGAAAAGCTCTTTTGCTAAAGTTTTAATTAATTCTGTTTTTCCAACACCTGTAGGTCCTGCAAAAATAAAAGATGCTGGACGCCTCCGTGGACTAATTTGCAATCGATTTCTTCTTATCGCTGCGCATACTTTACTTACTGCTTCATCCTGACCTATTATTTTACCTTTTAAATTATCTTCTAAAAACTCAAGCTTATTGAATTCTCTTTCTTCAATTTTTGAAGATGGTATACCCGTCCATAGCTCTATTACATGAGCAACATCTTCATGAGTAACTGCTCTTCCCAAAGCTTGAGTGCTAATTTTATCTAGGTCTTTACTATGGCGTGCAAGTTCGCATCTTATTTCTGCAAGCTCCTCATAGTTTGCGCCTTCTCCAGAAGCAAGAATTTTTTCTTCTTCACTTTTCAGCTTATCTACTTCGTTAGTTATCTTATCGTATAAAACGAGCTCCTTATTATGTAATGCTGCATAAGTACAAGCTTCGTCCATTAAGTCAATTGCTTTGTCAGGTAAGAATCTATCGGTTATATATCTCTCTGATAAAACAGTTAAACTTCTGATTAATTCATCTGAAATACTAACTCTATGATGAGCTTCGTAGTAATCTTTAACGCCCTTTAAAATGTTAATCGCTTGACTTATACTCGGCTCTTCAACTTTTATAGTTTGGAATCGTCTTTCTAGGGCTGCATCTTTTTCTATGTGTTTTCTATACTCCGTAAAGGTTGTTGCACCTATAACTTGAATTTCACCTCGAGAAAGTGCAGGTTTTAAAATATTAGCAGCACTCATTGAGCCTTCGGAATCTCCCGCCCCAACTAAGTTATGAACCTCATCTATAAAAAGTATTACATCTCCATCTTTTTTAACCTCTTCAACAAGTCCCTTTATGCGACTCTCAAACTGGCCTCTAAATTGAGTTCCAGCTACTAAAGCGGTTAAATCTAAGAGATGTATTTCTTTATTTTTAAGCATATACGGGACGCTACCCTCTACTATTTTAAGTGCCAATCCTTCAGCTATAGCAGTTTTTCCTACTCCTGGTTCTCCAATTAAACAAGGATTATTTTTTGTTCTTCGGCAAAGTATTTGTATAGCTCGATTTATTTCTTTATCGCGCCCGATTACCCTATCAAGCTCATTGCGTTTAGCCTTAGCCGTCAGATTACTGCAATATAAGTCTATATTTTTCCTCTTTGATTTCTTTTTAGTCTCTCCGCTTTCAGAGCGATCTTTCTCAGAAGCATTTGAATTTCCTTCTTTTTCAGGGAATAAAATATTAGAAAATAAATCTTTTATTATAGGCATAGTAGTTGCTCCACCAGAAGAAATTTCTTCGCCGGGGATTGTAAATTCTGGGTCTAAATTCATAACGTCTGAAAATTGTTTTCGCATTTCAGCGAGCTCTTTCTCAGAAATACCCATTTTACCTATTATATCTCTTATGGAGTGCGCACCTAGCTCCTCTGCACAAGGTCCGCAAAGACCTTGAGTTTCGTTCTTGCCCTCGCCTGAAGACACAAAAAGTACCGCTGATCTCTTTTTACACCTTGAACATAACATAGCATTACTCCTTAAACTTAAAATTTTTATTTGCTAAAGCATTACGCTTCTTTTATTATTGATACAAAAATATTAAAATACCTCCATAGGGAATAAAGCATGCATATAGACGTCATAGACATCAAAAAAATATTTAAAAACTCAATATCTATATTCCATACTGCTTTTGCCCCTATTATAGCTGTTATTGATACGTAAAACATAAACGTCGAAAACTTCCCATACCATTTGGAAGATGGAGGATTTTTTTTCTTTTTTAATAAAAAAGCTCCCGCTACTAGCATTGAAACTTCTTTTATTATAAGAATTATCATAAAAGGCAAAACACTTGGAAATTTTAAACTAACGCAAATCATTACAGCCATTAACGTAAGCTTGTCAGCAGTTGGATCAAGCATTTTACCAATTTTCGTCACCTGGTTAAACTTTCTAGCGATATATCCGTCAAAGAGGTCAGTGAGTCCAGATAAAATTAAAATTAAGCCCGCTTTTATATAGTCTTCCCTTACAACAAAAATTGCAAAAGGTAATAAAATTATTATTCTCATTAAAGAAAGAATATTTGGAACTGTTAAATTGCTTTTTAAATCTATCACTTTAAACCTCCCGCCTTACGTCGCTAATAGTTTTTGTTTTTATACTCTTTTAAAAAATACGTACAAAGGATTTTGATTATATACATGTTTAAAAGCTATAGTTTTAGATACTACGGCCTCAAAATCTTCCAGATTTATATACGATCCTAAAAATGGAGCTGAAATTCTAAATATACACGTCAAAATTAAAATTAAAACATACCCTTTGAAAGCTCCAAATATTCCTCCAGCTACTTTATCGCTGTAATTCAAAAACTTAATTCTAAATAATTTTAGTAAGGATTTTATTAGCAGTCTTCCTAGAGATAACATTAATATAAATAGGAGTACTGAAATAATTGAACTTAATATCTCAGTTACCGCAGGAGCAAAGAGATTTACTATCTCACGCGGCAAAGCTTCACTGCTTACACTATTTATAATATGGGTAGCTTTAGACAATGTTATTCCATATTGCGGCAAAGAATTTACTAAAACTTCTGGTAATTTTCTTAAAACGCCTTCCGCTTCTAAATTCCTAATTTTTAAAATCGATTTAAATTCTTTGAGAAGTACCGGAGAAATAAAATAGTTAAAAGCAAGACTAGAAATAAATCTAGAAACGTATACAGAAAAAATCCAGGAAATTACTGAATTTACAAGTAGTAAAAACGATTTTATCGCTCCGTAGCGAAAACCACGAAAAAAAGATACTACTAAAATAAACAAAACAATTATATCCATTATAATTGCAATCAATTAACTACCTCCATAAAGATGAAAGCTTTATAGCCTTCATCATTGTTAGTATATCACAAATATAGTTATAAAACAACCCTTAAAATATATATTGTGAATATTTACTCTTTAAATTTAAGTCAAACTTAATTTCTTTATAATAGTATTATATTTACAAAAAGTTCCACTTGACCGTATCGTGTTCGTAATAACCTGCCACAATAAGCAGGTGGGTACCCTTGCCATATACTCACGCTCCCTGCATTTGATACAACTTAAGCTATACCAAGAGGTCTGCAATCCTATATAGTATCGGACTCCCTATTAAATCTTGTAGGGTTATATGAACACAGTCCGCGAATCAAGTAGAACAGGTCTTTCGCTTTGCTTTACATACTGCCCAGCCTTTTTTCAAATTCTTCCGAGAGATTATCAAGTAATTCATCATCTTCTACTTCAACTAATTGTTCTTCTCCGTTTTCTTCCACAATTTCAAAAATAAAGTAAGTTTCATCTTTATCGAGGTTTTCATCCGGAAGTTCAAAGTTAGGCATTAAAGCGTAAAACCTTCCTTTAGAATTTTCAATAAAATCTAAAACTTCAAATTCCCTTTCTATTCCTTCATCGTCTACTAAGGTTACAATATCGGCTGAAAAATTTTCTTCCATTGAAATCCTCCCAATAAGTTGTTTACAGCTTCTATTCTAATTAAATTATACGAAATAGTCAATTATATTATTTATACTAGCTTATAAAAATTTGGCGAATAAAAATATTTAACAAATATAACAAAATACTTGATTTTAAATTCACTTTATAGTAAAATGTTCATGAGGTGCAGAAAACAAATTTAAATGTGGAGGTATCAACAATCGTGGAAGATTCTAAAATTAGCAAAGCAATGGAAAATACTGAGTTTACAGAGAAAGTACTTGAAGCTAAAACAAAAGAAGAAGTAAAACGCCTTTTTGAAGAGCAAAATATCACTATCGACGAAGAAGAGCTCCAAGAGCTTTCTAGTTTAATACGCAAAATGTCCGAACTACCGCCAGAGATGTCCGACGAGGAGCTTCATGAAGTGTCGGGAGGAAACTTTGGAACAGCAGCTGTGGGAATAGGAGGAGCAATAGCCGGTGCTATTGCCGGAGGAGCAATTGTGGGTGGAGGTGCTCTTTATGGAATGTATAAATCCTTTAAAGCTGGAATGAAATACTCTGATAAATGGTGGCATAAAGTTACCGATGCTACTAGGAGTGGCAGATAATCTATTACTAGCTCAAAAATTTTAAAACATCGTGTAAAGGGAGGAAAAACTATGTCAACATCTAAAATCGAAGAAGCTCTAAAAAATACTGAGTTTGCAAAAAAGTACTCAAAGCTAAAACAACAGAAGAGATAAAACAACTTTTTACAAGTCACAACATCAATATTAATGAAAATGAACTTCAAGAGATTTCTAATTCAGTGCGAAAAATATCCGAAATGCCATCACAGCTCTCTGAAAAAGAACTAGAAAATGCATCTGGTGGGTGCGGCACTTTATTAGCTTTAGCAGCTTTAAATCTCGGCTTGACCGTAGGTAGACGTCAATCACGAACACATGTGCAAATAATAGAGCATAGATACCCTAAAAAGAGTAAAAAAATTGATGATGATTTTGAAGATGACTATGAGGAAAAGTAATTTAATTCTAGCCTTCAAATAATTCTTTTATTCTATCAAAGAAGGATTTCCTTTTTTGATAGTTTTTTTCTGTTAATGTGTTTTCAAATTCTTTTAAAGCCTTTTGCTGCACGGAAGTTAAGTTCTTAGGTACTTCGATATGTACCTTAACAAATTGATCACCATTTCCTCGGCCATGAAGCTTAGGTATTCCTTTTCCTTTAAGCTTAAAAACGTCGCCATTTTGTGTTCCCTCACGGACATGACATTCAACTTTTCCTTCAATAGTAGGGACGATAATATCTGCTCCTAGAGCAGCTTGAGAAAAAGTTATTGGGATATCGCACCAGACGTCATAATCTCTTCTTTTAAATATAGAGTGAGGTGCAACATTTATATAGAGGTGTAAATCCCCAGGCTCTGCCCCGTTTTTTCCTGCATTGCCTTTCCCCGCAACGTTTAATATTTGTTTGCTACTAACTCCAGCTGGAATATTTACTTCAATTTCAGTTTTAGCGCGAACTCTGCCTTGACCTCCACATCGTCCACAGGGAATTTCTATCGTTTTACCTGTCCCCCCACATCTCTCGCATGTCCTAGACGTCTGCATAATTCCAAAAGGAGTGCGCTGATTCATAACTATTTGTCCTTTTCCACCGCAAGCAGCGCAGGTCTTTGGAGACGTTCCCGGCTTAGCACCAGTACCAGAACATTTATCACAAGATTCAATGCGCTCATAAGCAATTTTCCTGGTACATCCTTTTGCAGCCTCTAAAAAAGAAATATTGACTGTCATTTCTATATCTGATCCTCTTACGCGGCTATTCGGGCGTGTTCTCGCACCTCCAAAACCACCAAAAAAACTTCCAAAGATGTCGCCGAGGTCAATATCGGACCCAAAAGGACTTTCAGAATAATAGCTATAACCTCCGGCTCCGTAATTAGGGTCTGTGCCTGCATGACCAAATTGGTCGTATTTACTCCTTTTACTCTGATCCGACAAAACATCATAAGCTTCATTTACTTCTTTAAATTTTTGCTCAGACTCTTTATCTCCAGGGTTGAGATCAGGATGATATTTTTTCGCTAATCTCCGATAGGCTTTTTTTATTTCATCCTCAGATGAATTTTTATTTACTCCCAAAATTTCATAGTAATCCCTTTTGTCTGCCAATTTCATCTTCACCCTTTCAAATTCTAAATTTCTAGCCCCCTTATCGCTACAAGGCAACAAAGGGGCTTGCGACCTTACTCGTCAAAAACTTCTTAGAATACTACTTACTTTCTGGGTCTACTTCTTTATAGTCTGCATTATAGACGTTTTCAGAGCCAGATGCTTCTTGGGAACTACTTCCCGCAGAATTTGCAGCGTCGCCTTGTGGAGCAGCCTTCTGATAGAGCTTAGTTGAAACTTCATACATACTCTTTTGAAGCTCTTCCATTTCTTTTTTGATGCTTTCATTATTACCTGACTTTATAGTTTCTCTCAAAGCAGACACTTTTGAATTTAAGGCGTCTTTATCGGCTGCATCAATTTTTCCTTCACTGTCTTTCAAAAGTTTCTCAACCGAATAGCACATATTTTCTGCTTCGTTTTTAGTATCCACTTCTTCACGGCGTTTTTTGTCCTCTTCTGCATACTGCTCCGCTTCTTTAACTGCTTTTTCTATATCCTCTTTAGACATATTTCCACCGGAGGTTATTGTAATATGCTGCTCTTTATTTGTTCCTCTGTCTTTAGCAGAAACATTTACTATTCCATTTGCATCTATATCAAAAGTTACTTCAATTTGAGGTACTCCCCTTGGAGCCGGAGCAATTCCGTCGAGTCTGAAAAGACCAAGTTGTTTATTATCTCGTGCAAATTCGCGTTCTCCCTGAAGTACGTTTATTTCTACCTGAGTTTGACCATCTGCAGCAGTTGAAAACACCTGACTTTTTTTAGTTGGAATCGTAGTATTTCTCTCAATTATTTTTGTCATGACTCCACCCATAGTTTCAATTCCCAGAGAAAGCGGAGTTACATCTAGTAGAAGTAGCCCTTTAACGTCTCCTCCCAAAACTCCTCCTTGAAGTGCGGCACCGATTGCAACGCATTCGTCAGGATTGATTCCTTTAAAAGGGTCTTTTCCTATGAGTTTTTTAACAGCATCTTGAACAGCTGGTATTCTTGAGGATCCACCTACCATTAAAACTTTATCAATTTTAGAAATGTCAAGTCCAGAGTCTTTTAGTGCCTGACGAACAGGTATCATAGTGTTTTCTACTAAATCTGATGTGAGTTCATTGAATTTAGCTCTTGTTAGATTTAAATCTAAATGTTTAGGTCCATTTGCATCTGCAGTAATAAACGGTAAATTAATAGCTGCAGAGGTCATTCCGGAAAGCTCTATTTTCGCTTTTTCAGCTGCTTCTCTTAAGCGCTGCATTGCCATTTTGTCTGATCCAAGGTCAATTCCGTTTTCTGCTTTAAAGGAAGAAACTAACCAATTTACTATTCTTTGGTCAAAGTCATCTCCGCCTAAATGATTGTTTCCAGCGGTTGCGAGTACTTCTTGAACTCCTTCCCCCATTTCTATTATAGAAACGTCAAATGTTCCGCCACCGAGGTCATAAACTAATACCTTTTGATCCGTTTCCTTGTCGATGCCATATGAGAGCGCTGCTGCTGTAGGTTCATTTATTATGCGTTTAACTTCTAAACCCGCAATTTTACCGGCGTCTTTGGTTGCTTGACGCTGTGCGTCTGTAAAGTATGCGGGGACGGTTATTACAGCTTCTGTAACTTTAGAACCCAAATAGCTTTCTGCATCTGACTTGAGCTTTTGAAGAATCATAGCAGAGATTTCTTGTGGTGTATATGATTTACCATCTATGGTAACTTTATGGTTTGTTCCCATTTCTCTTTTGATAGAGCTTATTGTCCTATCAGGGTTAGTTATAGCCTGACGTTTTGCAACTTGACCTACCATTCTTTCGCCTGTTTTAGAAAAAGCCACAACCGATGGAGTAGTTCTTGCACCTTCGGCGTTTGGAATGACTACCGGTTCACCACCCTCTATTACAGAAACACATGAATTAGTTGTTCCAAGATCGATTCCTATAATTTTTGCCATAAAATATTCCTCCTAAAGTAATTAAAAATTATTTTTTAGTTAGTAACTTGCACCATTGCATGGCGTATTATACGCGACTGAGATTTATATCCTTTTTGAAATACTTTTGTTATAACGTTATGCTCCGAAGACTCATCCTCTAGATGTGCAATTGCGTTATGAATACTAGGGTCAAACTGATCTCCGGGTTCTCCAAAAGCTTCTACCTTTAAATTTTTAAGGGTCTCGCAAAATTGAGATTTAAGAAGTTTTATACCTTTAGCATATTCTTGTGGTTGACCATTTAAAGAGTCGAGAGCTGCTTCAATGCTGTCCATAATTGGAAGTATGCCCAAAACTGCCACTGAGAGTGCATCAGAATAAATTGCTTCTTTTTCTTTTTCGCTCCTTTTACGAAAATTTTCGTATTCAGCTGCTGTACGCAAAAGTTTATCTTTGTAAGTTTTGAGCTCTTCTTTTAAATCTTCAAGCTCTGCTTTTTTATTTGAATCATTTGCTTCAGATTTTAATTCGTCGCTTTCGTTTTTTAAATTTGCTTCTTCCTGAAGTTTTTTAAAGCTTTCTTTAGAAATTTCCTTATTTGACACTAATCTACCTTCCCTTTCTATCTAGACTAATTTACTCCCCTTTGAGAATTCTTTCAAGAAGCATTTCAACCAAGGATGCAACATATTTTAAATAAGTTGAAATTAAACTGTAGTTCATTCTCGTGGGTCCGATTATCCCTAATATACCGAACTTTCCAGCTATATTATATCTCGTTGAAGCTACACTGAGATTTTTAAGCTGCTTATAAGCATTTTCTTCACCAACTAAAAAGTTTATTCCACATCCATTGCCTTTTAAAAGTTTTAAAAGTTTATCACTATCTTCCAAAAAGTTAAACACATCTATGACCGCTTCAGCAGTGATATTTGGAAAGAGAAGAAGATTTTTTTGTCCATAAACTTTTATCTTGACTTCACTCGCCTCTTTAGCCGCTTTAAGTAATGTATCCACAATAGGAAGCAAAAGCGAAGAGAGCTTTTCATCACTCGAAACTATAATGTTGACGCTTTCTGGATTTAGTTTACCTAAAAGCCTTCCACGGAATTCTTCTTCTAGGATTTCTTCAAACATCTTTAAAATTTGTTCATTAAGATCAAATTCACATCTAAAAAGCTTATTTTTTACCATTCCATTTGAAGTCACTAAAACTAGCATTGCACCACGTCGACTTATTTTTACAAGCTTAATTTCTCGAATTCGAGATGTTTGATTTAAAGGAGTTGTCATGATGGCCGTAAAGCCTGTCATATCCGCTAGAACTTCCGTGGCACATTCGAGTAAGCTTTCGGGGTCTATCGCTGAAGCCCCGAGTACACCCTGAACAAGATTTTTTTCTTCAGCAGCAAGTGGAAACTCGGGCATTAATCTGTTAATATAGACTCTATACCCTCTATGCGACGGAATTCTCCCTGAGGAAATATGGGGCTGAATAAGATATCCTGCACTAACTAGATTAGCCATTTCGCTACGAATGGTAGCCGGAGAAAATGCCAAATCAAAATCTTCGCAAATAGTTTTAGAACCTACTGGGTCACCGGTTGAAATATACTTTTCAACTATCGCTGAGAGTATTCGAAGCTTTCGATCCAGCGGGTTCAAGTATTTCACCTCTAATTTCTGATATTTAGCACTCTCGACATCTGAGTGCTAATTAAACTTTACCACTACACTTTTGATATGTCAATACCTAAAATTAAAATTTTTTATAAAATAAAAAGGAGCTTTAAAAAATGATTATAATGGCTGTGGACTTAGGAGATGTGAGAACAGGAATTGCAGTTTGCGACAAAAATGAAGTTTTAGCTTCTCCTTTATGCGTCATAGAAGAAAAAAGTACTGAGAATTTAGCTAAAAAAATCTGCAAAAAAATTTTTGAAACAAAAGCTGAGTTAATAGTAATTGGATTGCCTAAAAACATGGATGGAAGCCTTGGAGAAAGCGCTAAAAAGTCAATGAGATTCAAAGAACTCTTAAATGGTATAATTTCCATTCCAAGTGTCCTTTGGGACGAACGAAGAACAACTATTAGTGCGCATCTTTATCTAAACGAAACAAATACTCGAGGTAAACGAAGAAAAAGTATAATAGACGCTTTGAGTGCATCCATTATACTTGAAAATTACTTAGCATATAGAAAAAATAATCTTAATGCCTAGCTACCGTAGTAAGACTTAATATAAATTTCTTTTATCTCCTCTATCAAAGGATAACGAGGATTCGTTCCAGTACATTGATCATCATGCGCAAGCTGTGCCAGCTTAGTCACTTTACTTAAAAATTCATTTTCCGAAATACCAATTTCCTTAAGACTTTGAGGTATACCTAAAAATTTATTTAAAGCTGCTATAGCATCTACAAGGTTTTTTACGCTCTCTTTTACACTTTTTCCTTCTACCCCTATTATCTTAGCAAGGTATGCATATTTTTTATCCGCAACAAAGCTTTCATACTTGGGAAAAGCGGCAAGTTTTTGAGGTAAAGATGAATTATACTCTATCACATATGGAAGCAAAATAGCATTAGCCCTTCCATGAGAAACATTAAATTCTCCACCAAGCTTATGAGCCATAGAATGATTAAGACCTAAAAATGAATTCGTAAACGCCATACCTGCAATTGTAGCAGCATTATGCATCTTTTCACGCGCCAGCTCATCTTCGCTTCCGTTTTCAAACGCTCTTTTAAGATACTTAAAAACCATTTTTACAGCTTGTGTGCAAAGACCGTCTGTGTAATCGTTTGCCATCGTTGATACATACGCCTCAATAGCGTGAGTTAAAACGTCCATTCCCGTATCTGCCGTGGCCGCCTTGGGAAGCGACATAACAAATTGCGGGTCAATTATAGCAATGTCGGGAGTTAAAGAGTAATCTGCCAAAGGATATTTTACTTCTTGGCCTAATGATTTATCAGTTATTACAGCAAAAGAAGTGACCTCAGAGCCAGTTCCAGAGGTAGTTGGAATAGCAATAAGTTTAACGTTTCTATGCAAATTTGAAAATCTATACGTTCTTTTTCTTATATCCATAAATTTAAGACGCAAATCCTCAAATCGCAAATTACTTTCTCCAAGAAAAAGCCACATTGCTTTTGCGGCATCAATAACTGACCCTCCGCCAAACGCTATTATACAGTCCGGCTTAAAACTTTTCATGGCCTCTAAGCCTTTAAAAACTGTTTTTATGTCGGGGTCAGGTTTTACATCAGAAAAAATTTCAAAAGTGCATTTTTCGTTCCTTCTATTTAAGCTCTCAGTGACTTTTTCTAAATTTCCTAAATTTATCATAGTGCGATCTGTGACTATAAATGCTCTATGTATTCCTTCTAATTCCGTAAGATAATTTACAGAGTTTTTTTCAAAGTATATTTTAGGAGGGACTTTAAACCACTGCATATTATTTCTCCTCATAAGAATCTTTTTGCGGTTAATGAGATTTTCGCAAGAAACATTTAAAGATGTTGAGTTTTTACCGTAAGACCCACATCCAAGAGTAAGCGAGGGAGTGTTTTCGTTATATATTCCTCCGATGGCACCGTGTGAAGAAGGCGAGTTTACAACTATTCGACCTGCATTCATAGAAAGTCCAAATTTATTTATTAAGTTTTTACTTTCGCTGTGTATAACTGCTGTATGGCCTTGACCATTAAATTTGAGAATATTTCGGCAAATCTTAAAAGCTTCTTCACTATCTTTCGAAATATAGTAGCCCAAAACCGGCGAAAGTTTTTCTGCAGATAAAGGAAAGTCTACTCCAACTCCCTTTAATTTTGCAATTAGAATTTTAGTGTCTTTCGGTACGGAAATTTCTGCCATAGCCGCAATTTCAAATGCGCTTTTGCCAACTACTTTTGGATTTAGCTTACCTTCCTCAAACATAAACCGAGAGAGTTTATTTACTTCATCATCATTTAAAAATACGCACCCATAATCACTCATTATTTTTTCAAAGTCTTTGGCTATTTCTTCATCCACAATTGCTGACTGCTCAGAAGCACAAATCATTCCATTATCAAAAGTTTTCGAGAGGATTAAATCATTGCACGCTCTAGAAAGCTTGGAAGTCTTTTCAATATAGCAAGGTACGTTACCAGGGCCTACTCCGAGCGCCGGCTTACCCGTAGAGTATGCAGCTTTTACAAGACCAGATCCACCAGTTGCTAAAACGGCATTCACTCCACTGTGATTTATTAGTATTGATGTAGCTTCTATAGAAGGATTTTCTATCCATTGAATTGAATTTTTTGGCGCACCTGCTAAAATTGCTGCCTCTAAAAGAATTTTTGCTGTTTCTGCACAGCACTTTGAAGCTCCAGGGTGAAACCCAAATATTATGGGGTTTCTTGTCTTGGCGCATATTAGAGACTTAAAAATAGTCGTGGAGGTGGGATTGGTAACGGGAGTTATTCCAGCAATTACTCCAAGCGGCTCGGCCACTTCAATATATTCTTTGGAGTCGTCTTTAGAAACTATACCAACAGTTTTTTTATGTCTGATAAAGTCCCAAACATACTCAGCAGAAAACATATTTTTTATAATTTTATCTTCTAAAATACCCCTGCTCGTTTCTTTCAAAGCTAAGTCCGCGAGTCTAACGTGATTTTTAACTGCAGCGCAAGCCATTGCTTCAACTATTTTGTCTACCTTTTCTTGATCTAATTTCATGTACTCTTTCAAAGCTTCTTGGGCATTTTCTACCATTTCATTAATCAATTTAGATAAATCCATATGTTCCATAAAATAACCCCACTTAAAAATTACTTAATTAAAAAAACCTATCTGACTACAACGTTTAAAAGTCTATCTTGAATGTATACAACTTTGATAATTTCTTTTCCCTGAATAAATTTATTAAATCCTTCAAGTTCCTTTGCCAACTTTAAAATTTCTTCTTTATTAACTCCTCTAAAGGAAGTTACTTTGCCTTTTAATTTTCCATTGACTTGAAGTACGATTTCTAATTCTTCATCTACACATTTTGAAAGGTCATATATAGGCCAAGTTTGCTTGCAGACAAGCCCTTCACCAAGCTTGCATTTGCTAAACAACTCTTCAGTTATATGCGGAGCAAAAGGAGCAAGAAGAAGCGTAAAAACTTTTAAATGCTCTTTGCTTATAAAACCTTGGTCATATATTTTATTTATAAGGTTCATAAGGGAAGCAATAGCAGTATTAAACTTTAAACTTTCTATGTCGTCGCTGACTTTTTTTATGGTCTTATGAAAAAGTGCATCAAGTTTCTGATTAGGCTCTATATCAGACTCTTTTAGTATATTCTGAAGTCCCCAGTAACGCTCCAAAAATCTCCTGCTTCCTCGCATACCTGAAGTACTCCAAGGGGTATGTTTTTCAAAATCTCCTATAAACATTTCATATATACGCAGTGAATCGGCACCATAGTCTCTTACGATATCATCGGGGTTCACAACGTTCCCTTTAGATTTACTCATCTTTTCGCCATTTTCTCCTAAAATTAGCCCATGACTCGTCCTTTTAATGCACGGCTCGGGCCCAGGTACAATCCCTATATCATATAAAAATTTATACCAAAATCTACTGTAAAGAAGATGAAGAGTTGTGTGCTCCATGCCTCCATTATACCAGTCTATTGGCATCCAATAGTCTATTGCCTCACGAGACGCCAATTCTTTTTCGTTTGCAGGGTCAGTATACCTTAAAAAATACCAAGAAGACCCAGCCCATTGAGGCATAGTGTCTGTTTCTCGTTGAGCACTTTGACCACACTTGGGGCAGGTTGTTTCAACCCAATCTTTAGCATTAATTAGTGGAGATTCACCAGTGGAAGAAGTTTCGAATTTTTCCATTTCAGGCAGAGTAAGTGGAAGCTCGGATTCATCAAGTGGAACATAACCGCAATTCTTACAGTGAACAATAGGAATAGGCTCACCCCAATATCTCTGACGAGAAAACACCCAATCTCGAAGTTTATAATTAATTTTTTCTTGCCCTTTTTTATTTTTCTTAAACCAGTTGATGATTTCTTCTTTGGCGACTTGCGGAGAAAGACCATTTAAAAATTCAGAATTGCAAATTATTTCTTTACCACTAAATTCCTCAATGACTTTTAATATCGGTAAACTGTATTTTTCTGCAAATTCTTTATCTCTTTTATCGTGAGCAGGGACTGCCATAATTGCTCCAGTTCCATAGCTCATAAGGACGTAATCAGAAACAAAAACGGGAACTTTATTCCCATCTACTGGATTTAAAGCATATATTCCCTCTATTTTAACTCCAGTTTTTTCTTTAATAAGTTCGGTTCTTTGAAACTCAGACTTTTTCTGAGCTTCTTCTTGATATTTTTTTATTTCAGATATATTAGATATATTCCTTTTCCATTTTTCTATAAGCGGATGTTCCGGGGAAATAACTAAATACGTGACTCCAAAAATTGTATCAGGGCGAGTTGTAAATATTTTAATTTTATCTCCTAAGTTGGTTTCAAAGTCCACTTCTGCTCCAACTGATCTACCAATCCAGTTTATTTGCTGCGCCTTTACTTTCTCAGGATAATCAACTAATTTTAGGTCATCAATTAAACGCTGAGCATATTTAGTAATTTTCAGCATCCACTGAGACTTTACCTTATGAATAACCTCGCTAGAACATCTTTCGCATTTTCCGTTAACTACTTCTTCATTTGCAAGTACACATTTGCAAGAAGTACACCAATTTACCGAAGATTCACTTTTATATGCAAGACCTTTTTTAAAAAGCTGCAAAAATATCCATTGAGTCCATTTATAATATTTTGGATTCGTTGTATCAATTTCTCGGCTCCAATCAAAAGAAATGCCTAAAGCTTTAAGCTGATTTTTAAAATTTGAGATATTATTTTTCGTCACTATAGCGGGATGAATATTATTTTTTATAGCAAAATTTTCCGTGGGAAGTCCAAATGCATCCCAGCCCATTGGGTAAAGCACGTTAAAACCTTGCATTCTTTTTTTTCTTGCAACAATATCAAGTGCAGTATAACTGCGAGGATGTCCAACATGGAGTCCTTGGCCCGAAGGGTAAGGGAACTCAACCAAAGCATAAAATTTTTTCCTTTTAAAATCATTTAGGACTTCAAAAGTTTTTTCCTTTTCCCAAATATCTTGCCATTTCTTTTCTATTTTCGAGTGATTATATTCTAGCATCGTACTTCTGTACCTCTTCTCTATATAATTTGACTATCTATTAAATCGTTATAAGCTTCAAAAGTATTAATTAAGATTCTCCGTTGTTTCCGCACAGATTCTTTAATTGCCTTAGAGAGTTTATCTATAATTACTATATTTAAATCAAGTTGCGCAGCTCTTCTAAAATACTCTATTCCTTCAAATCTTCTTTCAATTGAAATACAATCTGCGTTATAAATTATTTTTTCAAGTACGCTCATATTTTTTCTTCCGGTAGTATGATATCTTATAGCATTTAAAACATCTTCATCTGTAATTTTTAAATACTTTTTTGCATATACGCTTCCAACCCATCCATGAAAAACTCTATAGTTTCTCCTTGAAAATTCCGGAGGATAAGTGCTTACGTCTTCTAAAACCTTTAGCTGATCCTCATAAGACATCTCTTTTGCAATATCATGTAAGATTCCCGCAATGTATGCCTTTTTTTCGTCAACGCTATAAATTTTAGCGAGCTTTTTCGCCATACATCCAACGTTTATGCAGTGATTATATCTTCTTTCAGAAACTTTACTCTTTAACTCCTTACAAATAAAAATTAGATCATACATTTTTATTTATTCCTCTCCTTTTTCAAAAAGCGCTTTAGAAAATTCTTCAGCGTCAAATTCTCTTAGGCTTTCTATGTCCTCTCCAACTCCTATAAATTTTACAGGTAGCTCAAGTTGATCCTTAATAGCAAGTGCTATGCCACCTCTTGCTGTACCGTCAAGTTTTGTGAGTATTATACCAGTTAAATCTAGTATTTTTTTAAATTCTACTGCTTGATTAAGTCCATTTTGCCCTGTAGAAGCATCTAAAATTAAAAGCGTTTCTTTACTAGAGTCTGGCAGCTCCCTGCTGATAATCCTATTTATTTTTTCAAGTTCTCGCATTAAATTTTGTTTATTGTGAAGTCGGCCCGCGGTATCACATATTATAACGTCGGCTTTTTGGGCTTTAGCAGAAGATATAGCATCAAAAATTACCGCAGCTGGGTCAGATCCTTCGGATTGTTTTACTATAGCACATGACGATCTTTTTGACCATACGCTCAGCTGTTCAATTGCAGCCGCTCTAAAGGTGTCACCTGCTGCAAGCAAAACCTTCTTTCCTTGATTTTTAAGCATATACGCCAGCTTTCCTATTGAAGTGGTTTTTCCAACTCCATTTACTCCTACTATAAGTATAATAGAAGGAGAAGTTTCAAGCTTTAAACTACTTTCACCCATGAGCATCTCTTTGATGACCCATTGCAAGAGCTTTTTTATCTCAGAAGGATCCTTTTCTCCTCTTTTTTTAACTTCCTCCCGAAGCCGTTGACATACTTTTTCAGAAGTACTCATACCCACGTCACTGCTTATAAGTATATCTTGAAGCTCTTCGAAAAAATCTTCATCAATCTTTGTAAACGATTTAACTATACTGTCAAGCTTTTGCGATATACTGTCCCTCGTTTTTTGCAATCCTTGTTTTATCTTTTCAAAAAATTTCATAAATTAATCTCCTAGTTAATGATGTTTAAAATATCCCATAAGCGCAAGCGCAGACTTAGCCGCTTGTTGTTCTGCTTCTTTTTTACTTCGGCCTGTCCCTCTTCCCACAGAGTTACTATTAATTCTTGCCTCCATAGTAAATCTTTTATCGTGGTCAGGACCTTTTTCTCCAATCAGAACATAGTTAATAGTCTCTCCAGGACTCTTCTGGACAATTTCTTGAAGGTCAGTTTTGTAGTCCTGCATGTTCTGGATTTTAGGGTTTTTTATTGCCGGAACAACAAACCTAAGTATAAATTCTGTTGCTTCCTTTATACCTGCATCTAAGTATATTGCTGCGCATATAGCTTCAAAAATATCAGCTAGTATGGACGGTCGGTTTTGCCCCATGCAGTGCCGCTCGCCTCGGCTCAGCTTTACAAATTTTTTAAGTCCAATCTGCTTTGAAAACTCACAAAGCTGCTTTTCGCATACGAGTAAAGCGCGAAGTTTAGTAAGCTCACCTTCAGGTAAGTTAGGAAAAGTTTTAAATATATAATTAGAGGTCACGAGTCCTAAAACTGAGTCTCCTAAAAATTCAAGTCTTTCATAGCTTTGAAATCTTCCTCCAGATTCATTTGCAAAAGAGGAATGAGTTAACGCAATTTTTATCAGTTTTTTATTCTTGAAGCTATACCCTATTTTTTTTTCAAGTTCTGCTATCATGTTGGGGCCTCCTTAATCTTCTTTTTTTACGCATTTTTCTTCTTTTATAGCATCAGCTATAAACTTAACAACATTTCTTTTTGCATACTCCCCAGTAAGACGTATTGCATTTTTAAAGGTTTTAGCATCTGAGTTACCGTGCGCTTTAAACACAGGCTTTGAAGTTCCTATGAGCGGTGCTCCTCCATATTCTGTGTAATCCATCTCTGATTTTAATTTCGATAAGTCAGATTTTATAAGTGAAGCTGCTAGCTTATTTTTAAAGTTTTTAGTGAGAATACTTTTAAACTTGCCAAATATTTCGGTTGCCATACCTTCATACAGCTTTAAAATGACATTGCCTGTGAAACCATTTGTCACTACAACATCTGCAGCTCCAGCCGGTATATCACGGGCCTCAATATTACCTATAAAATTAATCCCACTTTTTTCTAAAAGCTCGTATGTCTCGCAGAGAAGCTCTCCTCCCTTGCAGCGCTCAGTGCCTATATTGACAAGTCCAACTTTAGGATTCGTCACCACCATGACGTTTTTCATATAAATATATCCCATAACTCCAAATTGACGAAGTATTTCGGGTCTGCATTCAACATTAGCACCACTATCAATAAGCATGAAAAAACCATTTTCTTTAGGAATTATTGGAGCAAATGCGCAGCGCTTTATTCCTTTTATTCTTTTTACTATCATAGTGGCGCCAACTGTTAAAGCTCCGCTATTTCCCGAAGACACAAAGGCATCTCCATTATTTTCCGCCAACATTTGAAGCCCTTTCGCCATAGAAGAATTGCTTTTTGACTTCATAATTTCAGTCGGTGCATCCTCCATAGATATCACATCTGGAGCATCAACCACTTCTATCCCTTTAAGTGAAATATCGTTTTCATAAGCTTTTCCGCATATTTCAGATTCTTTACCTACAATCGTCATTTCATATCCGAGCTCATCTGCAGCCATTCTAGTGGCTTTTATTATCTCAATTACTCCTTTATCTCCGCCATAGCCGTCCACAATTATTTTCATATGGATCCTCCTAAAAGTTTTAAATCTTAATATTTTTTAAGTACTCAATTGATCTTCTTGCAAATTCACTGTATCTTAATTTTTTATCTTTGGTCGGTGCAATTATACCGAAATTAGCTCCCATTGGTTGAAAGTCCCGCCTAAATTCTTCACTTATGTATGAAGCAAGAGCTCCCATAATAGTTTCATTTGAAAAGTAAACGCTATCCTTTGACTTATATCTCCTTGAAGCATTTATTCCGGCAATCATGCCCGAAGAAGCGGACTCTATATAACCTTCAACTCCAGTTATCTGACCTGCAAAAAATATGTTGGGATTACTTCGCAGGCTGTAGTCTTTATTTAGTAGCTTAGGGGAGTTTATAAACATATTCCGGTGCATAACGCCATATCTAACTATATTTAAATTTTTAAGCGCAGGAATTAAAGAAAACACTCTCTTTTGTTCACCAAATTTAAGATTGGTTTGAAATCCCACCATATTATAAAGGTTACCACTCAAGGTTTCTTTTCTAAGTTGAACCACGGCAAAAGGCCGAGCTTCCGAGCGAGGGTCTCGAAGTCCCACAGGCTTCATAGGACCATATCTAAGAGTATCAACTCCGCGTTTAGCCATAATCTCTACGGGCATACATCCTTCATAAACATTTATATCCTTAATATCGACATCATGAAGCGGCGCACGCTCTGCATTTATAAGCTGATTGTAAAATATTTTGTACTCCTTCTCACTGAGCGGACAATTTAAGTAATCATCGGCATTTCCTTTGCCATAACGAGACGCAAAAAAAGCATGGTTCATATCAATACTATCAAACGTGACTATCGGAGCAGCAGCATCAAAAAAACTTAAATTTCCCCCTAGTGCTTCTTTTATACTTTCCGAAAGAGGTTTTGAAGTTAGAGGTCCAGTGGCAATTATATTTATTCCCTCCTGAGGAAGACTTACTATTTCCTCAGATTTAATTTCGATAAGCTCACTGTTCTGAATTTTTTCAGTAACTAGAGCCGAAAATTTTTCCCTATCTACCGCTAAAGCGCCCCCGGCTGGTACTTTACACTTGTCTGCACAGCTAAGTACTAAAGAGTCAAGAGTTCTCATCTCTTCTTTTAAAAGCCCTGAGGCGCTATCAACTCTTTCGGCCTTAAAAGAGTTAGAACATACCAGCTCACATAAATTTTTATTGCTATGTGCCGGTGTATACTTAAAAGGTTTCATTTCATATAAATTTACTTTTATTCCTCTCTTTGCAATTTGCCATGCAGCTTCACAGCCTGCAAGTCCTCCGCCTATAACGTTTATACTTTTACTCATTTTCACCCATCTTTTCATATCCGCATTCCTTAGAACCGCAGTAAATTTTCGGTTTTTTTCCAACTTTCCTGTAAAGAATCTCCGAACATCTTGGACATCTCTCATTTAAGGGTTCATCCCAAGAAACAAAATTGCAATTTGGATAATTGCCGCACCCATAAAATATTCGTTTCCTTTTCGTACGTTTCTTAATAACCTCTCCTCCACACTTCGGACATTTTACCCCTATTTCTTCAACAAATTTCAAAATGTTTTTACACTCCGGATATCCCGAACAACCAATGAATTTTCCATATCTTCCACGCTTTACAAGCATTGGTTTACCACATTTATCACATATTTTATCTATCTGATCTTCCTTTAAAGAAATCTTGACCCCTTCCATATCCTTTTTTGCTTTTTCAAGCATTTTAATTAAATCAGAATAAAAATCGCTTAATGTAGAAGTCCAGACTGTTTTTCCAGCGGCTATTTCATCGAGATTATTTTCCATTTGAGCAGTAAATTTTAGGTTTACTATCTTCGAAAAACGCTCTGTCATCAACTTATTAACTACCTCTCCGAGCTCTGTCGGCTTTAAAGATTTTCCTTCTTTAATGACGTATTCTCTAAGAGTAATAGTCGATATTATAGATGCATACGTTGAAGGTCTGCCAATTCCTTGCTCTTCTAGTGCTTTTATAAGCGAAGCTTCTGTATACCTTGGCGGAGGTTCTGTAAAGTGTTGATTTGACTTTAAAGATTTTAATTTAAGTGGCATTTTTTCCGAAAGCTCTGGTAAAATCTTTGCTTTTTCTTGCTCGGTGTCTTTTCCTTCAACGTACAAAACCATAAATCCATCAAAAGCTATAGTGTAAGCAGAAGCTTTAAAAATATATCTTTGAGACGCTAAAGATTCGTTTTCTTTAAATGCAAGAATGTCAACTTGAGTAGTGTTTTGAATGCAGTTTGCCATTTGACTTGCAAGAAATCTTTCCCATACAAGCTTATATATTTTATACTGATCTGCACTTAAACTCTTTTTTACTTCTTCCGGACTTAAATCTGGTGCAGTAGGTCTAATGGCTTCATGTCCATCTTGAGCATTAGCTTTGGTTTTAAATTTTCTTACTGACTCGGGTAAATACTTTCCACCCCAACGATTTAAAATATAATCTCTAGCAGACTTTACGGCATCTTCTGAAACTCTTAAAGAATCTGTTCTCATATAGGTTATAAGCCCAGTTGAGCCTTTACCCTGAATTTCTACTCCTTCGTAAAGCTCTTGTGCAGCACGCATAGTTCTTTTAGCAGTAAAGCCGAGCTTTCTTGATGCTTCCTGCTGCAAGGTGGAAGTTATAAAGGGAGGAGCAGGAGACTTTCTTCTTTTGCCTTTTTTTAGCTTGTAGACTTCATACTTAGACCCTTCTAAATTTTTAAGTATCTCGCTTGCTTGGAGCTCTGTACTAATATCTATTTTATTATTTTCGTCGCCATAAAAAGAAGCTTTAAAGCATTTTCGAGAGCCCTTGGGTATAAACTCTGCATCAATAGACCAGTATTCTTGAGGAACAAACTTTTTTATTTCTTCTTCCCTATCAACAACCATCCTCACGGCTACCGACTGAACTCTCCCGGCCGACAGTCCTTTATAAATCTTTTGCGAAAGAAAAGGACTAACTTTATATCCAACAAGTCTATCAAGGACGCGCCGGGCTTGTTGGGCATTGACTAAATCAAGGTCAACACATCGAGGGGAATTTATTCCTTTAGTCACACCAGTTTTAGTTATTTCATTAAAGGTAACTCGGTTTTTTTCATTTAAGTCAAGACCTAAAAGATATGCCAAGTGCCAAGAAATTGCCTCACCTTCTCGGTCAGGGTCTGTGGCAAGAATAACGTTGTCAGCATCTTTAGCCATTTTCTTGAGCTCTTTAACAGTCTCTTCTTTACCTTTTATAATCTGGTACTTAGGCTCGAAATTTTTTTTAACGTCTACGCTAAGCCTTTTAGGGGGTAAATCCCTTATATGACCCATTGAAGAAGTGATTTGATATCCCTTCCCTAAATATTTTTTAATGGTCTTTGCCTTGGCAGGAGATTCAACAATTACTAAATTACTCATAAATAATCCATCCAAATAAAAATATTTTAATAAACAATCCTTTTAAATCTTCGTCCCGGTACTTCCTCTATTAACTTTGCCCGCTTGAGCTCCCATATAACCTCCAAAACTGTTGTTATATGAAAATTTGCACTGTAGCACATATCATTGGGATGCATTTCACTATTAGAACCAAGCAAATCATATATTATTTTAGCATTTTCAGATAGCCCCGAAATTCTTCTTTTTAAACATTTATCAGAATTCGTAGCATGTTTAGGAGTCTTTAAACTGATACCTAAGTTTAATCTATATTCTTCTAAAACATCATTAATATCTGCAATTGCCCTGGCTCCATCATTTACAAGTTGCGTTATGCCTGTACTCAGAGAACTAGACATATTTACTGGTACAACAAAAACATCTCTGTTTTGTTCATTAGCTAGGTTGGCAGTAATCAAAGATCCACTTTTTTTGCCCGCCTCTACAACTATAATACCACGTGAAAGTCCTGAAATTATACGATTACGCACAGGAAAATTATGCTTGTAAACGGGATGCTTTGGTGGATACTCTGAAACTAGTGCCCCCGACTCTGCAATATCTTCTCTAAGTGGTCTATTTTTAAGAAGATATTCATAATCAAAACCACATCCCAGTACCGCTACAGTTTTACCTTGTGCTTTTAAAGCCCCTTCATGAGCAGCAGTATCGATTCCTATAGCACCACCACTCACTACAGTAACTCCAGCAAGAGCGATTTTATATCCTATTTCTTTAGCCATTCCTATACCATAGTAAGTAGCATCTCTTGTTCCAACTACACCTAGTGCTAAAGGAGCATTTAAACAAGATATATCTCCGTCGACGTAAATAACAGCCGGAGGATTCGAAATTTGCCAAAGTAGTTTTGGATAATCATCATCGGATATAGTTACCACTCTGTACCCTAAGCGTCTGCACTCTTCAAATATTTTAAAACCTTCTCCCAGAGAAGTAGTCTTTAAAGCATCAATTTCATTATTAGTAAAGCATCCACATAATCTCCACCCATATTCACGTTCATTATAAAAGTCCTCTATTTTTTTATATCTTTGGCGTATGAACTTAATTTTATAATTTCCATAGTTTAACGCTTGCTGCAACCATATGCAATATATTTTTTCAATCATTTTATTCAATCCTCCTGCCCGCCATTTCCCAGGATATAATCCCAGCGGCTACGGAAACATTCAGCGATTCACAGCAACTACACATGGGTATGGTTATATTTTCATCGCATAGCTCCCGGACTTCTGCGCTTACCCCATTACCTTCATTCCCCAGTACTACTGCAGCTTTTCGAGTCTCGCCTAAAACAGTAACAGATTTGGCTTTTGCCCCCGGTAAAGATGCATAAACTTTAAAGCCTTGACCTTTAAGTAAATTTAAAAAATTTGGAAGATTATCTATAATCACAATATTTAAACTAAAAATTGCTCCCATGCTTCCTCTTAAAACCTTGGGATTATAAATGTCACAACTATTGCTACTAATTACAACTAAATCCAGCCCAAAAGCGTTTAGACTTCTAAAAATACTTCCTATATTAGAGGGATTTTGAATATTTTCCAGTAAAACAATCTTAGAGTACAGTTTTATTTTATCTATATTTACTTTTTTGTCAATTATTTTACATACACACATTATACCTTGAGGAGCTTCTGTATCACTTAGAAAGTGCATAACCGATTCATTTACTTCATAAACCTGCGGCTTATTTTTTTTTATTATTTCCTCAATTAAACCCTTGAATTTTTCATAGCACTTAGAAGTATAAAAAATTTTAGTTATGACTGCAAAATTCTTTAATGCCTCTTCACAAAGACGTATGCCCTCTATTAAAAAAACTCCTTCTTTTTTTCTCATTTTTGAAGACGACATAAGCTTGTGAATATATTTTATATTTTCATTGCTTTTACTAGATATCTCCACCATAAGGGCTTCCTCCAACATATAAAAATTTACGCTCAGGCTTGATTCCTAAGCGTAAGAAATGTAAGTTAATATTTATTTAACTTGATCAACAAGCTTTGTAAAGCCTTGAGGGTCAGAAATAGCTATTTCTGAGAGCATTTTCCTATTTAATTCAATACCAGATTTTTTAATTTTATTCATAAAATTAGAATAACTAATTCCCCTCATCCTGCAGGCTGCCGAAATTCTAGTAATCCATAACTTTCTAAAGTCACGTTTTCTATGCTTTCTACCTATGTAGGCGTAATTTCCAGATTTCATCACAGCCTGTTTGGCCATTTTAAAGTGTTTGCTTTTAGCGCCCCAATATCCTTTTGCGAGCTTGAGAATTTTTTTCCTTCTACTTCTAGTTGTAACTGCACATTTTATGCGTGCCATTTTATTTACCTCCGTTTAATCGTTAATTTAAGATTCTTAATTCTTTTTCCTTTAGACTTTATTTATTTGGCATCAAATTTTTTATCTGAAAAACATTAGTCCTATCAACTGTAGCAATGCTTCTTAGTACTCTTTTTCTTTTTCTGGTCTTCTTATTGAGTATATGACTCTTATTTGCATGACCTCTTAAAATTTTTCCAGTAGCAGTAAATCTAAAACGCTTCTTTGCTCCACTGTGAGTCTTTAATTTGTACATAACCTTTCGGGAGAACGTTTAAAACCGTTCGTTGCCCCATTCACTACCTTTCTTTAAAGTTTTTAAATGAAGTTATTTAACCTTAGACTTCGAAGTCAAAAACATTAGCATACATTTTCCTTCCAACTTAGCGGGACGTTCAACAGTAGCAAATTCTAAACATGACTCTGCAAATTTCTTCATTAAGTCATATCCTATTTCCGGATGGCCCATTTCTCTGCCCTTAAAACGAATAGAAACCTTGACTTTATCTCCCTTGGCTATAAATCTTTGTGCATGAGATACCTTTGTGTTAAAATCGTTAGTGTCGATATTAACTGAGAGCCTAACTTCTTTGACCTCAACTACATGTTGATTTTTTTTCGATTCCTTATCTCGCTTCGCCATCTCAAACTTATATTTGCCATAGTTCATAATCTTGCATACCGGTGGGACAGCTTTCTCTGCTACTTTAACAAGATCCAAATTCTCCGATGAAGCTATCTCACGGGCTTTATAAACAGGCAATATCCCTAACTGCTCGCCGCTTGACCCTATGAGACGCACCTCTTTATCTTTAATATCACCGTTAATCTGAATTTCTTTGTTGCTAATATTCAAGCACCTCCATAAAATTCGCTTAAGAAGCTAAAATTCCTCTTAAACCCAAAAAATTAAATTGTATGGGCATAAATGCTGCTCATACAATAAATCTACATTCCATACATAAATAATTATGCATGATATAATCTATTGACCTATCGAAACTACTTTTATTCCGTAGGTGAGAACATTTATCGCTCCACTTCATTATTTTTTTATTTTAAAATAAGTCAAAACGTAAGTCAAGCATCAATCGATATCATATTAAATATATTTCTTTATAGGACGCTTACACCAAATTGCGTAGTTATACATTCTTCTTTAAGGACCAAAAAATGGTTAAAATCAATATATAAAAATTTACTTTGAATTATCACTCTTCAAGAATTTCTTAAAATAAGAAATTATACATCCTATACCAGAAATAAGTGCACTAAACAAACTTATAATTATAGGAGTAATTCGCTCATCAGAAGTTTTTTGATAAACTTCATCACTCGAAGAAGAGTTTTTATTGTCTTCGTTGCCTTCGTTGATTTCGTTACTAGTATCATTGTCATCATTGTCATTATTGATGATGACATCGTTATTTAAATCCTTTTTAAGTTCATCCAATATTCCATAGTATCCAAAACGATCAGATTCAAACACAGCATACTTCTTACCATCAATCACTTCAATATTTGCACTATAATTTAAGTCTTTACCCGATTCTATTAGCAGCACTTTAAGTGTGTCGAGATTAAAATCTTCTAAAACAGGGATATAAAACTTAGCACTATATCCTTTATTCAATAAAACTGAATTTCCATTTGAGTCTCTGGCTTCTATGTTATAAAATTTCAATTCTCCAATATTTTCTTTTACGTCTTCGTCTAAATTTTTCCAAACTGACTCATAATTCTCATTTTCTTTTTTAATTTCGGTTATAAATATACTTGATCCATATGGAAGAGCTCCTTCTGGAACTTCTATCTTTATTCCGGTGTTTTCATCTTTAATACTTAGTTCGGGGAATTCCTTTACAAATTCCGCATCTATGTCTATGTCTTCTCCTGGCATTATAAATGTGTAAGTTCCATCTCCGTTATCTTTAATTCCTTCGCTGCTTCCATTTATTTTTAAACTTCCTGGCTTTAAAATGTATCCTTCATCCGGAATAACTTCTATAGTAACTTCTTCTCCAATAAGAACTCGACTTTCATCTAACTCTAATTTACCTCCATTATCAGGTTCATTAGATGCTTTGATATCATTGAAATTTTTGTCAATCACACCATAGTCACTGAAATGATCAGTTTCAAAGACAAAGTAATTTTTCCCTTCAATTTCTTCAGCTGTTCCTTCATAGTGTACATCTTTCTCTGACTCTACCCTTAAAGCTTGAAGTTCTGGTATGTCATATTCTTCTGGAATAGGAATATATATTTTAACTTTATATCCTTCATTAGGTTGAATTTTTTGTCCGTTTACATCACGAATCTCTATGATATAAAATTTAGATTTCTCTACAACTTTCTCAATTTCATCATCTAAATTTTCCCATATCATCTCGTAGTTTGCATGACTTTCATCAACTTCTTCTATATACACATATGAACCATAAGGTACCGCCCCTTCAGGGACTTCAATAATCACCCCAGTGCTTTCATCTTTTTTACTCAGTTCCGGAAATTCCTTTACAAATTCTGCATCTATATCTATATCTTCTCCTGGCATTATAAATGTGTAGGTTCCATCTCCGTTATCTTTTATCCCTTCGCTGCTTCCATTTACTTTTAAGCTCCCTGGTTTTAATACGTAAAGTTCATTCGGAACGACTTCAAAAGTTATGTCATCTCCCTGTTGAGCTATATTTTTTTCAAGCTTAATTGAGCCATTATCGTAAGACGGTACTTTAATATCATTGAGAGTTGTAGAAATACTCATTTTCTTTCCCATAATAAACTCATTCCCATAAGGGTCGTTTTCTTCTGCATCAGGATTATAGTAAGCATAAGGCGTTAAAGAATATGTGTACGTTTTGTGTGACTCAAGTGGTACTATACTTTCATCTATAAATTCAGTGGATTTATATTTCCTTTCTAAAGTTTCTTGGGATCCTCCCCCAATTTCACGAGTTATTTCATAAGCATTGGCACCCCTTGCTGCGTCCCATGATAGTTTTAATTTACCATCTACTACGTCTAGCTTCATACTTGAAATTTCGCCGGGTGCTTCCTCAGGAATAACATGCACTACTTTTTCCGGCACGCCAAGTGCGCTAACTCCTCCGCTGTCTTTAAATCCTTTATAGACGTACAGTGCTGCTCCTGGATTCTCTTTTCCTATAGGAGTACCAGAAAACACAAAGTTTCCTATAGTAGCTGCCTCTTTTCTCTCAATCTTTACATATTTAAGATTGGTGCTATTAACAAACATATATGGACCTATAGTTTCAACGCTGCTTGGGATCGTCATGCTTTCCAAACTATTACAGCCATTGAATGCACTTTCTTCAATACTTGTAACGCTGTTTGGTATCGTCACGCTTGTTAGGCTACTACAGCCGTAAAATGCACCATCTCCAATACGTTCGACGCTATTTGGTATCGTTAAAGTTCCATTTAAGCTGCTGCAGCCCAAGAACGCACTGTTACCAATACTTGTAACACTGTTTGGTATCGTTAAAGTTCCATTTAAGCTGCTGCAGCCGTAAAATGCACCATCTCCAATATGTTCGACGCTATTTGGTATCGTTAAATTTCCTGTTAAGCCACTGCAATCCGAGAACGCACTGTTACCAATACTTGTAACACCTTCTGACATCACTAAGTTTGTCAAACCTCTGCACAAACGGAATGCATTTTCTCCAATACTTTCGACGCTACTCGGTATCGTTAAGTTACCTGTCAGACTTGTGCAGTAATTAAACGCACTGTACTCAATACTTGTGACTCCATTCGAAATTGTCAAGCTTGTCAAATTTCTGCAACTATAGAATGCATTTCCCTCAATACTTTTGACACTACCCGGTATCGTTAAATTGCCTGTCAGGCCACAGTAAGCAAAAGCATATCCTCCAATACTTGTAACACTGCTTGGTATCGTTAAGTTACTTATCAAATTTTCGCATTCACGGAATGCAGCATACCCAATACTTGTAATGCCTTCTGACATCACTAAGCTTGTCAAACCTCTGCAACTATAGAATGCATTTTCTCCAATACTTTTGATGCTGTCTGGAATCGTTAAAGTGCCTGTAATGGTAGTACAGTTTTGGAATGCATAGCTTCCAATTGAAGTCACGGAGAAATCAGTGCCATACTCCGTCACACTTTTTGGAATACTAAGTTCGCCCGAGAGTTTTCCCGCAACATAGCTGACAACCGATACTTCATTTTCATTTTGAATTTCGTAAACGAGCTTGCCGTCATTAAACTGACGGTTAATTTGAGTCTCTGTGGCAGTTCCCACGAGTGGGGCTTCATTTCCATACGGGTCATCACTTGCAGGATTTGTGTTCCAGTAAGCATAGGGCGTTATTCTATACGTGTAATCAGACATCTCAGAAAAAGTTACGCTTTCGTCCGTAAATTCGGGGGAAGTAAGCTTTTCTTGCAGCGCTACATAGCTGCCGCTTCCCTTCTTGCGCTCTACTTTATAGGTGGTTGCTACTTCCGAAGCGTCCCATGAAAATGAAGGGTGACCGTTTTTAAGCTTTTTGCTTAAATTGCTAATTGCAGGCGCTTCCTCAGGTATAATGTGAACCACACTTTCCGGCACGCCGAGTGCGCTAACTCCTCCGCTGTCTTTAAATCCTTTATAGACGTACAGTGCTGCTCCGTTATCGCCATTTCTTATAGGAGTGCTACCGAATACATTGGTTCCTATAGTAGCTGTCTCTTTTTTCTCAATCTTTACATATTTAAGGCCTCTACAGCCACTGAACGCGCTGTTATCAATACTTTTAACGCTGTTTGGTATCGTCAAATTTCCTGTCAATCTGCGGCAGTCAAGAAACGCCTGTAATCCTATACTTTCAACGTTATTTGACATCGTTAATTTACCATTTAAACTGCTACAGTATGCGAACGCATTTCTTCCAATACTTGTAACGCTGTCGGGTATAGTTAAGTCTCCTGTTAAGCCGCTGCAATTGTGGAACGCATAGTCCCCAATACTTATAACGCCGTTTAGTATTGTTAATTTACCATTTAAGCCGGTGCAGCCACCGAACGCACTCTCCCCAATACTTGTAACGCTGCCAGGTATAGTCAAATATCCTGTGAAACCTTTGCAGCTAAAGAATGCATATTCCCCTATACTTTCAACACCGTTTGATATCGTTAAGCTTGCTAAACCGCTACAGGAAATGAACGCATTTCCTCCAATACTTGTAACGCTATGTGGTATTGTTAAATCCCCAGTTAGGCCGGTGCAACCTCTGAACGCACTCTCCCCAATACTTTTAACGCTGTTTGGTATCGTTAAGTTACCTGTCAGTCCACTGCAGCCCCAGAACGCACTCTGCCCAATACTTGTAACAGAGTAGTTCGAGCCATCATAAGACACACTAGAGGGAATTGACAAAGTGCCACTAAAATTTTTAGGGCCGGTAAGCTCCACTTCATTTGCGCTCGTAACCTTATAATCTAAGCCATTTAAAGAGAAAGTTGTGCCAATGCTTGCATTTGCAGCAAGAGCTTTATCTTCTTGCATATTTCCTAGAGGATAAGGGCTTTCTAAATCTTGGGTTTCTGAAATTTCGCTGCTTAAAGCTTCGAGGTTAGAAGCAATTTCTCCAAAGACCGCTTCAACCTTATAGTCTTCTTCAGCATTTTGGATCGTATAAGAA
This sequence comes from uncultured Clostridia bacterium, assembly GCA_946566955.1. GTDB lineage: Bacteria > Bacillota > Clostridia > Oscillospirales > Acutalibacteraceae > UMGS1491. The sequence continues at coordinate 41,448 of CAMNXD010000009.1, forward strand.
AAAGATTCACTACCGCTAATGCTCATATTTGTTAAAGAAATATTTTTTCCGTTTATTTTAAAGCTTTCTAGCTTATGCCCTGCGCCGGGAGTTATGGTCAGCAAGACGTTTTCGCCCTTGCGCGCAGTTTTTAACCCTTCAGGAGAAACGGTTCCTTCTCCTTTGACGTCAATTTTTATACTATACTCCTCATTTTTAAGTCCTTCATTTAAGTCCATTGTTTCTAAACTATTTTCAGTTGATTCTTTTTTAACTTCTTCAAGCGGTTTTGAGTCAATAGCTTCAATTCCTTGATCCAGTTTCGCTGTATCCAAATCCGCTGCATTTACCGCCGAAGATACTGCAAATCCTACAGAAGCTACTGAAGCCGCAATTATCGGTAATGATTTTTTAGTTAGGGATTTCTTTTTCATGTTGATTCCACTCCTTATGACTTTAATTATCTAGATTAATTTTATAAAAAAACTTTCAAAAAAACAAGTATTTATTTATTTTACTTAAATACTTGTCTTATATTCGTATATAAATCCTAGAATCATACATAAAAAAATTAGCCGAATCTAATTAAACGTTTGGTCTAAACCTTTCGGTTAATCTTTCTTTTAAACTTGTTTTTCTACTTTCTAAGCTACCATTTTGGACTCCATATTTTAAAGCTCCAAAGTTTCCAATCAAAACAATAATTTTTTTAGCTCTTGTTATAGCAGTATAAAGCAAATTTTTTTGAAGCATTAATTTATGCTGAAAATGTACAGGCATTACTACTATCGGAAACTCTCCCCCCTGGGATTTATGTATAGTAATCGCATAAGAAAGAACAAGTTCCTCTAGCTCAGAGTAATCGTATTCAACAAAGTTACCTTCAAAATTTACTGTTAGAGAAAGTTCTTCAAGATCGATTTCATTTATAATTCCTATGTCTCCATTAAATACATTCTTATTATAATTATTTTTTATCTGCATAACCTTATCGCCCAGTTTGTACTTACGTTCCCCTCTTTTTATAAACAATTTACTACTATTGAGCATATCTTGAAGTTCCACGTTTAGATTTTCAGTCCCAAGCAAACCGCGTTTCATAGGAGATAAAACTTGAATATCAAATATGCTATTAACTTTATATTTATTGGGAAGCCTTTTAAAGCATAAATCCTTTATTGTTGAAATGATATTTTTAGGGTCACTTTTATTTATAAAAAAGAAGTCTGAGCCTTCTTTAATAGATAAATCTGGCATCTGACCTAAATTGACTTTATGAGAATTAGTTATTATTTTACTTGATTTAGCTTGCCGATAAATTTTATTAAGTTTTATTACTGGAACTACTGCTGCATCAATTATATCGCTTAAAACATTTCCAGCACCTACAGAAGGAAGCTGGTTAAAATCCCCTATCATTATTACTTTCATATCAGCTGGAATAGCTTTTAGTAGATTGTACATTAAAACAGTATCTATCATAGAACACTCATCTATTATAATTACGTCTCCAATTAAAGGATTGTGCTCGTTTCTACTAAATGCTCCTATATGATCTGCTTCAAGGAGCCTATGAAGAGTTTTTGAAGTAATTTCACAAGTTTCTGTCATACGTTTTGCAGCCCTACCTGTGGGTGCAGCAAGAATCACACTTTTACCCATTATATCAAAAACATCAATTATTGCTTTAGTTATAGTGGTTTTTCCTACTCCTGGTCCTCCAGTTATAACGCTAAATTTAGAGTAAACAGCTGCCTCTATGGCGTTAAGTTGTGCTTCGTCGTAGTTTATTTCGTTTTCACGCTCAACTTCTTTAATTATTTCTTTAAACTTGATTCTATCAGCGGGAATTTTAAATTTAGATATTTTGTATATGAGTTTAGCAATTCCAATCTCTGAATAATAAAACAATGGTAAATATATAGTTTTAGAGGTTTTTTGATATATTAATTCTTTACTTTCCTTTAAGCTATCAAAAGTCATGATGAGCACTTCTTCAGAGGCGCCAAGTAAATCCGATGCTTTTTTAATTAACTCCTCAAAGTGTGCATAGCAGTTTCCTTCTACGGCTAGCTTATTTAAAACGTGGAAAAATCCCGCCTTGCATCTACTATAGGATTCTTTAGAGTGACCCAATTTTTGAGCAATTTTATCCGCTAGCTTAAATCCTACTCCGTAAATGTCGTTAGATATTCTATAAGGATTTTGTTTTAGTATATTAATACTGTCTAGGCCGTAAGTTTTATATATCTTATTTGCCAAAGATACCGAAACTCCACATTCTCCTAAGAACATCATTAAATCTTTTATATTTTTGTTTCTGCTCCAAGATTCCTTTATAGCTTCAATACGCTTTACTCCAATATTAGGAATTTCAAGAAGTTTCATAGGATTATTTTCAATTATATCTATAGTTTTTTCTTTAAATTTGTTTACTATTTGCTTTGCAAATTTTGGTCCAATTCCATCAATCATTCCGCTGCTTAAGTATTTTTCAATTCCAAAAACAGTAGAAGGCAAACTTTCTTTATATTCTTTAACATTAAATTGCTGACCAAATTTTTTATTTATAACAAAATCGCCCTTAGCTTCAATTAAAGAACCTATACTAACCGATATAAATTTCCCTGTTAAAGTAGCCGGCGTAAGATAATTCTCCATGTGAATTTGTATTACGCCATAGCCGCTTTCTTCATCCCAATAGGTAATTCGTTCTACGATTCCCTTTATAGTCTGCATCCTGTGCCTCCTAAACATAGAAAAATCCTTGTTATAATCAGAATAATAAGGATTTCTCGCTCTTTATACCTCTACATCATTACAATTGAGGAATATTCAATTTTAATTCCATTATCTTTAGTTCTCGTAAGCTTTGCCTTATTACCATTTCCGTCTTCGATTGAAAGCTTTTCTATCCGGTATTCATCGAAAAAATTAACTACTGTACTTTCCACAAATCCTGTCCATTTTTGAGGACTTTTCTTTTTTTCAGGTTCCTCGTCCTGCAAAATTTTTTTAAGTTCGTCTAAAGAATCGGTCATTTTTAGTATGTTCCTTTCAAATTTAATTTAACCTAATTATCCCAAAATAAAATAAGCTTTTCAAGACTTAATTTGAATCTAAGATTAAAATATATCCTTATTACAAACTACGTCAGCGCCCGCGAAAATCTAAAATTGCAAAGTTTAACTCTTTAAAAGATCTTAAAAGTTGTTGTAAACAAACGAAATATTTCCCTCTTTAGTTTCCAGCATACCAAAAATAATAAGTAAAAGTGCAGCAGTTATAAATAAGAGTTTAAAAATATAGCTTTCCGAAATTCTATGAATAATACTCTGTAATTTTTTTATTGACATACAGCCACCCTTTCCAGCCTAAGTGCATTACGTCTCTATAAAAATATGGTTCATATTCTTTTTCGCGTAAATCTAAATAATCAAATCCATACTCTTTAGCCATGCTTCCAAGCTTATCGTAAAATGCCAATCTCTTGCTTTGATTTAACCCTATGTAGTCGTAATATAGACCATTCGTAGACATGAATACTATATATGGCTTTACATTAGATTCTTTAAAAGTTTTAAGCATTAACTTATAGTCTTCAAATTCTGGAGATTTACATAAATCTAAATCAGAGCTTACTGAATCCTTTAAAACATCCATCCGATCTTTTAAATAGGTGTCGTAGTATTCATTATAAACATTAAAACTATTGTTGGTACACTCCTCCTCAGCCATTTTTTGAGCTTCTATCTCTTCTTTGTCCCAGTCTATTTCTACTGCTGGCGAAGTGGATTGATCGCTAAACCGCTTTACAGCTTTTAAAGCTTGGTGCTTATCTTTTAATTCTAGAAATTTTTCTCTTAAATAGTAGTAAGGCTTAAACCCCAAAAACACTAGTTTAGATAAAAAATTATCGTTTTTATAAAGTGAAGCATATAAATAAGGTCTTTCAAAAGCCGAGTCATTTTTTAAAAGCTTATTAATCCTTTGGCATACGTAAGCTTTATCTTGAAAGCTTATCTTTTTATTATTCATAAATTTGTAAAATTGTAATTCTGAAAAATGAGCTTTAAATCCATTTACATTAATATCGTCTCCTAAAAACCATTGAAGCGAAATTATTAAAACTATCTTTTTACCAGAAAATGAATCTCCTAAAGCTCCAAGTCTGACGGCATTTGCTAAATCCTGGACATACGCTCTACCCACAAGATCTACACTGCAATTTAGCTGAGTGTTTGGAAACATGTTTCTAGGACTCGTTAGCACTTGAGAATCTAGCTCAGAAGACCCTAGCATAATTAAATCATCTTTACCTGCACAAAGGTCCAAAAGCTTGACTCCTTTATTCATTTCATCTACGCCGTACGTTCTTGCAAGATTTGGATTATAAAGCTCATTTATTTTTCTATCAAGATACTTATCATATAGGATCACAGATGCAAAAGTTATTACTATTGGAAATAAAATTAAAGATATTCTCTTAGCTACTTTTTTAAACATCTTTAATTATCTGCACTCCTTTTTCGTAGGAAGGCTTCAAAGTTATTCACCGTCGCAATATCAGACTTATCAAGATCAGTTACCTGCAGCTTAATACCAAGTTTTTTCTCAATTTCCAGTAAAATATTTATACTCGAAAGTGAGTCAATTAACCCTGCTTCAAAAAGATCCATATCCAAGTCTTCGCGAACCTCATCGGTCTCGCAAACCTTTTCCATTATTTCTAGCGCTATTTTTTTGTAGTCCATATTTTAAAACTCCTTTTTTAAAAATTAAATAGATATCCTGAAAATAGTAGCATACCAATTGCTATAAATTGAAAACATATCACCCTGCTAATTACATTATAATACTTAGATTTCTTAAACCTTCGATAAACCTTGGATTTTAAGTAAACATCTGTGATTACAAGCATTAAACCTTGATAAATGCCATAAACAACGTAAAACAAATAAGTTCCGTGCCACAAGCCCATAACAATCATAGTAAGCATGTATCCGCATCTCGATGCAACTTTCTTACTTTTAAATGTGCCATTTCTCAGCGTATTTAAAACAAACCTACTAAAAAGATAGTCCCCAAACCATTTAGAAAGCGAAATATGCCATCTATCCCAAAACTCTTTCATATTGCGGGCCAAGAAGGGTTTATTAAAATTCTCAGGAGTTTTTATTCCTAAAATATAGCTGGTGCCAATTGCTAAATTTGAATAACCAGCAAAATCAAAAAAGAGATAGAAAGTATATGCGTACATATAAACAAGAGTTCCCAAAAAAGACTCGGCATGGGCTGGCAGTTTCTCTATCACGAAAGTATTTATAAGCATAGCAAGCGCAAACTTATATAGTATTCCTATAAAAATTTTTTTAATTCCAAATATTAGATAATCATTTAAATACTCTTCGGGTTTAATAGAGGCTTCCAAATCATCTTTAAATCTTTGAAATCTATCTATAGGACCACAGCTGATTGTTGGAAAAAATGTAATAAAATATAGCATTTCAGGTAACGAAAGCGTTTTTATATGTTCATCGTGTATTTCAATAATTAGCTGCCAAATTCTAAAGCTAATATACGAAACTCCTAAAAACCCTAAGAAACTAAATCTTTCAACATGAACACACATTTTTAACAGAAAAATAGGTAGCATGGATAATGCAAAAGTTAAATAATAAACAAATTCACTTGTCGCTCGCTTTTTGAAGAAATAATAGCTAAATATTAAAATAGTTTCACATACTATAAAAACAGCAAATTGAATCATTTGCTTTGAAGTTAAACCAAAAAGCAAACATAAAATAGGAATAGAGATTATAATCCCATACCATTTGATTTTCTTTCCAAGTATTCCTAAAACAATTGCCGGAATTAAAAATAGAGAAAAAATAAGTAAAGAAAAGAAGTTTGCATATGAACTTATAATCATTATATTTCCTCCATAAGCCTTTTCCTGTCAATCTTGCCGTTAGTATTTAAAGGAAACATATCTAATATTTTGATTTTCCGAGGAATCATATACGAAGGGATTAGCTTTCTTAGTTCATTTTTTATCCTTATACACGTTTTTAAGTTCGGTTCCTCAGTTTTTTCGCTTAGCGTCACAAACGCCAGAGTGTACCCTACACGTTCTTCTTTATATACCGGCATAACTATGCTACTGCTAATAAACGGTATTTTATTTAAATTAGAAGCGATGTCATCTAGCTCTATTCTAAACCCATTTAATTTTATTTGAAAATCCTTTCTGGCAACATAGTAAAGCAGACCATTTTCTTCAAACACTAAGTCCCCTGTTTTATATCCAACTTTTCCATCTTCAGTCTTAAAAAAAGCTTTATCTGTTTGCTCTTTGTTTTTATAGTATCCAGAGCTTATGCTCTCGCTTACTACCACGAGTTCCCCAGGCTCAGTAGATTTTGCTAATGTGCCATCTTCTTTAGTAATTTCGTACTTGGCTCCGGGCAAAAGCTTACCTATAGGCAAGCTTTTCTCACTTTTCATCATTTCTTCACTGATTTCGCAGGAAGCCAATAGCACAGTGCCTTCCGTAGGACCATATCCATTTATCACTACTGAATTTTCAAATTTACTTTTAATATTTCTAACTAATTTCTTGGTAAGTACTTCTCCGGCTAATATAAATTTTTCGAGACTTGGCAGCATTTTAGAATTGAATTTATCATCAAAGCTGCAAATTTCCAGAAAAGCAGGCGTAGATATCCATACTGATAAATCACTCTTTTGAAGATAATAAAAAAGTTCTTTGGTATTATCTAGCATAGCTTTATCAATGTTAAATAGAGTTTTTCCCATAGGAAGATAAATATATAAAGGAATATCTGAAACGTCAAATGAATACGAAACTTGATTTATTACAACTTGTTTTGACTCCGAAAGCTTACAGTCGTCTTTAAACCAAGAAACAAAATTTTCGATGTTTTTCCTACTTATCTTTACACCTTTAGGTTCTCCAGTGCTCCCTGAAGTAAAAAGAATATAGCAAATGTCGTCTTTTTTAACCCAATTATTTTTGCTCGATTCATATCCTTCTTTACTGCATATAGCATCTATTTGATTTTGATCTATAACTTTAAAATTCCCATTTATACTAAAATTAGAAAAATTAAATACGATTTCACATTTTGTTATACTTGCAATTTTATATAGTCGCTCAATAGGGTAAGTGATATCTACAGGTGAATAAGCTCTTCCCGTCTTTAAGGACGCTATCATAACACTCACAATATCTGTCTCTTTGTTTCCATAAATTAATATCGGAGAATCACTCTTACAGTTTTTTTCTATATATTCTGCAATTAGTTCAGATCTATTCCATAATTCCTCAAACGTAATAGAATTTTCTCTGTGAATAATGGCAGGCTGTTTACTGCATTTTAACTTTTCGAGCTCCTCTAAAAGCCACAAAATTACCACGTCCTAAATTTCAATTAATTAAACCTAAAGCAGCCTTCTAAAAGACTAGAATAAGCTTTACTGCCTTATTTTAGCAAACAAAAAAGTTAAATACAAGACTTTCTACTCACAACAAAGTTTACCCTAGCTAAAACTTTTAAAATCTTGTGCAGTCAGCCGTCGGCTTACGCATAAAGCCTATTTGAACCTATAAAATTAATCCGCTTATTTTACCCTATAAGCTCGCTGCGGTATCGCATGCAAGTCTTCCTTAAAAATATTCTTTTCATGAAAAATTGATTTATGCTTTCGCGCTTTGGTTATTTGATTTCTTTAAAACGTTAGAAAATAATAATTGAAAAACTTAAACCGCACGTATTTACTTGTAATAAAAAGCCGTGAATGCATTTTACGCCCAGTCGCCGCTTGGTAAGTGCAGACAACATGAATTTGAAAAAACTGAGTAATAATCCGGGTTTAAGTCATTTGCAGTATTTACAAATATATACTATATATTTATAATTATTATATATTAAGCAAAAGGAGAAAAATTAAAAATAAAATTTACTAAAATAAATTTAGAAACTTGGAGCAGAAAAGAAAACTATAACTGGTTTACTACAAAGCACCCTTGTAAAATAAGTATGACTGTAAATATTGATGTCACAAATGTGATAAAAAAAATTAAAAAACTTAAGCTAAGGCACTATCCAACATTTACTTACATGACTTCAAAAGTTTTAAATTCAAGTAACGAATTCAAAACATCTTATAACGAAAATGGTGACTTAGGTATATACGATGTAATTCATCCCCGATATCCGATTTTTCATGAAAGTGATAAGAGAGTTTCGATTTTATGGACTGAGTATTCTGATAGTTTTAACACATTTTACGATAGATTTATTAGTGATATTAGTACGTATGGAGAAAACAGGAGCATGGCAGCAAAAGGAAAATTTCCTCTAAACTGTTTCGATATGAGTTCTATTCCATGGTGCAGCTTTACTAGTTTTGATTGCCTTCCTACAAGTAATGTGATATGGTTGGCGCCTTTTGTTATGGTAGGTAAATTTTTTGAGTTTGGAGAAAAGTTATTATTACCGGTTTTTATATCGGTTCATCATGCCACTTGTGATGGTTATCATGTAAGCATGTTTTTTAAAGGATTACAAGATTTATGTAATGAACCAAATAAATGGATGTAAAGTAAAAAAGTTGATTGGTGTTACACTAATCGACTCTTTCAGATAATGGTCCGAGTAACTATTATAAGGGGAATATCAGTATAATCGCGAGTGATAAATAAAAAATAACGCTAGTACGGATAAACCAATAGGGATTTGAAAAATCAGTAATAATGCAAATCCAAGCTAACTACAATGTTTATAAATTCAATTACTGTGTTTTTTGTTGTAACAATATTATATCTAAAACCTTAAGAACATTTTCTGCATCTTCAATTTTAGCAAATCTAGAATCTTGCGGATTTATAAAAAGGTTTTCCAATAAATACTTAAATGAAATACGCCATGGTGAAATCCCGCTTGTTGCGGATAAGCTACCATTACAATACATAGTACCAGAAATTTTATTTTCTGAAGTATCGATCAAATCAAATGTTTGGGACCTATCTGGTGTTTCTACTTTTAAAGTTAATTCATCAAAGTTTTTACATAGATTAATATTTATCACCGTATTAACTCCGCTTAAAGTTTTCGAATACAGTTTTATATCATTCATTGGAACTTTCGTAGTACTTTGAAACGTAATGTCATTTAAATTTTCTTGGAAATTTAAATAATTCAATAAATCGATCATATGAGGAAGTATAGAATACAAGACTCCACCGCCTAACTTATAATCATTTTTCCAAGGTTTATTTGGTGGATTTTGATTGAAATTAGCATTACATGTAATTGTTACGTATTTTACATTATTACTTTTTATAAATTCTTTAATTTCTTCTATGCAAGGTAAAAATCTTAATGCATAATTTACTCTAAATAACACTTGATTTTGGTTTATTGTATTTTTTATTTGATCTATTTCATCTGTAGATAACCCAGCAGGTTTTTCACACAAAATTTTCTTGAATTTTTCAGCATAACCAAGTATATGTTGTTTATGCTTGTAAACAGGGGTACCTAAAAACAGCCAGCTATCAGAAGGTATAATTAGATCGTTTGTTTTTGATAGTTCTTCTGAAAGACGTATAAATTCAATATTAACATTGGCAAATTCTTCTAACACAGGCTTGTGCAACCTAGTAGCTATTCCATTTCCCGTAAGGTAAACTGTCGTGTTTAGTAAATCAAGATTTTTAGCGTCTATAATTACAAAACTACCACATAAAAAGCAAATGCATAAAATAAAGATAAATAAATGTTTAATTTTAATCATAAAGTATTCTCTCAAAATAAAATTAAAACAAGTTAAATTATTCAAAAAACAACTTTTTTCGAAAAAATATGGTGCGAGTAGTTATAAGGGGCATAGAGAAATCCCGTATTAATGCGGGTTATAGCCAACTACAATGTTTACAAAAAAGGCTATCCGACACATTTTGATAAACTCCATAAATTAGTATAGCACAAAAACTAAATTATTCAAGAAAAATCGTTTTGAAAAATTCAAGGCGATTTTTTATTTTCAAATAATAAAAAAGGAGGAAATTCAAATGCAAATATTTTTATTAGCAATCATTTTAATTCTGATTAGTATAGTAGTACACCAAGGAAAAGAAATACGAGAACTCGAAAGGGAAACACTTAATGCGTTCAGAATTATATGTCAAAAAATCAATACAAGAAAGGAAGGCAAATAAATGAAGTTACTAGATGATAGAGCATATCTTGAACCACCAGACAACGAAATAAAAGTCGCTTTACA
>CAMNXD010000010.1 GCA_946566955.1 uncultured Clostridia bacterium
AGCATGCGGCTGTTAACCGCAGGGTCGTTGGTTCGAGTCCAACAGGGGGAGCCAGATAAATCCTTACTTAGTAAGGATTTTTTTAAAAGATTTATATTTAAGGAATGAGGAAATTAATGTTTAAAAAATTAAAAAAAGTGCTTTTATCAACTGCAGCTTTAGTCTCGTTTAGTATGACCCTAGCTTTTGCGGATGGTGTACCGAGTTATACTCCTGGACTGTGTACTATTAAAAATTTTTTATCAACGGCTTTGCAGCCAGTTGGTCAAACTATGTATATTTGGAGTGGGGGCTGGAACGAAACTGAAACTGGCCCCGGAAAAACCTCAGTTACAATAGGACTTTTTCCAAAATGGAGAAAATTTTATGAAGAGCAAGCACCTGATTATAATTTTTTAAATTATGTTTTATCTCGTAAGGAAGAGGGAGGCTTTTTCCCTAAACCTGATTCGATTGAAAATGGTTTGGATTGTTCTGGTTATGTAGGTTGGGCAATCTATAATGTCCTCAACACAGAAAATAATAATCAGAGTTATGTATATAAAGCGAAACTTCAAGCTAAAATACTCGCTGAAGAGCATCATTTTGGAGAATATAAAGATTTTGGTAAAATTGAAAAAATAAAATCTGGAGATATTATAAGTATATCTAATTCACAACGCAGAAGTCACGTTTATATAGCTTTGGGCCAATGTAGTGATGGCAGTGTTGTAACTTTAGAATCAGCACCTCCCGGAGTGCGAATTTTAGTTACCCAAAATCATGCTGGAAGCTATGAAAGTGAAGCCGTAAAACTTGCGACGAATTATATGTCAAAATATTATCCAGAGTGGTATGCAAAATTTACAAATTGTATTTGCAAATCGGATGATTACAGAAACGATAGTCAAATGAGCTGGGAAATTTCTGAAGATAGTATTATGAAAGATCCAGAGGGTTATAGAAACATGACGCCGGAAGAAGTGTTGCAAGATTTATTTAACGAAAAATAATTTTGCAAAATGTGGATTTTAGTAAGATTTCTTGTTAAAATACGATAGGGTTTTCTTTGTTTTTTGCAGTGATTTCGTTTTTAAATTTTACTATAAATGCATTTTACCATTAAAAATTTTGAAAATAGAGGATTTAAAGTAATTGTATATAAAGGTTCATTTCTCGCTATTTCTCTTGACCTCGATGGCGTTAAAATACACTGATGTTAACCGCTAGGCCGTTGGTTCAAGCCTAAGAGGGTGAATTAAGTAAAGTCCTCATTTAGTGAGGATTTTTTTAATATATAAAGCATTGGAGCGGCGAAAAGCTATAAAACCGAAGCATTGATAGTTTACTTATCAGTGCTTTTTTATTTTACAAAATTAAGATATGAATGTTTCCTGAGAACTTCAGCAAAGGCGCGTACACAGTGCTTTTCAAATATATAACATACCGTTTGAAAAAAGATTTAACAAGTGATATTTTCTCGGCTGAGGCAGAATTTGAAGTCTAAAAGTGATGCACGCATTTGGAGATTAAATTAAGTTTTTTCAGTTTAAAGAAATATAATAAATTTACTTTTAAAGGACAAAAAATATAAATTTTGAGACGTATATTGAAAGGAGTTTTTAAAATGGAATTTAAAGGTATAGACGTTAGCAAATGGCAAGGTAAGATTGATTGGCAAAAAGTAAAAAGTGAAAATATAGATTTTGCTATAATTCGGGATGGATGGGGTAAAAAGTCTTCTACTCAGATTGACAAAAAATTTAAAGAAAATATAATTGAAGCCAAAGATGCAGGAATAAATATAGGTGTATATCATTATTCATATGCGGATAGTATAGAAGATGCTATCAATGAAGCACAGTTTTGCTTAGAAAATATTGAGGGTTATCAACTAGAATACCCAGTTGTTTTGGATTTTGAGGACAAAGAAATGTTGAAGCTAAATACTCGCCAAAGGACGGATATCTGCAAAGCGTTTTGTGAAGAAATTGAAAAAAGCGACTACTATGCTATGATTTACACGAATAAAAACTGGCTTAAAAATTACTTATACAAAGATGAATTACTTTCAAAATATGATTTATGGCTTGCCGAGTGGGGAGTAAGTAGTCCTTCATATTCGTGTGGTATTTGGCAGCGCTCCGCAACAGGAAGAATAAAAGGAATAAGTGGTAATGTGGATATAGATATTTCTTATAAAAATTATCCCGAGATAATGAAAAACAAGGGCTTAAACGGCTTTATATCAAAAACTAACACCTCTCGAAATTATTTTGAGTATCAGGTACAAAAAGGTGATACTCTTTGGAGCTTGGCACAAAAATATTTAGGAAATGGCACAAGATACCAAGAAATAAAAATACTTAATAATCTTAAAATGGACACTATTTACGTGGGATATATTTTGAAAGTACCGAAATAAAGGAGGCAAAAATATGAATGATAAAATCACCCAAGTAATAAGTTTTGCAGTTTTAGTTGAGAGCTTAGTTACATACTTTAGAGAATTTTGTGTATGTGAAAATTTTTCTTTTAGTATGCTCTTTAGTATAGTTTTGGGAGTTTTAATCGCCGTTGCATATAAATTAGATTTACCAGAACATTTGAATTTAAAATCATCTATTCCATACGTTGGCAACATTTTGACGGGCATTTTAATTTCGCGTGGAAGCAATTATATTTATGATGTTTTAAAGTCAGTCAATAATATTAATTAAAATAAAAAATTGTTTTTGTCCAGAAAAACAATAAAAGACAAAATATGTAAAATGCAGTTTACTTCTGAGAAATGAATTAAACTTTATAATAATTTTTTAAGAACATAATATTTAAAGCACTTCTCACAATCAAGAATAATAAATCTAAATTTCAGTTTATCTTTTTGCGTGGTTTTGTACCTACTTAATAATTCTATAGTTTCGTCTGCTTTATTTGAATATATTTTTAAATTATCTATTATTACTTGTAAATCAAGAAACTTTTCTTGAAGGTTAGCTAATTCATGTAGGATATAATGAGTTTTTTCGTAGTTAAGTTCGAAGTTATAAATTTTAATAGTATTCACTTTTTTGAGTAATTCCTGTTAAAGTGTGTTTATTGATAAGCTTAAATTATCCAAGCATTTTTCATTTGCTCGGGCTTGTTTGCGATTTTTTATCTGTTTGAGCAAATTTAATTCTATCATCTAGATTTTGAAGGTATTGTAAGACAACTGACGCATATGCATATCTAATTTGGTAAGGAGATTTGCTTTACAAATTCCGGCGATAGTAGTGGAAAAAAGCATAGTGTTAAGTAAAAGTTTTGAGATAAATGTTCTTTTCATTTGGTATGCTTCTATTCCTTTAGTGTAGTAAATTAGTTATTACAACATAATGAGGCTCGAAATGAATGTCAATCATCTTTAATTTTTGACTATTATAAAAAACGCACCGTTTAGGTGCATTTTGTAACTTTAGATTTATTTAGCTTCTACTATTTTTATTTTACTTCCCGAAATTCCTGATTGGCTTGTAACGATATCTCTTATTATTATCACGGAATTTTCATTTAAGCTTCCTGGATTAACAACTATATTGCACTCTTCATTTTCTATAAATACTAAGCATTCTGAAAATCCCTTGGATTTTATAAGGTTCTCAATATTAGATTCTTGTTTGATATTTTTGGAAAGTGCTTCAAGATTATCCGAGATAGTTTCTTTAATTTCTTGAGTTATATTGGGAGTAGAGAGCAATTTTTTTAATTTTTCTTCGGTTTCTTCATGTGCTTTTTGACGGTTTATTTGAGCTTCTGCAAAATACTTTTTTGTCTCATCGGAAACGGAAGCGGATGTTGGCTGAACTTTATCGAGTTTATCCGAAAAGTTGGCATTATTTACGTATCTTGCTTCACCAAGTTCATCTGTGGATTCAAGGATATTAGTTACGTTTAAACCATTATTACCTGAAAATTGCCAATTTAAATAAACTGCTGTTCCTAAAGCTAAAACAAGTGATGCTAGTATTAACTGGCGTTTGCGAAATTTCATTTTTTATTCCTCCAAGATTTTTAAATTTACTTACGCTTTATAATTTTTTTAGCCTGATTTAATAACGCATACTCGCGTTGAAGTTATGTTTAAAGCAGTTGTGGTAGCTTCTACTATTCTTTTCTTTACTATGGCGTCATCCCCCCCAGGACAAATTACAACTACTCCTTTTATTTTAGGCTCGATTTCTGTAACTGCTAAAGCATGCTCGGTTCCTTTAGAATCTTTAACGGTTATAAACTTTTTTTCGCAGTCATTGCTTTCTTTTTTCCTCGTGATTTCACCGCTAGATTTATCTTCGCTAGCTTCTTTGTTTTTTCTTTCTTCTGTGGCATATACTGTTTCCATACCTGTTTCTAAGGTGACTAAAACTTTAGAAGTCCCCGCTCCTTGAATATTTGAGATTAGACTTTCTAAATTCCTTTCTAGTTTTTCTCTGCGCTGCTCGGAGACAGGTTTAGAATCCTGGGGAATTTCAAGTTCTTTGGATTTACCTTGAAAAGTTCCCGAAGCAAAAATTAAACATAGCCCCAAAGTGCCGAAAATTATAGCGGCGAGCGAAAAATTTTTTGAAGAGAGTAGTCCTTTAAGATTTAGATTTTCAAGCTTCATAATTCTAGACCTCCCAAGTTTTATAAATCTTTGATTTAAACATCTATAATTTCTGCAGGTATATTTAATTTCTTTGCAACTTCTTCGTATACCTGAGGCTTTAAAGAGTTATACTTGTTTTCAAGATATATTTTGCATCTAATCATTACTATGCAGTTGTCCGAGTTTGTATCCATAAAAATTTCAATTTTTTTCGGTATGACATCAATGCTTTTTAATTTTTCACTTATAATCGACCTTATACTTTCAGTTGCTAGTTTAGACATTTGTAAATCAAGTTTTTTTAGAAGCTTGGTATCTGGCGCTAAGTTAGAAAGAAATGAAGTGTTTTTTATATTTAACTTAAAGTCCTTCAAGCTTTGCCTAAATGAGCTAGCTGCTAGGCCGATTATAAACAGATTAATTATCATCTGCAGGGTTTTTTGCATCTTACCTCTTGGAATAAGAAGGTCTATGAGCGTACATATTATGCATGAAGTGCAAATTATTAAAGACCAACTTTTGAGGACTTCCATTTAATTTCCTCCTAAAATCAGCATGACACCAGATGAAACAAGTAAAATTATGATTGAGAAGATAAGTAGGGCATTTAGCGTTGACATTACATTAGAAACCGACTTGAGCAGCGAAGATATTTCCTTTAGTTTTAAAGTTTCGCCTACAGAGCTAGAAAGATTAAGAAAAGCTATCCAAAACATACATTCTATAATAGAAGGCAAAAGAATAATTCCTCCAGCGATAATTCCAAAAGCTCCTATTCCGGATTTAAGAAGTTTTATGCATCCTTGAACTGTACTAAAAGCATCACTGACCATTCCTCCTACTATAGGTACGCAGCTATTTAAGGCAAATTTTAAAGTGTTTGCTCCTATACTATCTGCAGAGGCTGAAACTAAGCTTTGGAGTGCTAAAATGCTTGTAAAAATTGAAGAAGCAAATTCTAAAATTGTTTTTATAAACTTATGTACTCCTCGGCAAAGAGGCTCTACTTTTACGCCAAGGGATAAAGAAGAAACCACTGAAATTGCTAAAAGTATACTCATAAGAGGGAGAATAATTATTTTAGAAAAGTAAAATATAGTCTGACCAGCAAAAAGGACTAATGTATGGTAGGATGCAGCAGAGAGGGCATGTCCAGAGGCAAGCGTGATAGCTGACATTATAGGTACAAAACAAAGAACGAAATTTGCAGCAGTACCTATAACTAAAGCTGCAGAGTTTATAGAATTGATAATGGGATTTATCATGAACATACATATACAAAGTGCGGCCAGAGAATTTAAAATTTGATTCATATGATTTTCGGTAATTTCAGGCTTAACGCCCCTTACCATACTGCAAACTAGCATAATTGAAATTACTGGCAGAAGCGACTTAAAGGGAAGCGTAAATTTTTCGTTTAAAATTTTTATTATTTGAGTAAATATCTTTTCGGGGCTTAAGCTTGAAATTTCTTTCCAGCTCCCTTCAGAAATACCCATGTTTTTTAGTATTTGGTAGGAATTAGAGGGAATGTTTTCTTTTATTTTATCCGCGCCACTAAGAGCATACTGTTCTTGATAAATTTCATGAGGAAATGCTTGAGCGTACTTTAAAGAAAAGCAGCTTATCACTAGGCTCAAGACTAAAAATCTAAGCACTTTCATTTTTACTTTCCTCCCAAAAGGGCAAGTGTGGTTTGACTAATTTCATCTAAAAGAGGAAGTGAAGCCGTCACAATAGAAACCTTTCCAACTATTTCGATTTTTGAAGCCAGGGAGCTTTCTCCTGCATCTCGGCAAGAATCAGAGGCAAATTGAGTTATAAAGCATATCCCGAGTGATTTAAAAAGCAAAGAGACGTACTTATCGGGAATATTAGCCGCAGAGATTAAACTTTTTATATAGTTAAATATTGGAATTATACTAGAAGTAAGATAAATGATGATGAGTATGCTCATAGAAATATTTATTAATAGTGAGTATTCACGAGCATATTTTTTTAGCATTAACGAAAAAGCTCCAATAAAGGTTATAACTGTTATAATGTATAAAGGTTTCATTATTTTTCACCGTCTTTTTTATACTTATAAGTCAAATACAGATTTTATTGTTCTAAAAAGTATGTCTATTTGATGTATAATCATCATCAGTACTACAATCAGTCCAGCGAGAGTAGTCATCATGGCTTGTTCTTCGCGTCCGGATCTTATTAAAACTTGGTTTAGGACCGCAACTATAATTCCCACTGCTGCTATTTTGAAAATAAGATCAATATTCATAGTTTGTAACGTCCTTTCGCGGCTACTTAAATAATAACGACGGATATTATCAAGCTTATGCAAAGCCCTAAAATGATTGGCAATTTTTCATTCTTTTTTCTGTCTTCTATTGCTTTGTTTAGGTAGGGTTTTATAGTGGAAATACTGTATTCAAAGTATTGCAGCTGACCTTCTACGTCAGTTTGACCCAGCTTTGTTGCGAACCTTCTTATAATTTTTTCTTCTTCTATAGGGACTCCAAAGCTAGAGCTTAAGTTTGTAAAGGACATGTCCCAAGCGACGTCAAGAGGGTAAGTTTTAGAAAGATTTACACACTTATTAATAAAAGGATATAAGTATTCATTTAAGCTATAATTTTCAAGAATTCTTATGAGTGATTCTTGCTTGTATTTTATTTCGGTTTTTAAATCCAAAATAAACTTTATATATGACTTTATAAACTCTATGTGACTTCTATTTCTATGCGAAATCATACATCCTATGGAAGTCCCTGAAATCACTAGAAATACGATTCCAATTAGTTTCATGAAAGGTTAAGTCACCTACTTCTATTATTTTTGATATTTCTCCAGGAGAGTGAGAGTCTTTTAAAATCACAATTTTTTCGAATCCTCCCGTTTGAATTAACATCGCGGCTTGAGGTTTTTTAGTAAGCTCGTCTATATTTTTAGCATGAATGCTGGCTATAATATTTACTCCTGAATTTAAGCATTGAGTTATAGCATAAGCATCATCTAGACTACCTATTTCATCGCATATTATAATTTCAGGGGATAAGCATCTAATGGCTCTTAAAATGCCTAAAGCTTTAGGAAATCCGGCAAGAATATCACAGGAATAAATGTCCATTTGAGGTACTGCATTCCATGCACAGGCTATTTCAAAGCGTTGATCTACAATAGTTACTTTCTTATGACCTTCTTTAGAAGCGAGATAGGCTAAATCTCTTAGTATAGTAGTTTTACCGCTTGCGGGCATGCCTACGATTAAAGTACCTAATTTATTATTTTTAATTTTTTCATATATATTTTTTGCAGAGCCCTTGAATTCACGGGCGATACGAATGTTAAAAGAAGTAATATTTTTTATATTTGAAATTTGATTGTTTTCAATCACGGCGCTGGAGCCAATTCCTATGCGGTGACCACCTTTAAAAGTTATAAAACCTTCTTTTAATTGTTCTTGGAAGCTGTAAACCGAGCACTGACAGATGCTTTTAAATATTTCGTTTATGTCTTTAGGGGATACAACTTTGTTTAGCGGGTAGCTTTTAGAAGGAGATACTATGAATAAAGGCTGATTTACTCTTATTCTTATTTCTTGTATTTCAGATTTTTCTATGTATGAAAGTTCTAAAAGCTTTTTTGATATGTTTTCAGGTAGTTCTTTTACTAGCTTATTGAAGATTTCTGCTCTATTTTTGACTTCTTGAATATTTATCATACTTGTCCTCACACTCCTTATTTTAAGAATATGGGAAAAAGGAGACTCTTAGAACAAAATATTATTGAACAAATTTTTGATATTATATTGATTTATATAAATTATATCTATATAATGAAAATGCATAATTTTATTTTTATGCAACAATTTTGTTTTCGAAAACTTTTGGAGATGATATTTTGAAAAAGCATTTTAAGTTTGTAGTTTGGGTCATTAGTATCAGTATGGTTTTTTTGTCGGGTTGTGGAGGAAGGTCTGAGGAGAAAGAAATAGCCCAAAAATCTCCTAAAAAAGATTACGATCTTTTCATTTATAATTCAGATACGAGTATAGGTAAAGCGTTTAGGGAAATGTGTGATGAATATACTAAACGCACTGGTGTAATTATCAGGACTGTCACCCCAACAGAAGAAGATAATACTCTTGAAAACTTAGAAGCTTATATGAATTCGGAATATCCTCCTGATGTTTTTACGGTTAATAATTTACAAGAAGTAAGCAAGTGGCAGTCATCGGAGAATATATGGGATTTTAATAATGCAACAGAAGACACGTTTAAAGAAGTTGTGAATAAAATTCCAGAATCTTTGAGGCTTAGCTCTAATATTTCTAATAGCTTTGGAATTCCTTGTACAGTAAATGGATGGGGGCTTGTTGTTGATCCTAAAATGATAGCTTCTTTATTTGGCGGAGATAAATACCGCAAGGTCCTTCAGGATCTTCAAGCTTGTAGTTATGAAGAATTTAATTATTTTGTGAATACGCTTAATTCTTACATCTTAACAGGAAATTCCGATGAATTTACTTTAAATGGGAAATCGTATTCATTTGCAAGTGAAAAAGGAGAACTTAGTCAAAAATTAAAAGGAGTTTTCTCTTTTGCAGGTGGAAGCACAGAAACTTGTGGGTCGTATTTTATGAACCATATTCTTGCAGGAGTGTTTAATACCGCTTCGAAAGCGTATATAGCTAATGAATCTCAAATTGAAGGGCTTAGCACGCCGCTTATGAGACTAGCTGAAGGTATGGAATTACTCACAAGTAATGTGGCTAGCGAAGACGGAACTTTATCTCGAAGTCCAGATTTTATAAGCAGCACTAGGAATAGTTTATCTCAATCTATGAAAAACTTTGTTGCAGGAAAATCGGTATTTTTGGCAGCGAGTACAAAGGACTTTGAAAATATAAGTATATTTGATTCTTTAGTAGCAAAAAGATGTGTGATGATTCCTCTTAAAATGCCCATAAGTGAAATTGACGTGAATTTGCCGTCAGATAGTGAATTCAACTTGAAATTGCATAAATCTTTAACTGTGTATTCTCCTCGGTATTATTGTATTAATGCGCAGTCTTCTGAAAGAGAGAAGAAATCGGCTCAAGACTTTTTGATGTGGCTTCAAACTTCTGAATTAGCAGAAAAATATATGATTTCGGAATTTGGATATGTCCCTTATGATTTAGAAGACGGAAGTGTACTAGATAATCCTCTTGAAAGGTCAATGGTAGAATATATAAAGTCGAGCCATTATATTCCAGGGGTATTTATGGGTGCACCTGATTCATGGTGTGGGGAAGTGATGGGAAAATATATTGTGAATCAGCTTTTTGTAAAACCTTCTTGGAGTCTTGAAGACTACGAAGGGTTTGCAACTCACGGAGTTGATAAGTGGAAAGAACTTATGCATAAAGAAGATTAATATTTTTGAAAGGAGGTGTAGGTTAATGGATCTTTGCGAAAGTGAATCCTTTTTGAAAAAAGGTAAATATATTTGGAGTAAAAGAGTAGTAACGCAACTAAAGAAGATTTTAGAAGAAATCAAAAGTTCTGGTACTGCCGAAAGCTCAGAGAGATGTTTTATTGAGTTTCTTTTAGAGCTTGACGCCGCTTATAGAACGTTTTTGCAGAATATAAAAGATTTACCTATGATAATGAATTGTAGAGCTAGAGGAAACAATAAATCTCATTTTGGAGGTCAAGAATGCGCGGAGTTAGCAAGCGATTTTCGGCAAGCAGCCGAGAAATACTTAAATCTTTTTTCTCGCGATGTAAGCGAAGGGACTGTGAGCCATATAGCCACAACTATAAAAGAAAAAGCTCGCAAAGATGAAATGTATGCCAGAGAATTTGAATCTCGGGCTGCTAAAGATTATTTGGCTTCAGGTATAGACAATACTTTAAATATACTTAAGGAAAGCGGATATAATATTTAAAAAGGAAAGGATGAATATTATGCGTACATCAAGTAAAAAAACTAAGCGTCCATTGACTGCGAGATTGAGCAAAAACTTTGGCTCGCTTAAAGATAAATTTGAGAAAAGGTTATCTCAAGATATGTCAAAAATTAAAAAAGAAATAAAAGCTCTGGAATCTTTGGATTTAAAATCTAAGTTTAAATTAAATCCTAAAGCTTCTAAAGGATCTCTTATATTATGCGGAGAGAAGGTTAAAAATGTTCCTAAACTTATTGATTTAACTGTTCGCAAAATGGAGGAGGCTTACAATGAACTTTTGCCAGAGATAAAAAAACTAGCAAAAGCATACAATGATACACTCGAAAACACGGAAAAAATTCTTAAAGCAGAAGGAGCGACAAAAGAGCAAATTGAAGAGGCTGTGTACAATCCTCGCTCCAGTATTGGTGAAGCGGGCCGATCTTTAACAATGTATCAACCTGGAACTAGAGCCATGGTGAAAAGCGATTTAACTAGTGAGTATAAGAAAAATAAGGAAGAATCAGATAAAACGTTTTTAGCATATATAAAAGACCCAGATACAGTTGAAGACTTAAAGAATGTAGATACTTACCCGAAAGATGCGTGTAAAGAAGCTTTAAAATACATTTTGCAAATAAGAGATAATTTTGAAGGAATTAAATCGTCAACAATTTCTCGTCATGAAGAAGCAATAGAAGAATTAAAAGAAAAGGCCCAAGCATTGACTTCAAGGGTTGAAAAACAACAAAATCCACAAGTTACTAAAGAGTCAAATGAACAGAATAAAAAGATTGAAGATTTAAATGAAAAAATTAAAAAAGAACATCAAAGATTATCCAATGATATTAAAAAAAACCTCAAAAATCCGCTTCGATCTACGCTCAACAAAAAACCCGTAGCTAATAAATCCTCTAAAACCTTAAAGATAGGAACCAAAATTATTAAAGACTGCGATGAATTAGAAGAAGTTACTAAAAAACGTTTAAACTTTACGATAAATAAATTGAATGAAAAAGTATCAACACTTTCTGACACTCTTACAAACTATTATGATACAGTTATAGATACGATTGAAACCGGCAATAGGTTAGGGATTTACGATACAAAGGAAACTGAAAGACAAAAAAAAGAATTCGGAAAAAGATGGCAAGAAGAAGTAGCTGGTTGTTTAAATGAGGATTTAGATAAGCTTAGCAATGTAAAAAAAACATTCAACAAACTATGGAAAATGAATAAAAAGAAAGAGAAAGAAAATCAAGAAATATTTGAAAAACTCATAGATGAGCCTTCCTTCTTAAAATCAGCTTATACCAAGGGCGCCAAGAAAAACAATTCTGCAGTTTTATATTCAGTTAAACTATTACATTGGCTTCCGCAGATATTTGAAAAGTTTGGGGATAAGTTGGAAAATATAGACAAGGTTGCATTCGAGTTTTATAAGTATAGTTAAATAATATTGTATTTGAGTATTACTCAGAAGAATTATTTTCAAATTGATTGAAATTAGGGCTTGACATTTATTTTGAGTTGTTATATTATAAAGTTACTTACAGTATCTGGAGTTTTATCTCTAATGAGTGTAATTATTTATTACACTCAAAATGCTGTGCCGCTGTGGCGAAATAGGCAGACGCACGAGACTTAAAATCTCGAGGTAGCAATACCGTGCCGGTTCAAGTCCGGCCAGCGGTACCAAGGAGTTTTTAAAGGTAAGACGCACACTTGAATTGTGTGCGGTTTTTGTTTTTTACATGGGTCTTGTGACTCTTTAAAAAGTACACTTGTATAATATACTTCTCACGTAGTGTGATTCTGCTTTATAATACTTTTTCTACCTTTTATTAGGGAGACTTTAGTTAAAATTAGAATTACAATTTATAAATATAAGCTCAATTTCGCTATTATTAATAAATTCCTTTGCATCCTCTAAAATATGTAGAAATCTTAGAGCATAGTTTATTCTAAAAATGATGTGATTTTCTTTAATAGCATTTTCTATAGAGTTAATTTCATTTAGTGAAAGTTATACTGTCTTTTCACGTAAAATATTTTTAAATTTTTTAAAACAATAAAGCAAATGTGCTTTGTGTTTATAAACAGGTGTGCCAAGTGTTAACTAATCTTTAGGTTAATTTCTTGATTATTTTCTAAAGGAGAAGGAAATTCAGGAATTCGAAAAAACTTGAATGGACGGTTTCTAGTTCGTCTATTATAGATTTATGTAGTTTAGTGGTAATACCACTGCGAGTAATATAGATATGAGAAGAAGATGAAACGAGACTATAATCTTTAATGTCAAAGACTGAAAAACAAATTCCTAAAGTAAGTAAAATGGTAGATTTTAATTTAAACATTATAATTTTTTTAACAATATTTTTTGTGTCTTTATTAAACTCGATTCTAATTATATTTTACTTTGATAATTATAATTGTAAGTTTGTAAATATCAAGCACATATTTTTCAAGAAGAAATTTCTATAACTCCTCGTAAATATTTGAGGGACTAAATTTTTAATAATGAATGTTTTACACTTAAGATATTCTCCTAAAGGAAATACAAATTGGCAAATGTTATTTTTAAAGTAATATCTTGCCAAAGAGTTTTTATTTTAACTAATAATTTTTTATGATTAAGTATTGTTAGAACTATTTGGACTGGCAAAGATTATAAAAACAAATAATAAGAAGAAGGCATTTTTCAAGTCGACTTTCTCGGCTTTTTCTTGTGAATTTATTTTGCTATATTGCTCAATAAATTGGATATTTAAAGTACCTTAGTGAAACAGAGAATTCTGTTTGCTTATTTAAAATTCCATAGTATTATGAAAATGAAAATTACTTATATTGTCTATTTTGATGAACAATAAAATACCTTTTATCTCATATTCGTTTCAATTCCACATCAGGTATAGCGTCCTTTTTGATTTTAAGTATAAATGCAGCAGCTTTCCTTTTATCATTTGGCCAGGAAATAAAATCTGTTTTTTCGACTCCAACTTACATCTCTTTCACCAGTATATATTTAGTTTTTGCGCTTAAATATATACATATAACTATGTAAGCCAAAAAGTTTTCGTAATTATATTTTATTTTAGGTATATTTATATTGTGATCTTTCGGAATTAAGCGTTCCATAGTTTTTACATCTTGCCTGAGCATTAATTCAAGAATTTGATTCTAAGCTCAAATAAATTTTCTTACTTGCTGGAATTTCTATTCTAATACTAAATATATTAATTGCATTTTGATATTTTATTGTCATATTTTAAATTTTTGATTTAAAAATTCAATCTCAAGATATTGTTTCAAAGAATATTTCCCATTTTTTGTAAATTATAATAATTATTTACCTTATTTTTGATAAGAATATATTATATTTATAGATTTTATAAGATGTGTATTGAAATTGGTTGTTAAATGATTTTTAATAGTTTAAAAGGTACCTTTCCGAATACTACAAAAAACAAGCAATGGCAATCTGGAGGTGAATTAACATTTAGAATACAGATTTGTTTTATAAATTTTTCTGTATGTTTATTTAGCTAATGTTAGTTAAATTTACGTACTTATAAATTTGAACTCCCCCAATTTTTCTAACAGTTTAATTAGTTTTATGAAATTTAAATTTGGAGGTAAATAATGAAAAAAACAATAAGTTTTTTATTAACTTGCATGATGATATTAAGCACTATAAGTATCAGAATATATGCAGATCAAGAATTTCAAGTTAGCATTGCGGTTTTATGCAAAGACTCAACAAAAGGTCAAGAATTTATAAATAAATTGTGTCAAAAAAAGAGTAGACGAAATGTTGGTTATCCTCTTAGTTGTACATTTACTAATGAATCCAATATCGAACCGAATTCTACAGTGATTTATGACCCAGTGGATGAAGGCAAAACTATTGATACTTACCATGTTAAGTTCCATTTGCTTAATACAGTAGATAAAAGTTTACTAAAAAAATGTAGTGGAGCAATTATTCTATATGATATTTCAGATTCAACACTTAATCCGATTGTAAGTATTAACACATTTTCCTTTGAAAAATTAAAAGACTTAACGAATGTTAGAACGCCTTTAGTTCAATACATAAACTCATCAATGTTTTCTGTGTGCTTTGGATTTGGTCGTGGTTGGCATGGCTCTTTAAGTTTTAATACTTATGGTAAAGAAAAATTAGATTTAGAAACTTATAAATTCAGGTGCGCCCAACTCAATCAGTTTACGTGTGAAGCAGAGAATTACTACAAAAAAACAGATAATCAATGGAATCGCGGACATGGTGATATATCTGAAAACAACTGTCTTGGGGGTACATTATATTGGATTTGCGGACAAGCTTATAGAAGTATTTCGAGTGGATTTGTCAGCGGAAAATATTATCCATCTAAGAAGACTCATGTGGATAAAGTAGAAATTACTGAAGATGAAGCAACAGTAGAAGATAAGGATATTGATGCTGAAAAAAAAACTGCATAAAAGGGATAATTCCAGCCACAACAGCATTAGCAGTAATACCTTTAGTAATTTATGGGGGATATAAATTAATTCAATATTGGAGGATATAAGTATGAAGCTTTTAAAATACATTTTTTGTGTTTTTGCTATGATGATTAGCTTAAATGCAAATATTTTTGCCGGTGATCCTGATTTTTATGCTAGAGTGGTGTTGGTTGGTAATTATCACTCTGGAAAAACTGCTCTGTTTAATAGGATGTTCAATTCAGATTTTGAAGATAATACGCCTGCATCAGATAAAATGGTACGTAGAGACATTCAAAAAATCATAGATGGAAAAACTATACAGTTTAATATTTGGGATACAGCTGGAGCTAAAGACTATTATGATGAAGTAGTTGCATTTACTAAAGATGCCAATTTTGTGTTTATAGTTCATGATACTAGTTCGCAACATGATAGTAAAAATGAAGAATATTTAAGCAGGTTATATAAAGATGTTCATGATAGAATAAAATCAGACGGGAAAATAGTACTTGTAGGGAGCAAGTGGGATTTGCGTCATAATGATATAACAAATGCTAGCAGCCAGCGGACACTATTAGAGAGTGTTGCAAAGTCGAGTCCATGTGCATGTGTATTTGCTTCTGCTAAGAAGAGTGGTGATAGTGGTATAAGAGATCTTAGGAATTTTTTAGAAACAGCTGGAAAGATGAATCTATCTAAGTCTAATCCAGATTCAGCATTTGAAAAAAGATTTACTATAAAAAAAGGATGGTGTTCTATACTTTAGTTTAAACTATTAAAATTTGGAGGGGGCTTTTTGCTTAAGCTCCCATTATGTTTAAAATTAGGTTTTAGTTTTCAAAATTTATATTAAGGATAGGTTGTATACATGAAAAAATTTAATAATTCATTATGTCATTTAAAGCAAAAATCTCTTCTAATCTCAATGCTAATTATAGGGATTCCTTTTTTATCTGATTCTTCAAATAGAATATATGCTGGAGCAGGGCAGAGCGTAATGCTTGGAACTAATACTGCTACCGTTCCTCGACCTTTTATTGCACCGCATCCCAATCCAATCACAATACCTGCACCTCCAGCACTTCCTAATACTTTACCGCCAGTACCCATAGTACCTAATCCGAATGTAGCTCATCGCATTACAAATCCAGATAAAGGCGGAATAGATTGCGCTCCTAGAATTCGCCATAATACTCGCAAATCTGCAGAGCAAGCAGCCAAACAAGATTCACGTAGAGGCGGCGGTGGTGGACCAGATGGTAAAAATGGAAAAGTAAAACTGGACAAGGGAAAGCATGGTCCTCATTATCATGGATTAGATAAAAAAGGAAATCATTTGCCGTCGCACCATTATTTTCCAAAAAGCGTTACAGTAGCCCCAGGAGACAGCTTATATAAAATAGCCAATAAATACGGTCTTGACTATAAAAATTTACAATCTATTAATGGTATTAAGGATCCTACAAAAATTAAGCCAGGACAGGTGATAAAGCTTGGATGAAAAACATTATAAATTTATAGAAGAAGACGATAGGTGTATATGTAAAGAGGACATCCCTGAAATAAAAATGTGGTTAGAGTACAATGACATAAATGCTGAATTTCCAATGGATGAACCTGGCGGGAAAAAATCCAAATATACTTTATTAGAAATTGCAATTGATAATAATGCATTAGAAGTAGTAAAGTTTTTAGTTGAAAACGGAGCTAATTTATATCATTCCTCCCCCGAAAACAGTGGTTGGAATACTTTAACAGAAATGGCAGCATGTCTTGGACATATCGAAATATTAAAATATCTTATCGAAGGATGTAAATTTGATAAAAAAGCTTTTTTAAGCGATAATAGTTTGATTTATGCTGCAATAAATAATTACCCCGAAATTATAAAATATTTAATTAATCAAGGAAAGGATATTGAGCAACGTCAGATATCTCCGCCTTTAAGCCAACATGAAGCCCCTGATGGTGTATATTATACACCTGTTATGAGTGAGGAAGAACGTAAAAAAAGAAAGGGCTCTACTGCACTAAGACTAGCAGTACAAGAAAATAGCATTGAAAGCGTAAAGATTTTATGCGAACGAGGCGCAAACCTTGAAGTAGATTATGGAATGTCTACACCCCTTTATAGTGCAGCTGCAGAAGGACATTTAGAGATCGTTAAAATACTTATAGAATATGGGGCAAATTTAAATCATACTTTCAATGGTACCACGCCCTATCAAATTGCCAAAACCTATAAACATTCAAACATTGCAGATTATTTACTAAATTGTGGTGCTAAGAAATAAAATTTCAAAGAAGGGGAAAAATTAGCTGATGAATTTAAAAAAATCTTTATCTTATATTTTGAGCCTTGCCTTACTTATTAACTTTATTCCCAAACAAAAATCAAAGGCTTTAGAACCAGTAACAATATGTTTACTAGCTACTACTGGTATGGCAACGGTTGGATGGGCATGGAGTATAGTTAAAGATGGCATCTTGATTAAACTTAGTCATGATGAGGAAGTCAAACTTAGAAAGGAAATTGAAAAATATAAGGGATTTAGACCCAGATTAGAGACTACTCGATTAATTAAAGATGTTATAAATGGAATTTCTCCTATAAAAATTTACGGACAAAAAAATGCTAAAAAGCAATGTATATCTGCACTTTCAGGATGTTTAGAAAATATTTATGGGAAACCTTCTGAAGTGAAAGGTAATGTGATTTATATGATAGGAGATTCTGGAGTAGGGAAAACAACTATGGCTAAAGCCTTAGCTAATGCATTTTTAAAACATCATGAAAAATCTTGTATCTTTATTGACAGTAGTAGCATAAATAACGAGCAATCTTTGGGAGAGCAAATTTTTAAAACTACTACAAAGGCTATTAACTTAAGAAAGGATAGAAAATGGAGTAATTTATTTGGTGTTTTAAATATTAGAGAGAATAGTGAGGGATCTTATGATATTAGAGTAGCGACTCCTTTACTAGAGCATATATTTAATTACTACGAAATTGTGGTAATAATAGATGAATATGATAAAATGAAATTAATATGCAGGCCACCTGATGCTCCTGATGAATATGAAGATAAAAGTGCAGATGAAGTTCTTAAATCGATTGCAGCCAATGCTGAATACTATGTGGAAAATAATAAAATAGACTGCAGAAAAGCTATATTTTTTGTAATTACAAATGAGACCAAGGAGCAATTATATAAAAGTTTTGGATATAATGGTTCTACTGGTGGAGGAGTTCAAAGGTTAAATGTAATTGAGTTTGATAGTTTAGATATGGAATGTTGCAAAAAAATTATATATGATATGATAAAAGATATAAGACAAAAACTAACAGACCAAAGAGGTGATTTTAAATTAAAGAATATAAGTTTTTCTGAAGAAAACTTGGAAAAAATGGCAAGTTATATTTATAATAATAAAATAAAACAAGCGAGAGCAAAATTTGATTTAGAACAAGCGATCTATGCATTATTTGCTTTCGAATTAGAAGAAAATGTAAATAAATCCTTTGAAATAAAATATATTCCCTTTGACGAAGATGAGGGAAAAATAGGGGATTTCAGTAAAGAGGCTATAAAAGTGCAAACTGCAGAATCTTGGACTCAAGCTTCAACAGGAAATTTAGTTGATTATTCCAAGTGCAAAGGAACTCTTGTAGATTATTCAATTTTAGATGGCACTCTTGTAGATTATTCATAGACAGGTATGATAATATAGCAAAATCTATAAATTTTATCAGTATAATTCGTTTATAATTTACTATTAATGTGTGGTTTTATTATACAAAGAAACCGGTACCTTGAGGTGCTAGTTAGAATTTATAGCTTTACAATTGACGTATTATTTTGTTACTTTAGAATTTATCCTGAAAAGATACTGGTCGTTCCGCTTGTGGTCAGTCTGCGTCGGCGCTCACGTATCCTCTGCACTTTTTCTCACATAACTCTGTCAATAATAAGGGAGAGTATAGGCATCCTTAATATATTCTCGCCTGTCTTTTGAGCTAGGGATTCATTTCTTGCTATTAAAGCCATGTCTTGTGGATTTGAAATTCTCTGTCACGTCCTATTTTTCATCCCGAAGTTTCTCTTTTTCAGTGAGTAAAGCTCTGAACTTTTGTTTTGGGTCTGACTCTGTAATAACTTTTATTTACAAATTTCTTACATTCATCAATATCTCCTACTTACATTTTAGGCAGTGGAGAGGATAATTTTTTAATATTTTATTTCTTGTCTTGTTATTGTAAATAGGACAATATATCCATTCGACAGTTTTGTTCATATTCATGGCTCTATTTTATCGTTGATGATTTTCTGCCGATTATCATAGTCCACTTATGGTCAAAGCATATTCCGTTGTCCGTTTGACATGGTTTAAAACCAGTTTTCCTCCCGCCTTCTAAATTATTCGAAAATCGGTTTGTGATATCACCTCTAATGCTTGGCAGCGTTTTTGTAAAATCTAACCATTCCGATAAAATCTTTGTCATTCTCATACTATCATATTTTTCCACGATAAGATGGTTATCTGAAAATAACTTCAACATTTCTGCTTGACTCAAATTTTAGATATGTGACGCTTCACTCAATGTTTCTATTTTGTTCGCTATTGTCCGTAATTTTTTTCTACGGCTTTCATATCAATAAAAATAAACTTGTCGCTGCTTTTTAGCATTTGTATCATTTTTGAAAAAGGGCGGTTCACATTAAGGGAAAATGATGGAATGCAAGGCGTGAAATTACGATACTAAAACTGTTATCCAGAAATAGGAGTTCTCCCGTATCGTCTATCACAAACGCCATGTTTCCAAGCTCTTGCTTTTCTGCCTGCTCTTTCCCGGCGAAAAGCATATACAGTGTTAAATTAAGACAGATTACCTGCTCGACAGAAGGTGCAAAAGAACGCCCACAAAAATAAGTATCTATTGAGATTTCCAAAATTCGTCTGTTTTCTGCAGCCACACCTCCAATATAACATAATTAAAATGTTATTTTTTGTAACATTTGCCTTGTGCGCTTCAAAATTTTATGACTGAATTGTAAAAGCATTTTGTACGTTTTCTGCATGCTCTGATTTCATTTTATAATGCCGTGCCTTTCTGCAGAACGAAAAACTCCGACATATCCACTTTTTCCAATATAAGCAGCTTTACTTTTTTATCAATTCTACCCGAATATCTTGTCAGGCTGCCATTCATCTCAATGACACGGTGACAAGGAATAATCAATCAAAGTGAATTATATTCTAATGTACTTCCAACAGCCTGTGCAGACATTTTAAGAAGCCATTTTTGCTTTGTAATTCTTCTCCATAGGTCATTATTTTTCTATAAGGAATTGTGAACAGAATTTTCCAAACTGCTTTACGGAATGGCGATGTTTTCATGGAAAGCGTTGGTGTAAAGTTGGGAGATTTTCTACTAAAATAAATATTGAGCCAATGAGCAATTTCTTCAAATATTGACAATTTTTTCCTCGTGTTCTTTTTCCCTCTCAACGTATCTCCAAAATATTTTTGTCCATCAAACCACAAGTCTTAATTTCTGTTCCATTGCTTGAAAGCGTGATGCTGCCAAAAGGTGAAGAATAGTAATATGTATAAATTATAAGCCTATATCTCTAAATATTCGTTGGAGTCTGTAGAAACCTTCGTGCGTTTTATTTCTGTATAGTCATAGATTTCTGAGCAGAAGGTAATTTTATAACTTTCAAAAAGCTTTTCCCACTCTTCTTTCTGGCTCATGCGGTGCTGTATAATGTTCCTCCAACGCTCCACGGGTGTCTCGTCTGTCCATATATTCATGGAAAGAAGCTTTCCTTCTTCATTCAAGCCAAAAAATCGTTCCGCACGAATAAATCTCTTAAATCCAGCAAGCATCGGTTTCAGCGTCACCGCCAAATCAAGATATTTCTGCATCCCTTTTTTAAGTACATAGAATCCAGCCGGTCAATTCTTGCCTTTGCTTTGAAAAATCATTCTCGTGCATCCTTAATTGCGATGAAAGGAGTTTTATGTATGAACAAAGATGATTTGTATATAGCGGTTTATGAAAAACTTTCCCAGCTACAATGGATGATGAAATGCCATCAAATGTTTAGTCAGGCCAAATTTGGTTCTTTTGCCGATCCAACAAGAGGACAGGGCGCATTTTGGCTATACTAAAAATTCAGCCGGAGATTGCAACAAGTGATCTGGCGTATCTTCTTGGAATCCGTCAGCAATCCTTGAATGAACTGCTGAACAAGCTGGAAAAGGGTGGATATGTGGAGAGAAAGCCGTCCGAAGCCGACAAGCGGGTTATGATTGTACATCTCACAGAAAAAGGCAAGAAGGTACAGCAGCCGGAAACAAACTATCAAGCGTTTCTTCATTGCCTGTCACCGGAGGAATTGCAGCAATTCAGGGAGTATTTAGACCGAATTATTGCGGCTTTAAGAGCAGAGACAGGAGATGACGGAGAGGAGAATACCATAGCAGATTGGATGGATAAGGCAAGAGAACGCATGGGGGACGAACATTTTGAGCAGCTTATGTTCATGCGAGAGAGAACGGTTGGTTTATTCGGGCGTGAGAAAGCAAGGCGCCATAAAGTTTATGGAGATAAGTCTTATGCGAACAAACGCATAGGGTTTTTTAGGAGGTAACAGAATGAATCCAATTATTAAAGTTGAACATTTTTCAAAAAATTATAGAGATTTCAAATCATTATACGATATTTCTTTTACCGTGGACGAGGGCAGTATTTTTGCTTTTCTCGGCCCGAACGGTGCATAAAAGACTATAACGGTCAATAAATTATGGACGATTCGGGGTCAGTCAGAGGGAAATATCCAAATTAACGGGCACGATGTTTCTAAAGAAAAAAGCGCTGTCAGAAAAGACGTTGGTATTGTATTTCAGGATTCGACGCTGGATACAAAAATGACAGTTGAGGAAAACCGGAAACATCATTGCAGCTTTTATAAAGTACCGAAAAACGAGATTCAGGAGCGTATCGGCTTCTCCCTTGATTTGGTGGAGCTTACTGATTGGAAAAAGCCATTGTAGGCAGTTTGTCCGAGGGTATAAAGAGAAGAACTGAAATTGCACGAGGGTTGGTACATTATCTGAAAATTTTGTTTTTAGACGAACCGACCACAGGTCTCGATCTTACCCACAAGGGCAAATGTATGTAAGTATATTCAGCAGTTGCAAAAGCAAAAGAACATGACGATTTTTCTTACTACTCACTACATAGACGAGGCGGAGGTTTGCTCAAAAATCGTGATTATAGATCATGGAAAAATCGTTGCAAGCGGTACGCCGGAGAACCTGAAACACCAATATACTGGTACTAAAGTGTATGTTGTCTGTACACAGACTGATTTGCTGGAAGCTGCTCTTGCTAAAAGAAATATTCCATATAAAAGGAAAACAGATTGATTTTTTCAAACCAAGAAAGCCCCCGTCTCGTTAGAAATCTTATCGAAATACAAAGAAGACATCGTCGATTTTGAAGTAAAAAACGGAACGTTCGAGGAAGTGTTTATCGCTATCACAGGAAAGGAGATTCGAGAATAATGAATCCAATTACAGCTATTACAAAAAGAAATTTATTAAATTATCTCAGGAGCAAAGGGAGATTATTCGGAAGCCTTTTTATGTTTATGCTGGTGATGTTTTCGTTTTTGATGAAGTCGTCTATGCCAAGCTTTGATACGCCTATAAATTATTTGATTGCCGGCGTCATTGTTATGAGCGTTTTTCAGACTAGCGTTAACAATTCATCATATATTCTGTAGGATATTTCCAGCGGTTATATGAAAGAAGTTATGGTAGCCCCTATTGCTCGTTCATAAATTTCCTTGGGAAATATATTATTAGGCTCTGTGATTGCAACCTTGCAGGGCGCTGTCACTATGATCATGGGTATGGTAATCGATCGGTCTGCGGATAAATGCTCTGCAAATTCTGCTTATGCTCGCAGCTATGTTTATTGCTGCTGTAACATTCAGCGCCATAGTTCTGTTTTTGGCTACGGTTTCCCGCAATTCGCCCTCGTTCCAAACAATTAGCTCCATGATTATGATGCTGCTAACTTTTGTTTCCTGCGCATATGTTTCAACAACGATTATACCCAGCTTTTTATTGCCTATTGTATATTTGAATTCATTGACTTATACGACCTCTATCTTCCGTTACATTGATTTGGGTGCAAACACGATGACTACGGAAGAACTTGTACAGCAAGGCATGGCCTTTTCCATTGGGAACTGTGTCATTACGCCGCTTATGGGTTTGGCTATTACAGTTTTAATCGGTGCATTTTTCTTTACGATGTGCGCTGTCAAATTCAATAAGGCAGATTCTCTACCATAAAAGTTGCAAAAGAGATACATGGAGGCGGTGCGCCGAGATAACAGAAATAAAAGTAGCGATGATATGCAACTTGCGGCTGGAAAATATCACAAAAAGCTATAAAGATAAAAAGGTGCTAAAGGGGATTTTCGTTACGTACGTTTACTGATCGTTTGGTTCCAACTGAGCCGGTAAAACGAAGCTAATAAGGATATTTTTAATTGTTTGAATCGACACTCTGATTTAAAAAATGGGAACTTTGTGACGAGCTGATGCATTCAGGAAGTCCGGTTATACTGGGCTTTTTCACGTTTTTGAGAAAATTTTAAAACACAATCGACAAAATATTTTGATTTTTTATGTATCTATAATGCTGCCAACGAAAAATTCTTTTTTCGACTGTTCAATGCGATTCACAGGGTTCGTGTCAATCAGATTGAGTTTAAAGGCGTGCTATAAGGTTTTACGGATATTGGTGTTGCGGTGTATAACTATATTTGCAGAAATGTCCCGCACCTTCCATTCATAGGTATAGTAATTTTGTATATGCTTCGGTGGCACTCGCATGGAGCTATTCCGATTAACCGCAATATCCATAGAGATATTCTTTAGCTCATTATTTTTATATTATAAATTTAATTTGTGTGAGAGTATGCACACATATATAAAGATTTTTTCAAAAAGGTGCACACCCTATGGCACCCCCCCTAGAGAGAAGCTGCCAAAATACGGTGCCATTTTAAGAAAAAACAATATTAAAACTTAGCCCTAAAAACGAAGAAAGCCCAGCAATACTTGGGCCATCGGCTTGTATCGATAGATACGTTAAGTTAAGTTGTGTATAATTACTCAACTTTTGAGAGAAATGTACTGTTTACTTTTAACCGTGTGTACGTATCGAATTTTTATCCTAAGCGTGCGAAAGTATAAAGCTTAATCATTTAACTGTGTGAAAATGCAACTATCTAAATGCTAATTTCAATTTATGTATCCTACAACCTCATTAAGTACATTAAACATAAGATCGTTGTTCGTGGAAAACCATGATTCATAATCCTTATCTGAAATAAGTATAGAAATAACTATATTTTTTCCAGGAAGGACAAAAAGCATAGCCTGATGATTATTAGAACACCCTGATTTACTAAGGCATTCAACGGATTGATACTTTTCATCCACAGCTTTACTAAATCCTAAACAATATACTTGCTCAGGTGTTTTATCGGGGACTACATTTGAATGAATCTTCTTAATTTCATCTACCGACTTTTTTGACAAAATTTTAACTTTAGAATCTTCGCAAAATATTTCCCCAAATCTACATAAATCACTAGCAGTAGAAGATAATTCTCCGGCAGTATATGATGAGACAGCTAGTGGAGTAATATTTTTGCTATCTTCAAAAGCATAAGCAACATTAGTACCACCATTTGCAGCTTATTCTCCCAAACTAACTCCTGTGTTTTTTAAATCGAGAGGCGTGAAAATTTTCTGTTGTAGAAAATCCATGTATTTCTGCCCGGTTATCTTTTCAACTAGAATTTCTATTGGTATAATGCTATTATTGCAATAAAAAGAAGATTTTCCAGGCATAAATTTTAAATCTTGAGTTTTGATAAATTCTAAAAATTTTTTTGTATAATTTTCATCGTATTCGTCACCTTCATAGCCATCTAAAAAGATACCCGACATGCCCGAGCTATAGCTTAAAAGCATTCTTGTAGTTATTTTTTTAAAGTTTTCGTATACCATAGAAAATTCAGGGATATACTCATAAATTGGTTCATCTATATCAAGCTTTCCTTCATCCACTAAAATCATCGTGGCGACAGTAGCAAATATTTTACTTACATAAGCTATATTGAATCGTGTGTTTTTATTGATTTTTTCCTTTGATTTAATGTTTGAAAATCCAAAACAATTTTGATACTCTATTTGTCCGTTTCCCGTGATAGCGATAGAAGCGCCGCCATTTTTTTAGTTAAGCTTTTCAGTTAGAATGCAATTTACATTTTTATAGGTACCGTGATCTTTTGCATAACAACTCAAAAGTCCAGCACAAATTAACAATACCCCTACGAACCTCACTAATTTTCTCAGTTTATTAATACTGCGCACTCTTCTTTCAGCATAGATTATAAAATCACTTAATTATTAAAGTATTATGCCCTTCAAAAATTGCTTTTTACAGCAATCGACATATTTCTACAAATTGGTACGGGTGACAGGACTCGAACCTGCACAGCTGAGCTACTAGGACCTAAACCTAGCGCGTCTACCAATTCCGCCACACCCGCTTTTACTGAGTAATTATATCATAGATGCTTTTCGAATTCAACAGTAAATTAAAATTAAATTTATTTAAAAAATAAATCAATTACCCCTAAAAGTAATCACTTCTAAGGGTAAAATATTCAAAATATTGCAAGCTCAAATTAGATTTGAAGTAAGCTTATAGCTTTTTCAACGTCAGTTATATAAAGAGTTATATCACTTAAACGTTTAGAAGCGCTTTCCTTAATTCTATGTTGTACAGCGCGTTCAGCAATTCTCTTTATATCTGCTCCGCAGCATCCTCTTAATCTTCCAACAAAATGATCAACGAACTCATCTAAAGGCATTTGACCTTCTAACTTATAGCCATTGAAAGAAATTTTAAGTATTTTTCTTATTTCATCTTCTTGAGGTCTGGAAACTTCGCAAAGTTCTTCTAGACGTCCAGAGCGTTTAACAGCATTGTCTACTGAAGTCAACATATTTGTTGTTGCAAGAACCACTACGCCATCTGATGGTTTAAGAGCGTCGAGTTGAGCAAGTAATGCAACTGTTTCTTTATCAGTTTTACCTGGTATTCTAGTAGAGCCTAAAGCGTCAATTTCATCGATGAGGAGCACTACAGTTTTTTCTCCACCAGCTGCAAGAGTTTTGGCCTCATTAAAGCATTTTCTTATTTCAACTTCCATGTCTGTGCCGTCTGTACTTCTCTTTAATAGGACTAAATCAAGTTTATTAGCAGCTGCAACAGAGTTTACGAGAGTTGTTTTTCCAGTTCCTGGCTCTCCATAAAGGATCATACCTTTTGGTGGAATACCTTTACCTGTTTTGGACCTTTGAACGTGAGCATCTATTAATTCTTCAATATTTTTAATAGCGTTTTCATACCCACCAACAACTTGGTCTAATTTTAATTGTCCGCTTCTGAGGAGTTCTAATTGCTTATTAAAATCGCTTTTTGCTTCTAACTTACGTTCAGCTTTTTGTTTTTCACGGAATCTGTTTACTACGTCATTTTTGCTAGAAATTGCGCGAGCTAAACGTGCATTAAATAAAGTAAACTCTCTTTCAATTTCTTGAATATTGTCTATGCTTTCCATCTTATCTATTAATGAACTCAATTTTTTGTGAGATTCAGTAACTTCGCGTCTGAGCTCTTCAATTCTTGTGAGGTATTCATCTTCGATATCTTGAGAAGTAAACTCATCTGTTATTTTTTGCTCTATTTCTCTAACTTGGTTTGAGAAACGATCTCTAGATTCAGCTAAAACTTGTTTTTTTATAGAATCAGAAGCGCTGGTAATATCTTTAACAAGTTTATCAGAGCGATATTTTAAAGAATCTAATTGAAGTTTTACATCAGAGAAGTAAGCATCTAAATTAGTGTTAAAAATTTCGATATTATCGTTACGAATATCGTCAGGTAAGACCATAGCGTCAAGTTTTTCTATTTCTGCTTTTATATCTGACTTAGTACCTTCAACTGCTTTACCAAAAGCTTCGTCAATAGATATGTCTTGAACGTCACGCATACAAACTTCCAAGTTTTTATTTATCATAGATAAGCCTGTACGTAAATTAATTTTGTAGTTTTGGAAAGCTTGATCTTGATTTTTCAATACATCTTTATTGTCATTATCTTCGGGTTTTTCCTCTTTAGCTTCAGCTTGTGAGCTAATATAGCTTTTAATTTTAAACTTTAGAACGTCTAAGTCGTTAATCAAATTTGCATAGTTTCTAAATTTTTGTCTATCAAGAAAAAAGTTTTTACGAGAATTCATCTCTAATTGCATTATCTCGGCATCGAATTCATTGCGTTTTCCGGCATCTAGAATTTTTTGAACGTCATTGCGGCAATCTTTAACGTGCTCTTCAAATTCTTTTTTAATGTCTGCAACTTCTTGCTTTTTATATATGTGCATGAATCCAGGATCAGTATATGCGCTAGCGCTATTCATTCCTCCAACTCCTGCTGCAGAACCTGCGGCTAGTGTTCCTAATACTAGTGAAGCTATTTTTTTACTTACGTGCTTATCCAAACTTTTACCTCCTGCAATATTTTCTAATTGTTCTTCCGAAGTTTTTTCTATTTTTTCATAGCAAGAAACCAAAAATTTTTCAAATTCTTCTTGAGTTAACTTCGGATTGGCGCTTAAACACATTTGATATAAATCTTCAATGTTTTTCTCATTCTGCATTTTTGATGTAGAATTTGCGTTTTGATTATTTTTCATAACAACACTCCTCACTTTTTAAATGAATCTTGAAATTTTATTATTTTGATATAACTACATTTTCAATTCTATCAATAATTTTTTATTTTGTCAAGTGTGTTTTAAAGAGATTTAATTTTTTATTTTTTAAATTATGCGTTAAAGTTTCTAAACTTTGCATTTGAAAATTCGATTAATATGCTGGAGATATAATATAATTTCTTGAAATTTAGACTTTATTTGCATTAAAGTTTACGACTGCATTTTTGTTAAATTAATGTTGATATCAAATTTATTTAATATAAAATTACAATTCTTAGCCTGATGATTAATATTACTACCGCGGCATACTTGCTTTTTAAAAGTAATTTTATCTGAAATTATAAAAGTTTTATTTATTAAAATAACGACTAAGAATTATACATGAATAAATTTATTTTGTTTAATAAATGGCTTAGTTTTAGTACTTAAGATTTTTATCCTGCAGTTGTGCTGGTGCTATCAGCTGATGTTGATAAGGACATAAGTCCGCTCCATGCTTTAATTATCCATTCTTCGATATTTCCATTTTCTCTGTTTTCAGTAATTACCTTATTTATACTCGACTGCAGTTCTTCATTATTTTTCATCATAGCAATAAATAATCCTTGATCTTCCGGTGCTTCTGGAATCGTGATATCAGTATTAATAATTTCCGTATTATCTTTTAAACTATCTCCGATGTCTTTATCATCTGCCGCCATTATATCTACTTCTCCAGATTTAACTTTTTCCATGCACTCATTAATGCTTGAGCAAGAGACTAAACTTGCATTAGGCAGTTGAGTTTGAACCATGCTTTCTTGATCTGTATCCTTTACAACTGCAATTTTTGCTGTTTCAAAATCGCTGAATGATTTAAATTTTTCTTTATTGTTTTGAAGTGCGAAAGTGGATACAGTTCCAATTTCCCATGGCCAGTAAGATTTGCTTAGATTAAATCTTTCTTTCATTTCAGGAGAAGCTTCTAAGGAACCTATAGCAAAGTCAATTTCTCCCTTTTCAAGAGAATTCAGCATAGCTTCTTTTTCACTGCTATCAATAAATTTTACTTTTACTTCTTCTCCTATTTCTTTTGCAATAGCGTTAGCAATGTCAACTTCGTAGCCGGAATCGTTACCTTCTTTATCTTTAAAGAAATCGAATCCTTCGGTTTTAACGCCAACTATGAGCTCACCTCTACTTTTAATTGCACTTGGAGTATGAGAGGTGACTAAGCTTTGTTGAGGAACTGTTTCTTCGGTTTGGGATTGAGCTGAGTTATCCGATGAATTTTGTTTAGAATCTTGGTTTCCACAAGCGCAAAGCCCTCCTACGAGTACTCCTGCTAATAACATACATTTTAAATCTTTAACTTTCATAATTTATTCTCCTTCCTTTAACCTTTACTTTTGATATAGATAAAAATGGATTTACTAAGTTTAGGGAGCTATAAAGTAACTCTAGTTTTGATTTTTTAATTTAGGGGTTAGACTTACTTTTTTTACTCTCTGAATAAGACTTAATTAAATTACCGAGCTGCTCGATTGCTGGATCAAAGACTTTAGCGGAGGCGTATCCTTTATTATATTCATCCATGATTTCCATCCAATCCTCGAATGTACCCCCTCCAACTTCCTTTAGCTCATTTTCTTCCACCTTTAGATGTTTTGATGAAGTGTTAGAAGCAATTATTTGTTTAAGCTTTGTAACAAGGAGGTCAAAACTTTTAAATTCTTGCAATGTGTAACCAGGGACTAATTTTTGGGCATAATTAAAGGCATCATCGAAATTTTTAGTTTCGCAGAATGCGGAAAGTTTTTCAGGACTCGAATTCAAGATTTTAATTAGCTTTAAAGAATTTTCGCTTAATTTCATAATTATTGCTCTCCTTTCCTTGGTAAATTGATTATTATTATAAATATAATGTGCTTGAGAAGTGAATATAAAAGAATTTAAGTTTAATCTTGATAATCTATCCACATTCCGATAATAATTTTATTATAAACTTACAAATTAGTCAATAGAATTAATGATTTTTAATATTATTTATTAAATATTAATATTTATTTCGGCATGAATGAAAGCGATTTAATTTGTAAAACTAAAAATAAGGAGGGGATTTTTAAATGAAGAAAGATAAATATAGTCAAAAACATGAATCCGAGGAAAAAGATGACCCAGGGAAAAAAGTTCCAACAGGAAGTGAAAAGCAGTATGAGCGCATACAAAATATTGGTTCGGTTATAACTGGAAGTAAAAATAGCAAAATATATTGTCTTACAATTATTGGTCAGATTGAAGGTCATACGTATTTGCCACCAGAAAACAAAGCCACAAAGTATGAGCATATAATTCCTGAATTAGTTGCTATTGAAGAAGATCCCAATATAAAAGGACTTCTTTTGCTACTTAATACTGTTGGTGGCGATATAGAAGCTGGACTTG
The DNA here is from genome assembly GCA_946566955.1 of uncultured Clostridia bacterium. Classification (GTDB taxonomy): domain Bacteria; phylum Bacillota; class Clostridia; order Oscillospirales; family Acutalibacteraceae; genus UMGS1491. The sequence continues at coordinate 30,335 of CAMNXD010000010.1, forward strand.
CTATTGCAGAGCTAATCGCAGGAATGAGCAAACCTACTGTCTCGATGGTAATAGGAGGAGGGCATTCTATAGGAGTACCTTTAGCGGTATGTACTGATAAATCTTTTATAGCTAAATCGGCCACCATGACGATTCATCCTGTGCGAACTACAGGTATGGTCCTCGGAAGTTCACAGTCGTTTGAATATTTAAAACGTATGCAAGAGCGGATAGCAAATTTTGTGGTAGAAAATTCTAAAATTACTAAAGAAAGATTTTATAAGCTTTGTATGAACACCAAGGAGCTTGCAATGGATGTTGGTACTGTTGTAGAAGGGGAAGAGGCCGTCAAAGAAGGACTCATCGATAAATGTGGTACGCTTTCAGAAGCATTAGAATGTTTGTATAAAGCAGGAAACAAAAGAAAAAACAGAAAAAATAAAAATTAAAACTTTACGCCGTATGTTAGTATCATGCGGCAAATTTATTTTGCCTTAAATTTTTTGTTTGAAAGTATTGCGATTATAATTTAAACTTATAAAGTGTCATATAACTATAAAACAAGTTTAAAAACGTAAGGAGTAAGACAATGGGAATATTTGACGCTATAATTCAAGGAATCGTTCAAGGCTTAACTGAGTTTTTACCCGTTTCAAGTAGTGGGCACTTACTTATATCTCAGCACATTTTAGGAGTAAGAGAAAATAACTTATTTTTCAACGTAATGCTTCACATTGGGACTTTAATAGCAGTTTTAGCGGTTTACAGAAAAGAAATTTTAGAGCTTATAATGGCTTTTTTTCGCATGCTTGGTAAAGCTATAAGAGGTAATTTTAGCATTAAAAAGTCGGACGCAAGCGAGCAAATGGTGATTATGATTGCTATTGGACTTTTACCGCTAGTTTTGCTTTTCTTGCCCATCCCCGGAAGCGGTATGAGTATAAAAGATGTTGCTGAGGAGCTTTCGAGTGAGAGCAACATAATTATTGCTGGTCTTGCTTTGATATTAACCAGCGTTTTAATAAATAAAGGAATTCACGTAAAACAATATTCTAAGTTTAAAAATATAAAGTATGATACCTATAGCGGTAATGATATTTGCGTCGGAAAAACTCATATGAGTTTTATGGATGCTCTTTGGATAGGAATAATGCAGTTAATAGCTGCTATATTCCCTGGAATATCACGTTCAGGTTCCACTTTGTCTGTTGGACTTTTAAGAGGGATAAGCAAAAAAACTGCTTTAGATTATTCATTTATACTTGGCATTCCTGCTATACTTGCCGCTTCGCTTTTAGAGTTTAAGGAGGTTTTAGATCAAAACTTAATTTCTTCTATTGATTTTATCCCGTTGTTAGTTGGAGTTGTTGTATCGGCGGTTGTGGGATTTTTATCTATAAAGCTTTTTAGGTGGCTTTTGAAAACTGATAAAATGATGATATTCGTAATTTATACTTTTATAATGGGAATTTTAGCCGTTGTTGTGGGAATCTTTGAAAAAATTAAAGGATTTAACATTTTTACTGGTGCTGCTCTATGAAAACATCTGGAAAGAAATATACGCCAAAAAAAGAATATAAATGCGAAAAGCATAAAACTACGGGTAAAAATTTATCAAAAGGAGAGCGTTCAAAAGATTTAGAAGGCATAGTGTTTTCTACTGTTACTTTTTCTCTAGCAACTTTGATTTTCTTTTTGATTTTAATTCCTGGAGAAAATTGGTGGCTGTGCATACATAATTTTTTAATAGGGGTATTTGGAATAAGCTCTTTATTTTTGCCGTTAGCTCTTGGTTATATTGCTGTGAAAAACGGTTTGAGTAAAATGACAAAACCTCAGCAGCTTACTATAATTTTTTCCTGTGTACTGACTTTACTTTTTTGCTCATTACTTTATGTGTTTTCTAGGAAACTTTCAAATCACCAGCCGCAAAACTGGGCTGCGTACATATTTGAGTGTTATAAAAATTCTCAGCTGAATACTGGTTCTGGATTAATTGGTGGATTTTTAGGTGCTCTTTTAGTGTGGGCTTTTGGTAAAGTAGGTGCAAGGATAAGTAATTTAGTTCTTATTTTTGTTTTCTTAATGCTTCTGACGCGCACTGACCTCAAGCAGCTTTTCGAAGTCTTTAAAAAATTTGTTCGAGCTTTTATAGATAAAATAAATGACTTAAGATTAAAGCGTAAATTAGCAAAGCAGGATTTAAGTAAATTAGTTTCAGAGAATTCGCAAGAGGAGTTTTCGGATGACTTTCTAAAAACTGAGTGCCGAAACGAAGAAAAATTAAAAAATTCTAAGTCTTTAGGGGAGGATATTTCAAAGGTCACAGAAAAATTTTTATCGAGATTTAAAGAAGGTAAAAAAGAAATTGAAAGTGAAGTGCCAATCGAAGAAGAATCTCGACTTGAAAGTAAGAAATTAGAAAAAGCATTAAATCAAAATCTTGAAAGCACTTATAATTTTCCTAATATAGAATTTTTGAATAAATCTCCTACTCCAAAAGAAGAAGATATCACCTCTGAACTCAATCACAATGGTAGAACACTCGTAGATACTCTGAAAAGCTTTAACGTACAAACTAAGATAGTTGATATAAGTCGAGGACCAGCAGTAACCAGGTATGAGCTTCAGCCAGCGTCGGGGGTAAAAATAAGCAAAATTACAAATCTTGCGGACGATATAGCTTTAAATTTAGCTGCATCTGGAGTTCGTATAGAAGCGCCTATTCCAGGGAAAGCAGCGGTAGGAGTAGAGATTCCTAATAAAGTTGTAAGTATAGTTGGGATGAGAGAACTTATTTCTTCAAACGCCTTTAGAAATGCTAAAAGTAAATTGACTGTTGTTCTTGGCAAGGATATTTCCGGAGAAGTTACTATAGCAGACCTTGCAAAAATGCCGCATCTTTTGATTGCAGGTTCAACTGGTTCGGGTAAATCGGTGTGTATAAATTCATTTATAATAAGTTTGCTTTATAACGCTACGCCTTCAGAAGTAAAGCTTTTAATGATAGACCCAAAAGTCGTTGAGCTTGGAATATACAACGGTATTCCTCATTTGCTTGTCCCTGTTGTGACTGATGCTCGTAAAGCGGCTGGAGCTCTCGGATGGGCAGTAAATGAAATGATAGATAGATATAAAAGATTTGCTGAAAATAATGTAAGGGATATATCTTCATATAATGCTTTAGCTAAGCAAAGCCCGGAGCTAAAAGATAGAAATGGCGAAAAATTAGCGAAGATGCCCCAGGTAGTTATAATAATAGATGAACTTTCAGATTTAATGATGGTTGCTCCTAATGAAGTTGAGGATTATATATGTAGGCTTGCTCAAATGGCTCGGGCAGCTGGTATGTATTTAGTGATTGCAACTCAAAGACCGTCTGTTGATGTAATTACAGGTATAATCAAGGCTAATATTCCAAGTAGGATTGCTTTGGCGGTATCTTCTCAGATAGATTCTAGAACTATTTTGGATATGAGTGGAGCTGAGAAACTTTTAGGACGTGGAGACATGCTTTTTTCTCCTGCAGGATGCTCAAAGCCTATAAGAGTGCAAGGGTGTTATGTTACAGACAAAGAAATAGAAAAAGTTATAGATTTTATTAAGACCTCTGGTCAAAGTGAGTATGATGATAGCATTGTAAGCGAGATTGAAAAAAACTCTATTAAAGATAATTCAGTAAGTTCAGAAAAATCTGAAAATGATATGGATCCCATCATGAAAGAAGCTATAAGATGCGTTATTGAAGCAGGACAAGCTTCAACGTCTCTTCTTCAGCGCAGACTTAGAGTTGGATATGCAAGAGCAGGAAGACTTATTGATGAAATGGAGCAAATGGGAATAGTTGGTCCGCATGAAGGGTCTAAACCCCGTCAAGTACTTATGAGCTATCAACAATTTCTAGAAATGAATATAAACAAAAACGAAAATAATTAATTTTTTGGAGGACATTAAATTTGAAACGGAAAAAAAGAAAATTTAGAAAGATTAAAAGTAGATTTAAATATATAATTTCATCTTTGCTATTACTTATAACATCTTGCATTATAAGCTATGGAAAAATAGAAGGATTCAATTGGCATAATATTTTTAAAAATCTTGGAACTTCAGATTACGTTCCTGACGTTAGCTCCGATTTCAACATGAATGTACATTTTTTAGATGTTGGTAAAGCTGACTGCGCTTACATAAAGTGTAAAGACTGCCATATTTTAATAGACGCTGCAGATAAAGAACCATCGGCGAAAGTTGTTGAATACCTTAAGCGTCAAGGAGTTTCTAAGTTGGATTTAGCTATTGTTTCGCATCCTCATAGGGATCATATAGGACAGATGCCTGAGGTTATAAATGAATTTGAGATAAAAAAATTTATTGAGCCGGACGTCCCCGAAAAACTAATACCTGTCGGTAAAACTTATGAACGAATGCTTAAAGCTTTAAAAGATAAAGCGGTGACTTTAAAGCGCACCAGAGGTAGGGAAAGCATGAAGCTTGGAGATTTGAAGCTAGATTTCTTTGGCCCTCTTTCTGTTGACGACAATATAAATAATAATTCAGTTGTTCTTAAAATAACTTATGGAGACGTAAGCTTTTTATTTGTAGGAGATGCCGAAAAACCAGAAGAAAACGAAATATTAGAAAGGGGGTACGATTTAAAGTCCACGGTTTTAAAGGTTGGTCATCATGGAAGCCGAACTTCAAGCGGCGAAAGTTTTTTAAGAAGTGTTTACCCCGAATGTGCTGTGATTTCTGTTGGACCAGATAGAAACAATCTTCCTAAAGAAGAGGTTGTTAAAAGGATTAGTAAATTTTGCAAAAATATTTATAGAACCGATTTAAGTGGAAATATTGTAATTTCAACGAATGGTAAGGAGATAAAAGTACGCACTGAAAAGAAATAATAAATTTTATAAAAGGTGATATATGAAAGTTTTATATATAGATAGGATAGAAGAATCTAAATTTGCTATTTGTGAGGATGAAGAAGGAAATGAGCATGTGCTAGATATTTTGTGTTTGCCAAAGAGTGCAAGAGAAGGGATGGCTATAAGAGAAGACTCAAATGGTATTTGGGCTTTAGATGAGCAACTGACTAAAGACAGAAAATCGGAAATTTTAAATTTAATTCAGGAAATTAAAAATTGATCTTGAATTTAGTTTAGTTTCGAAGGGAATATAGAAATAAGTTTAAGTTATTGGATATTTAGTTATTTTATGATAATATATTCGCTGATGCTAAATTAAAGCGTCAAAATGTATGATAAATGGAGAGATTCAAATTTGAGTAATTTAAAAGATTTAAAAAAGTTTCTTCTAGGAGATGCTTTAAAAGATGATCAGTTAAAAAATGAAAGACTTTCAAGATTTTGGGGTCTTCCCATACTTGCAAGTGACGCCGTTTCTTCTGTTGCATATGCGGTAGAGGAAATTTTGATGGCTCTTATACCTGCTTTAGGACTCTTAGCGGTAAATTATGTGGGGTTTGTTAGCATTCCTATAGTTCTCTTACTTTTAATACTAGTTTTTTCGTACTCTCAAATTATAAATCATTATCCCGATGGAGGAGGTGCGTACGTAGTATCTAAAGAGAATTTCGGTAGAAAAGCATCACTACTTGCAGCAACGTGTTTAATAATTGATTACATAATGACTGTTGCAGTGAGTGTGTCTTCTTCTACAGCGGCTATTTTAGCGGTATATCCAGCATTAGACCCATATAGAATAATAATTTCTTTAGTTTGCGTTGGAGTAATAACCTTTATCAATTTAAGAGGAATAGGAGAATCTTCAAAAATATTTGGCGTTCCTACATATGCATTTATATTTTCGATGATACTATTGATAATCACGGGAGTAGTACGCGTATTTACCGGAACGCTTTCTCCGATGGAGTATAGTCCTGAGCAGATTTCTCATATTATTTCCGAGAATTTTCAAGGTATGAGTTTAACGCTTTTTTTGTGTGCATTTTCTTCAGGATGTTCAGCGCTTACAGGAGTGGAAGCTGTGAGCAATGCGATTCCAAGCTTTAAGGAGCCTTGTCAAAAAAACGCTCGACATGTTTTATTTATGCTAGGTGGAATAATCGCGCTTATATTTGGAGGTACTAGTTTTTTAGCAACGGCTTTGAAGGTCGTACCTCTTCAAGACAAAACGGTTTTATCTCAGATGGCAACGGCTGTTTTTGGAAATGGAGTAATGTTTTACATTTTGCAGCTTACAACTTCTTTGATACTTCTTCTCGCTGCCAATACATCTTATAGCGGCTTACCAATTCTTCTTTCTATACTTGCAAAAGATCACTATATGCCGCGGCAGTTTTCTCAAAGAGGAACTAAACTCAGTTTTTCTAATGGGATAATGTTCATATTTGTTGTAAGTTCAATTTTACTTGTAGCTTTCAATGCTGATACTCATAGACTAATACCTTTTTACTCTGTGGGAGTATTTGTATCTTTTACGATTTCGCAATTTGGAATGTTTGTAAAATGGATAAAGTCAAAGGACCCTGGATGGCAATATAAATCAATTATAAATGGCTTTGGAGCCCTTGTGACTTTTATAGGCTCTATAGTGGTTTTCACGACTAAATTTGTTCATGGGTCTTGGGTGCTTCTTGTAATTACTCCATTAATGATGTGGTTTATGGCATCAACTCATAAGCATTATTTTAAATTTTTAAAAGGTATAAGCATGTTTGGCTGGGATTACCAGTATAAAGAAAGTCCTAGTGCCGATGTATTTCCGTGTATAGTTTTGATAAATAAAATTAACCGTGCTGCGCTAAAAACTTTTGACTATGCAAATAAAATAACTTCAAATTTAACGGTACTTCATATTTCTGTTTCGCAGAAAGAAACAAAGCTTCTTCAAAAGCAGTGGAAGGATTTAAAAATGGGAGTCCCGCTAACTATAGTTTACACTCCTTATAGAGACGTCGTGGCTCAAATAATGAAATACGTGAGTAGCCGAAGGGCAGAGCTTTCTCCAGGGGAGAATTTAACAGTAGTTTTGACGCGTATAAGTGGCAATGGCATTTTAGATGAAGTATTTCACAATCAAACCACTTTTTTCATAGAGCAAGAGCTTAGAAAATACGAAAATGTAGCCACAACTCTTGTTCCGTATTTTTATAGTAAAAGAAGTAGCTAAGAAATAAAGTTAAAATTCAAAAGAGGAGGTAGAAAAAACTATTATGGCAAGCTTTAAAAAAATCGTTAGATTTTTAGCTACTACTATTTTATTTATGAGTTTTCTTTCCTGCTTAGCAAGCGGCCTTGGATTAAAAGAAATTAAAGAGAGAGGATATATTAAAGTTTCAACCAACGCAGAATTCGACCCTTTTGAATATAGAGAAGGCGAAGAATTTGTTGGAATAGACATAGAAATAGCTAAAAAAATAGCGGAGTACTTAGGAGTAAAGATAAAATTAAATGATGTTTCATTTGATGCCCTTACACTGGAGCTAAATAATCATAGCTGTGATTTTGCCATCGCCGCTATGAGTTATAGTGAGGATAGGGCAAAAAGTGTTGATTTTTCGGAGCCTTACTATACTTCACGGCAAGTGATTTTAGTTTTAAATTCAAGCGATGTTAAATTTCCTGAGGATATTAAAAATAAAAAAATAGGTGTGTCTATAGGTACAACTGGCGATATATATTGCACCGAAAATTATCCCGGGGCTTCTATTACACGGTACAATAAAATTACCGAAGCAGCTTCAGAGCTGAGGTCAAAAGAAATTGACGCTATAGTTGTTGATGAAGTCACTGCTAAAAGAATTATAAAGATTTTAGGGAACTTGGCTAAAATTTTAGAAGAATCACTTTTTGAGGATAGTTACCGAATAGCTGTTTCGAAGGGAAATCAAGAACTTCTTAATCAACTAAACTTTATTTTAGGAAGCATGATTAAAAAAGAGGAAATAACACAAATTGTCGATAAATATTTATCTATATCCGATTCTGTAGAGCAAAATTTATCTTCTCAAATTTATAATAATTTAATTAACAAACAAAGATATAAAATAATATTGCAAGGTCTTGCAACAACTTTAAAAATAACTTTTGTGGCTTTAATAATAGGTATTTTCCTCGGTGTAGGTGTGGCACTGATAAGTGTTAGCCGGACATCTAATATGTTTTTGAAAATAATTAAACTAGTTGCCAAATTTTATGTACTCATTATTCGTGGCACGCCTGTTGTTATTCAGCTTTTTGTGATTCATTATTTAATACTTTCTTCACCTGGAATAAGTAAAGTAGTGGTTGCAATGATAACCTTTGGAA
>CAMNXD010000011.1 GCA_946566955.1 uncultured Clostridia bacterium
ACACCGCCCTTTCACGGCGGTAACACGAGTTCGATTCTCGTCCGGGTCACCAAAATTTATATTTTCGATGGTATAGAGATGTATAAGCTAAATATTACAAATACGAAAGATAAACCTTTTCTACAATGTATAGCTAAAGGTCTTAAAAAAGCTGAGGGAAGAATTGCTACTGATTATGTAAGGAGTTTCGAGGTTGGAAGTAAGCTAGTTCTTTCTGCTGAAGTGGAATCTATAATTTGTGAGGTCAGCTATATGCATTTCTATAATAGTTTTAAAGAAATGCTTAAAAACGAAGGGGTAAAAAACATGGTACCTTTTGCTAAGGATTTAGATGAAGCTATTAAGATGTATATGAGTTTTCCTGGTGCAAAAAGGGTAAAAGAAATGGGGTGCTGTGCTATAGGCGTTAAATATTTAGAAGGTTTAAAGTCCTAAATAAGATTTAAATTATTGGACGCATAGCTCAGTTGGTTAGAGCGTTCGCCTCACACGCGAGAGGTCAAGGGTTCGAGTCCCTTTGTGTCCACCATGAATTTATTACAAGTGAAGGATTTAAAAATTATGGGACCCAATCCAAATGATGTTTTCCCAAATCCTAATGTGCCTAGCGTGTGTTATATAAAAAACGTTGTTAAAAATCCCAATATTATTATCGGTGATTATACTTATTACAGTGATAGCGAAGGTGCAGATAAATTTGAAAGCCACGTAACCCATCATTACGAATTTATTGGGGATAAGTTGATTATAGGCAAATTCTGTGCAATAGCAAAAGGCGTAGAGTTTATTATGAATGGTGCGAATCATAAAATGGATGCTATTGCAACTTATCCATTTTACATCATGGGTAATGGTTGGGAAAAGTTTACTCCAAAAACTTTCGAGCTTCCTTTTAAAGGAGATACAGTAGTTGGTAATGATGTGTGGATTGGTCAAAGCGTCACTATAATGCCAGGAGTACATATTGGCGATGGAGCTATAATAGGTGCGAATTCTATTGTTGGAAGCGACATTCCTCCATATAGCATTGCTGTTGGGAATCCTTGTAGAGCTACAAAAAAACGTTTTGAAGATGATTTAATTGCGTACTTACTTAAAATTCGGTGGTGGGATTGGAATCCCGACAAAATATTTCGAAATATGGATGCACTTTGCAGCGGTGATTTATCTAAGATAAAAAACATTGAATTTTAAAATAAAATTTTATTGCTACTCTGAAAAAATGCCTGTAAACTATTAGTTATTGGACTAATAGTTTTATTTTTGCTTATATTAGGAGGAATAAATTTGAAAAAAGTAATGGTTGGAATGAGTGGAGGAGTAGATAGCTCCGTGACCGCTGCTCTTCTTTTAGAAGAAGGATATGAAGTTATAGGAGCAACCTTAAAACTTTTAAATTCTGATGCTCAAAGTACAGTTGAAGATGCTAAAGAAGTTGCGTCGCGTCTTGGCATTAAGCACGTAGTTTTAGATTTTAAAAAAGAATTTTCCGACTACGTTGTAAATTATTTTATTGACGAGTATTTAAGTGGACGCACACCAAATCCGTGCACAGTATGCAATATGAAAATAAAATTTGGGCTTATGCTTGACTACGCTTTAGAGCAGGGCTGCACTCATCTTGCAACAGGCCACTATGCAAACGTTATTTACGATGAAAATTTAAATCGATGGCTTTTAAAAAAGTCTAATTCTTCGAAGGACCAGACGTATTTCCTTTATGGCTTAAGTCAGCATCAATTATCTCATGCTATTTTTCCACTTGCGAATTTAGAGAAACCACGCGTGAGAGAGCTTGCTGAAAAATACGACTTATGTGTAGCGCATAAGAAAGAAAGTCAAGACATATGTTTTATTAAAAATGGAAATCACGCTCAATTTATAGAAGAGTATAAGGGAATAAAATCTGCTTTCGGCGATTTCGTGGATGATTCCGGCAACTTACTAGGTATACATAAAGGAATAATCAAATATACTGTGGGGCAGAGACGTCATTTAGGAGTATCTTTAGGAGTTAATATGTACGTTAAAAGTATAAATGCAGCTGACAATTCTATAACCTTAAGTGAGCGTTTAGGAGGAAGATGCCAAACGATAATTGGGAGTCATGTATCATGTGCAGCTTTCGAGTCGTTTGAAAGCGAGATTAAAGTTTTAGTAAAAACCAGATCTCGTGCTAAAGAAATTCCTTGCAAGGTAAGTCCTCTTGATAAAAATAGAGTAAAAATAAAATTCGAAGACCCACAGTATTTTCCCGCTCCTGGACAATCTGCTGTTTTTTATGATGAAAGAGGCTGCGTTTTAGGGGGAGCACGAATTGAAGACGTAGAAAAAGAATAAAGCAGTTATTTTTATGATTTTAACATTATAAAATGAATTTATTGAAAATAATTATGTTTAAACTTACAACATTTTACAAATCTTAAAATATCTCTTGATTTTCAAAAAATTAAGGAATAAAATACATGTTAGCACTCAGATACAAAGAGTGCTAATAAATAAAAGAGTTTAGGGAGGAGCTTAACATGGCAACTATCAAACCTATATTAGACAAAGTTGTAGTTAAAGTTCAAAAAGCACAAAGACCTACACAGGGAGGAATAATTTTAGCTGGTTCTTCAAAAGAACAGCCCTTAACCGCGAGCGTTATTGCAAGGGGCCCAGGAGGAATGATTGACGGCAAGGAAGTTAAAATGTACGTTAACGAAGGAGATAATGTTCTTATTCCAAAACATGCAGGAACAGAATTTACTTTGGGCGGAGAAGAATATATAATAATTAGTCAATCTCAGATCTTAGCTATAATTGCATAGAAAATATATAATATATGTAAAGAAAAGGAGTCTTTGATTAATGGCAAAAGAAATTATTTACGGCGAAGAGGCCAGAAAAGCACTTTTAAGCGGAATAAACCAACTAGCTGACACCGTTAAAATCACTTTGGGACCTAAGGGAAGAAACGTTGTACTTGACAAAAAATTCGGTGCTCCATTAATAACAAATGATGGCGTCACAATTGCTAAAGAAATTGAACTTGATAATGCATTTGAAAACATGGGTGCACAGCTAGTTAAAGAAGTTGCAACTAAAACCAATGATATTGCTGGTGACGGCACTACCACAGCAACACTTTTGGCTCAAACCTTAATTCGTGAAGGTATGAAAAATGTTGCAGCGGGCGCTAATCCTATGGTACTTAAAAAAGGTATGAAATTAGCAGTAGAAAAAGCTGTTGAGGGAATCGTTAAAAACTCAAAGAGCGTAAATGGAAGCAAAGACATAAAAAGGGTTGCTACTATTTCTGCTGCGGATGATTTCATTGGAAGCTTAATAGCAGAAGCTATGGAAAAGGTTGGTTCTGACGGAGTTATTACAGTTGAAGAATCAAAAACAGCTGAAACATATTCTGAAATCGTTGAAGGAATGATGTTTGATAGAGGTTACGTATCACCTTATATGGTAACTGATAATGATAAAATGGAAGCTGTAATTGATGATGCTTATATTTTAATTACAGATAAGAAAATTATTAGTATTCAAGAAATTCTTCCACTTTTAGAGCAAGTAGTTAAATCAGGTAAAAAACTCGTTATAATAGCGGAAGACATCGAAGGTGATGCACTTGCAACTTTAATCGTGAATAAGCTCCGCGGTACGTTTACATGCATAGGAGTTAAAGCTCCAGGCTTTGGTGATAGAAGAAAAGAAATGCTTCGTGACATTGCTATTCTTACTGGTGGAGAAGTCATTTCTGAGGAACTCGGACTTGAACTTAAAGATACTACTATGGATCAGCTTGGTAGAGCACATCAAGTTAAAGTTGAAAAAGAGCGTACAATAATTGTAGACGGTGCTGGCAATAGCGAAGAAATTAAAGCGAGAGTAAATCAAATAAGAAATCAAATTGAAGAAACCACCTCTGAATTTGATCGTGAAAAGCTTCAAGAACGTCTTGCTAAATTAGCGGGCGGAGTTGCAGTAATAAAAGTTGGAGCTGCAACAGAAATTGAGATGAAAGAGAAGAAGCTTCGCATTGAAGATGCCCTAGCTGCAACAAAAGCAGCGGTTGAAGAAGGAATAGTTGCAGGAGGAGGAGTTGCATTAGTTAACGTAATTCCTGAGGTCGAAAAAGTAGTTGAAGCTGCTGAAGGCGATGAAAAAACAGGCGCTAAAATAGTACTTAAATCTCTTGAGGAACCTTTAAAACAAATAGCAATCAATGCTGGACTAGAAGGTTCTGTAATAGTCCAGAACGTTAGAACTCAAAATAAAGTTGGATATGGATATGATGCACTTAAAGATGAATATGGTGATATGATAGAATTTGGAATAGTTGATCCAACAAAGGTAACACGTTCTGCACTCGAAAATGCTTCTTCGGTTGCAAGCATGGTACTAACGACGGAGTCTTTAGTATCCGATAAAAAAGAACCTCAGCCGGCAAATAGTGGAATGCCTGATGCTGGAATGGGCGGAATGTATTAATAGTTTAAAGAGTTTAGCAGTCTCTAGTAAAATAGAGGCTGCTTTTTATTGACTTTTTAGAAAATATGTTTATAATATATAAATGAAGTTTAAATAAACTACATTCTGAATTTACTGAGCCACCTTATTCTGAGGTTCAAATATCATAATATTAACGAATAGAAACGAGAAATTAGATAAATTTGTAGGTAAATATTTAGATGAACTCGGTAAAAAAGTATGAAAAAAATTAAATTCATATGAGGATGACAAAGATGATGCCTCAGAACAAATCGAAGAGTATAACAATATGTTAAAAAGAATTGCCGATCTTGATAAAAAGAATGATGAAGAAATTAAAGAGTGCAATGAAAGAATAGAAAGTAACAGGAAAATTCTAGAAAAATTTAGAGAAAAGATTGTAAAATTTGAAAGTGAGCACGAAAAGCTAAAACAGCCTGTTTAAACAAACCTCCACACTAAAATCAGTGTGGAGTCTTTTAAAATAATACTATTTATTTCTAAACAGAGACATTATATCGTAAAAATTATCATTTTCTTCTTTTGGCGGTTTAGGAAGCTCGTTGTGTTCTTGTTTAGGGGGATAAGAGGAGAAAGAGTTATTAATATTGTTGTAAGATTTTTCGGATTTTGGTGAATTAATTTGAGGAGCGGAAACAGGGAAGTAAGATCCACGTGTTTCAAAACCTGTTGCGATAACAGTCACGCTAATTTCATCGTCCATTTTTTCATCGAAGGCTGCTCCCCAGATTATGTTTGCATTTTCGTCTGCTTGCTGGGCTATCAAAGAAGATGCAGTTTCTATTTCGTCGAGTCCAATATCCGGGGATGCTGTTACGTTTATAATGACTCCCTTTGCGCCATTTATAGCTGTTTCGAGAAGAGGGCTTGAAATAGCCATATTTGCTGCAATTTCTGCTTTATCTTTTCCTGACGCGTGACCAACTCCCATATGGGCATATCCCGCGTCTTTCATTGTGGCGGTTACGTCAGCGAAGTCTAGATTGACTAGCCCTGGAAGCAGTATAAGGTCGGAGATACTTTGCACGCCTTGGCGCAGCACATCATCTGCAACGATAAATGCATTCATCAATGTTATTCTTTGTTGGCTTGCAAGTTTAAGTCTTTCATTAGGTATAACTACTAATGAATCAACTTGTTCGCGAAGCTCAGAAATACCGTTTTCTGCTTGCATCATTCGTTTTTGACCTTCAAAAGAAAATGGTTTAGTAACTATTCCTACTGTAAGAATGCCCATTTCACGAGCTATTTGAGCTACTACTGGTGCAGCACCGGTACCTGTTCCGCCGCCCATACCTGCGGTTATAAATACCATATCTGCTCCTTTTAATGCAGACACTATTTCGTCGCGACTTTCTTCAGCAGCACGTTGTCCGATTTCCGGCTTTGATCCTGCACCTTTTCCGCGTGTTATTTTTTCACCAATTTGAATTTTGTTTGTTGCTTTTGAGCGCAAAAGTGCTTGCCTATCTGTGTTAATGCAGATGAACTCAACGCATTTTACACCTGAATCTATCATTCGATTTACGGCATTTCCTCCGCCTCCTCCAACACCAATTACTTTTATTTGAACAATTTCTTCTTCGTTACTATCAAATTCAAATCCCATTGTTTAATTCCTCCAGCAATAATTGTTTATTTTTTATTAGTTAATTAAGTAATAACTTATGCACAATCAATTATGTATTCTACTATTTCTATTAAAGAATAACACATCAAGCCTATTTTTTCAACAAAACGGCATTCTTTTAAGAATTTATCATCATCTTTTATAATTTAGATGTGAGTTTACAAAAGTTTATATAAATTTTTTATGTCAAACTACTTAATTAATTTGAGATGTTCTAATTATCCCTATAATTATACTGAAATTTTATACTATTTAGGACTTTAAGCTTAATATATATTGACCCTAAGCGGTTTATAGGTTATAATTCATGGGATAATTTAACAGTGAATACTCAATAAGATACAAATTTTATAATTTTAAAATGAACGGAAGTGTAAAACATGAAGGTATCCGTGCTAGGTTGCGGTCGATGGGGAACGTTTATAGCGTGGTATTTAAATAAAATAAATCAAGATGTACTTCTTTGGGGGCGAGAATCCTCGCATCATCTTAAAGAATTAAAAAGTTTAAGAAAAAATAGCTTTTTAGATCTAGACTTAAAAGTAAAGCTTTCTTCAAGTATAGAAGAAGCGTTAAATTTTTCTGATTTAATAATAGTTTCTATAGGTGCTCAATCTTTAAGAGGTTTTCTTAAAAGTATAATCTCTAAAGGTTTAAATTTACAGGGAAAATCATTAGTGCTCTGCATGAAAGGCATAGAAAAGGGCACTGGGTTACGCCTTTCTCAGGTTGTTAAAGAATGTCTGGGAAGCGAGGTCAAGGTGGCGGTCTGGATAGGTCCAGGGCATGTCCAGGACTTTATTTTAGGTATTCCTAATTGCATGGTTATAGATTCCAACAATGAAGATTTAAAAAGCTTTATAATAAAAAGTTTTTCGAGTAATCTCATAAGATTTTATTACGGCAAAGACTTAATAGGGAATGAAATAGGCGCAGCGGCAAAAAATGTTATGGGAATAGCAGCGGGAATTTTAGATGGTTTAGGGTATACTTCTTTAAAAGGAGCCCTTATGTCTCGTGGAACGAGGGAGATTGCGCGTTTAATAAAAGCTTTAGGTGGAAATGAATTTTCAGCTTATGGGCTTGCGCACTTAGGAGACTATCAAGCAACTTTATTTTCTGATTATAGTAATAATCGGAGATTTGGAGAATACTTAGTAACAGGTAAAAAATATGATAATCTTTCCGAAGGGGTGGCAACTTCTTCTGCGCTACTTGACCTTAGCTTAAAAGTAGAAGTAGAAATGCCTATTTCTCAGGCTGTATATGATGTTATTACTCATAAAGTTACTCCTAATGAATGTGTTTCTAAGCTGTTTTTAAGGAGCTTAAAAGTAGAGTTTTAAGTTTTAACGCAATATACAATTTTTAGTATTTTAGATATTATATTTTCAAAATTTTCTTTATTTAATTTTTCTGGATAGCTCATTATATTCATTGGAACAGGCGAAGCATTTTCTCTAAGCGGCATTTGGAAATATGGGAAATTATTCATGAAAAATCCGTTTTTTTCGTAAAATAAAATTCTTTTTTTACTTATTTCATTTTTAGGCTCTTCCACTTCTAAAATAATAGGCTTTAGAGAATATTTAATAAAATTTTGAAGCATTTTACTTCCTATTCCTTGACCGCGAAGCTTTGAGCTTACGGCAAAATGCTCTATAAAGCTAAAATCTTTAGTATTCCATGTAGCTATAAATCCAATTAAATTGTCTTGAGAGTCCATTTGGGTTATAAGTTTATATAGAGGGTTTTTAATTAAATTCTTTTGTTTTTCGTAGCATCTATATTCGTTTTCAGGGAAAGATTCTTTTATTAACTGAAAAACCTTGTCGAAAGTTTTGTACATACTTTTTTCCTTTCAAATATTTTCCTATTCTAAAAATTTCAAAAATGTCAGTATAGTAACTTTAAAATGAGATAAATGTAAAATCTGGATTAATTTTTATATTTATTTCAAAATATTGTGGATTTTTTCTTTAAATATGTTAAAATTTATATGGCACACTTGGCTATTGCTTAGAATAGTTGAATTTTTACTGTAGATTTATTTTACGGCTTATCTTACAATTGAGTTATAACTTTTTACGTGCAAAAATAATTTAAACCAAAAGGGGTGCGGATTATGAGTTTTCTAAAGCTTATGTTTGGAAATTATAGCAAGAGGGAACTTAAACGTATAAAACCGATTTGTGATGCGGTTTTGGAAAGAGAAAAGAATTATCTTAATATGTCTGATGAAGAGCTTGCAGGTCAGACGGCTGTGCTAAAGGGTCGCTTAGAAAAAGGAGAAACTTTAGACGATATTTTACCTGATGCTTTTGCAGTTTGCCGTGAGGCGGCAGATAGAGTTTTAGGTATGAGGCATTTCCCAGTACAAATTATCGGAGGAATAGTTCTTCATCAAGGAAGAATTAGTCAGATGATGACGGGTGAAGGAAAGACTTTAGTTGAAACTTTACCTGCTTATCTTAATGCACTTTCAGGGAAAGGAGTGCATGTTATAACAGTTAACGATTACCTTGCAAAGCGTGACTCTGAGCTTATGGGAAAGCTTTATAAATTCTTGGGGCTTAGCGTAGGGCTTATTATTTCTGGTATAAATAATGAAAAAAGGATGGATGCATACAAAGCAGATATAACCTACGGTACTAACAATGAATTTGGATTTGACTATCTTCGTGATAACATGGTCAACGATAAAAGACTTAAAGTTCAAAGAGGACATAACTTTGCAATTGTTGACGAAGTAGACTCAATTTTAATTGACGAAGCGAGAACTCCTTTAATAATATCCGGTGAAGGAGATAAATCCACAGAACTTTACACTATTGCAAATGATTTTGTTCAAACTCTTTCAATGCTTAAAGTTGCAGAGGTAGATTCTAAAGAAGATAATGAAGAACTTTTTAAAGATCATGATTATGTAGTTGATGAAAAAGCTAAAACTGCAACGCTTACTCAATTAGGAGTTGAAAAAGCAGAGAAATATTTTAACATTGAAAACTTAACTGACCCTGAGCACTTAACCTTACAGCACCATATTAACCAAGCTCTTAGAGCTAACGGAGTAATGCAAAGAGATATAGATTACGTTGTTAGAGACGGCGAAGTTTTAATTGTTGACGAATTTACAGGGCGTATAATGTATGGTAGACGATACAACGACGGCTTACATCAAGCAATTGAAGCTAAAGAGAAAGTAAAAATAGAGAAGGAGTCCAAAACTCTTGCGTCAATTACTTTCCAGAATTATTTTAGACTTTACACTAAGCTTTCCGGTATGACAGGTACGGGAACGACTGAAGAAGAAGAGTTTAGAGAAATATATAAGCTGGACATAGTGGAAATTCCAACTAATAAACCTATTGCACGAATCGATTTACCAGACGTTGTTTACGCTACTCAAAAGGGCAAATTTAAAGCAATAGTAAACGACATAATAGAAAGCCATAAAAAAGGTCAGCCAGTACTAGTAGGTACAGTCTCTATAGAAAAATCTGAGCTATTGAGCGTTATGCTGGAGCAGAAAGAAATAAAGCATGCTGTTTTAAATGCTAAGTATCACGAAAAGGAAGCGGAAATAATAGCTCAGGCTGGTAAAAAAGGCGCTATTACTATTGCAACTAACATGGCAGGAAGAGGTACTGATATAGCCCTTGGAGGAAATGCTGAGTATATGGCCAAATCTGAGCTTAAACGTTTAGGCTATCAAGATGACGTTTTAGCTGAAGCGGATGGTTTTTCAGAAACGGATGATCCGAAAATTTTAGAGGTTAGAGAAAAATATAGGGAGCTGCGCAAAAAGTATAAGGATGACCTCAAAGGTGATGCAGAAGAAGTTAGAAAATTAGGTGGACTTTACGTCATTGGAACTGAAAGACACGAAACTCGAAGGATTGATAACCAACTTCGTGGACGTTCTGGAAGACAAGGAGACCCAGGAAAGAGCCGATTTTTCCTTTCTCTCGAGGATGACCTTATGAGACTCTTTGGCGGAGATAGAATTCAAAATATAATGAGTATGCTGAAAGTAGACGAAGATACTCCGCTTGAAGCCAAGATGTTAACTCGTTCAATCGAATCGGCACAGCGCAAAATTGAGGGACGAAATTTTGCAATACGTAAAAATGTTTTGCAGTATGATGACGTCTTGAACCGTCAAAGAGAGATAATATATAGCCAACGCGATCAGGTTTTAGACGGGGAAAACTTGCGTGAACAAATCGTTAAAATGATAGATGAAAGCGCAGAAGTAGTTGTTGAGAGATTCATAGCGTCTAATGCTCCAAAAACTGAATGGAACTTAGAAGGGCTTAAAAATTATTATATGGGTTGGGTTTTAACGCCCGAAGATTTAAGCTTAGAGGAATCTGATAATATGACGAGAGCTCAAATAATTAATTTTATTAAAGAAAAATGTCATGAAATATATAAAAAGCATGAAGAGCTATTGGGCGATGAAATCGCAAGGTCTCTAGAAAGGAACGTTTTACTTCATAACGTTGATGAGCAGTGGATGGACCATATAGATGCTATGGAAGAGCTTAAAAAAGGCATAAATTTAAGATCGTATGGTCAGAAAGATCCAGTGGTAGAGTATAGGGTTGAAGGGTTTGACATGTTTGATGAAATGGTAAGTACTATTAGAGAAAACACTGTAAAAATGCTTTTATGCTTTAAATTTGGTGCGGAAGATAAAGCTCCTGGAGTTGTGATGTTCCCTGCAGAATAGACATTTAAAACTATATTGAGATTTTATGCACCTTCTATAGAAGAAGGTGCTTTTTATACATGAGAAAAGTGAATTTTTTAGCAGTATTAAGTAAATCAAATATAGTTTAGTGCTGGCATTTATTTTTTTAGAGAATCTAAATATAAAACTCCACGCGCTTGGCGCGTGGGCATTTCGAGTTTGACGAGTTTGTTATCTCCAGAAGAGTAATTTTGATCCAATAGCCTTTCCAACGGATTTTCCTGTATTTGCTACAGAGCTAGCAGCTGAGCCAATACTTGTAGATACTGCTCGACCTAATCTCGAATGCATAGACCGTAAAACTGAAAATTTAGAATTTATTTTTACTGTTTTATCGAAATCAAGTTTTTTATTTCTTAAATCTCTCATGTCGCGTGCCATATTGGTGATACTGTGCCATGCAAGAGTGTTAGCGTAATTTAGAAGTCCATCTTATCCTGGAGCTTTGTCTAAACCCCAAGATGTCCCAAAGTGTTTGTAACCTGCTGTTCCCAAGTTTACTTTAGCCACTGTATCTCCCATACGATATACTCTAATAACACGGTTTTGCTCTGGAGGAAAGAGCTTTTCTGCATATTTGTATGCCTCTTTACTCAAAACTCGAGGTGAGCAGAATGTTATATTTTCAACAAGTCCTCTAAAGTTTGGCTGTTTTTCGAGCTCTAAAGCAGCTAAAGTAGAAAGCGCTCCTCCTAAGCTATGACCTGTTACTAAAATTTTAGGTGTACATGATTTCCCAGTTGCATGTTCGTACATTGCTTTGGATTGACCATAACATATTTTAACTTTATTTATCATTTCGTTATTAAATTGGGTATATCTTTCGCAAAATCCTTTGTGAACATATATGTTATCTAAAGGCTCGCATTGTTTTTGCGTTGCTTGAGCATCTGTAATAGCATCATCCATGTTAGATGTTCCATGTATAGAAACAATTACATATGGCATATTATTTATTTTTACTGTAGCAATATATCCTGATGCTACTCCATTTATATTTCCAAAATACGTTTTGTGCAAGTTCCTATTAAGTGGTGCATAAGAATCTTCGGCGAGGTCTGCTGCAATGCTTACTAATTCTAATAATTGTTCTTGCTTTTCTTTGACATCAAGACAGCTATTCTTAAGAGTAGTCTCAAAAGGATCTACAGCATATGCATTATGTACGCAAGTTCCTCCGAGGAGCAATCCACTTAATATCCAACTTGATATAATTTTCTTTTTCATAGTTTAACTTCCTCCTAGATGTTTATATTTTAACATATGGGAAATATTCTGTCAATACTTTTAAAGCAATTTGTATGTACTGTTTTATGGTAATTTAAAGTAATTATTTGTTTAAAATTAACTATTGAATTATTTTTGGCTGTTTTTAAGCCCTAAAATAGATAAACATGCCGTTTATTTATATATTATATATATTAACTTTTTAAAAATAAATTTTGAAATAGTAAAATGTTTATATTTAAAGAAAACATATCGAAATTTTTAAGAGCTTGATTATCTAAGCTTGCAAATTTTTCCTTTGAAATTTTAGGCATTAACTTAAATGCTTCGGAGTTACTTTTGGACTTAAATTTTGCTTTTAGGGCATGGGGAGAAGTTTTTTAGTATAAGTTCTAAATTGAACACTTGTTTTTTTTTTTTTTTTTGGTGGACTTTGCTATTGAGTTATAAATTAAAGTGTGTATAATAGATAATATAATCATTTGATTATATAAAATTTAGTGTAAAAGGAGAGGTTTTTATGCCAGTGAATTTGAATTTTACTTTAACAAATAGTGGTAATGAAAAAGCAGATCGCTTTATGATTTTATTTGAAGATTTTATAGATAAGACTATTGTGGGAAACTCTTTTGGAAAATCAGTAGTATTAAGAGAACTTACGCCAATTATTCGTGTAGAAAATGGCTACGTGTATTCGACTTTATACGATTCGTATAAAGTATTTATGGGAAGGTATTTTAATAGACTGAATCCGAAATCCGGCGATGCTAAGTGGTTAGCTGATCTTGGAAAAGGTCTTAAAGATCACGATAATAAATTTGTGCCTAAATATCGTGAGCTTAAAGATAAAATTGAAAAAGTTTCTAAATTCAATTTACCTTCAAATCCAAATCCTTATGCAAAGGAAACAAAGCAAATCCAATCGGTTAAGAGAGAAGCATCAGATCTATTTTTAAAGGCATGGCTAGATTTATATGCGGTATTTACAAAGGCTAGAAAAAAGGCAAATACGATGCAGGAAAACTATGAATATAAAAATGGCAACGATAAAAAAACTTATAAAAATCTAGTTTATATTTGTAAGGAAAATATTAACAACCTAATTGCAAATTTAAGTTATTCTCAGGGAACGGAAAGTACAAACTCTTTATATGTTCAATTGGGTATTCCTGGTTGCCATGGAGCCCAGGCAAATCGTGAGATAATTGCTTCAAAATCAGATGATGCAAATACCAAAAATGCTTTTGAGAAGCGGTTGAATTTTTTTAAAAATCATTTAACTGGTCAAGGTGATAACCCATCTGATAAGAATTTGGCTCCTATTTTATTGAAGAGAAAGTCAGGTCATAGTATGAGTATTTCCGGGCGCTTTTCTGATCTTTTTAGTGAATTCATAAACCGTGGGAAAGGAAGCAAAACCTCACACACGGCAAAATGGTGCCGCAGCTTTTTGGAAGACATTGAAAAACACGAAAAGAACTATGTGCAGAAGTACAAAAAGCTTAGAGAGGAAATTAAAGCTTTGCTCACTTCTAAGCCTGATGACGAAGGTGAGGAGGAAACCAGCGCTTGGCAAAATAAAAACGATGCAATGAAGGACAAAGCTATAAAACTCTTTGCAGATGCGAGAAAGAGCTTGCAGGGCGTGCTTGATAGAGCTGCTAAAAGTGCAAGAAGAACGTTAGTGAGAAATAGCACAGTTTATGCAAAACGTGACGATGTTAAGGCCCTTGCGGATGAATTTAGAAGAGTAGAACCGGACAACGACGCGCTTTGGAACACTTTAACTAAGAAAAATTAAATTAATGAAATTAGCTGCAAAGTAAACTTTGCAGCTTTTAAATAAAGCATTTTATTTTATAGTAGTTTCTAAGTATTCTTCTAGTTCTTTTTCTTCTTTTTTCTTTTTTTTATCTAGGAGTGCGAGGCAAGCTACTGTAAGAGATAAAACCGTCACTATAGAAGTTACGATTCCTATTATAAATGCTAGACTGCATTTGTTGGTATTATTTTTCAATTAAAATTTCCCCTTTCATGTTTGCTAATATAAATAATATTACGAAATGCATTTTTTTAAGTCAAGAAAAACATTTTAAGTCTTTTTACAATTTTTTATTTTAAATAGTCCATCAAATTGGATTTCTGAAATGTATCCATAAACAATAGTGGCGATAAATAAAAGAGGTATAAGCACAAAAGTATTTATCCAATTTAAGGATTCCAGCTCAAAAAGGCTCTTAAATTTTATAGTTCCTATAGCGAACAGTATACTTATGCTCCAAATTAAAGTTTTTCTTAAAGTGTTTAGCGGGACGGATATTTTATATATGAGTATAATTCCAATTATTCCTGTAATTATGACGTTTATCGTGGAATATCTTTTTTCTGGGAAATTAAAAACAAAGTAAACTGAAACTGAAGCCAAAATCGAAAAAACTATAGTTAAAGCTGCCGGCAAGGATTTATCAATTATATTTGAAAATAGATTCCCTTTAATTTTGTCTCGATTAGGTTCAAGAGCTAGTATAAATGAAGGTATTCCGATAGTTAGAGCACTAATTAAAGTCATTTGTATAGGTATAAAAGGGTAAGGTGCAGGTATTATTGAAAATAATATAGAAAGAAGGAACGAATATATTGTTTTAACGAGAAAAAGCGAGGATGATCTTTGAATATTATTAATGGCTTTTCTTCCTTCTGCAACAGCTCTTGGCATCGAAGCAAAATCGGAGTTTAAAAGCACTAAATGCGACACGCTTCTAGCTATATCACTTCCTCCGGCCATTGCAACGCTGCAATCGGATTCTTTCATCGCTAGGACGTCATTTACACCATCTCCTACCATCGCTACAGTATGATTTTTTTCTTTAAGAGCTTTTATTATTTCTTGCTTTTGATATGGAGTTACTCGACCAAAAATAGTGTATTTTGTGGCGGCATCTTTAAGTTCTTCGGGTGAGCTAATAGCAGAAACATCAACGTAAGAATCGGCGTTTTCTAAGTTTACTCTTTTAGCTATTTGAGAAACCGTTACGGGATTATCGCCGGAAATTACTTTAATATTTACACCTTGTTTTCGGAAGAAATTTAGAGTCTTTTCGGCGTTATTTCTGATCTTATCTTTTATTAGTATTATTGCCATTAAGTGAAGACCTTGAGGAAGATTTGAATTTAAAATTGGATTTTTAGAGTATGCTAGTGTCATAACTCGATATTCATTGCTGTATTTACTTATTTTTTCTTTTATTTCGCTGCAATCATTTTTAAATATGAATTCTGCAGCTCCCATAACTAAGCTACCATAATTATTTATATGGACTCCCGACCATTTTTTTTCTGATGAAAATGGAACTAGTATATCGGCGTGATCATAAATACTTTCAGATTTAAACTTTTTTTTAATTGCATTAAAAGTTTCATTGTTGTCGTCTAAGAGGCTAGTAATTATGTTTATAGCTTTATCTACCTGCAAATCAGAGTAACCACTAGCCGGAATAACGTCATGAACTTCGAATGTACCTTGAGTTATTGTTCCGGTTTTGTCGAGGCACAAAGTGTCCACTCGCGCGAGGGTTTCAAGGCAGTATATATCTTGGACCAGAACCTTTCGCTTGGAAAGTCTCATGACTCCCACTGCTAAAATGGAGCTCGTGAGCAATACGAGTCCTTCCGGAATCATGCCAGTAAGTGCAGCGGAAGTGGTGACAATTGCAAAATTTACGTCATACCCTGAGGAATTAAGCTGTCTGTAAAAAAGAAGAATTCCCATGGGAATTATGGCTAAAGAAATTATTTTTATTATTTTGTTTAACGTCGTTATGATTTCGGACTTTGTTTTTTTAATATATTTAGAGTTTTTAAGAAGCTTTGAAGCGTAATTGTTTGGACCGACGTGTTCTACTTTTGCTTTGCATTTTCCACTAACGATATAACTTCCGGATAAAAGCATATCTCCGAGTTTTTTTGATATGAGGTCTGGCTCTCCAGTGAGTAGGGACTCATTTACTTCGCAGTGACCTTCCGTAATTATAGAATCCGCTACAATTTGGTTTCCTCTTTCAAAGCAAATAATGTCATCGAGCACTACGGATTCCAGTTTAATTTTTTTCTTTTTTCCATTTCTTATAACGTTAGCACTATTTGAAGATATAAGATTTAGTTTATCGACGGTTTTTTTAGCTCTAATTTCTTGGATAATCCCTATTGCAGCGTTGCATATAACCACGCCCATAAACATAAGATTTCTATATGAACCCGTGTATAAAATAGCTATGGCCAAAGCTAAGTTTATAAAATTAAAGAGGGTAAAAAGATTACTTTTTATTATCTCAGAGATGCTTTTTGATGCATTAGATTTATCTAAGTTAGTCAGTTCGCAATATATTCGGTTTTCAACTTCCTCGGTAGAAAGACCGAAATCGTTTTTTGGATTATACCTTAATATTTCCGGTTTAGGTGGTGGATTCATATTTTTATCCTCCTTACGGTTTAATTGCAGCTTTTTAAGTGAGCTGAGGCTAAATATAAAAAGGGTGAGTAAAATGATTTGCAGGATAGTAGATATGAGAAATAAGGAAGTTATAAATGTCAAAGACGGTTGCCGTATAGGGTGCGTTAACGACGTTGAAGTAGACATGAAATGCGCTAGGATTATTTCAATTGTAGTTTATGGTAGACTTAAATTTTTTGGTATTTTTGGCCGCGAGGAAGACATAGTAATAAAGTGGGAAAATATAGAGGTAATAGGCGAAGATACTATTTTAGTGAATTGCAATCCTCATTCTCGGAGAAAACGGAAAGTAAGCTGGTTTGCTCCGCTTGGCAAGGTTTTTAAATAGGTAAATAGTTTTAGACAATAAAAACCATAAAATGTCCCACGCTTCCTGCGAGTACGAATAAATGCCATAGCGAATGCATGTACCTAACTTTTTTGCCCAATACGTATATTACTGCCCCAACAGTGTAGAAGATTCCGCCTGCGAGGAGCCATAGAAGTTGGAGACTGGTAAATGCATTCATAACAGGTTTTGCTATAAACACAACGCTCCAGCCCATAATGATATAGCATGCAAGAGAAAGCTTGGAAAATTTATTAACGTTTATTACATTTAATATAATTCCCACTAGAGCAGTGATCCATACGCAAGCGAGAACAACGCTACTTCCAACAGTATTTACATATATAGAGCAAAGAGGAGTATATGTGCCGGCAATAAGTAGAAATATTGAGCAGTGATCTAATTTTCTAAGATGTCCTTTGAGCTTTGACACTTTAACTGCATGATATAAAGTTGAAATTGTATATAAGACTAGCAAAGTGACTGTGTAGATAGATATAGGAAAAAGATTTTTAAAATTTTTAGGTGAGTTTATGAGTAAAAATACTAGAGCAAAGAGTGAAAAGATTATTCCTAATCCGTGAGTTATAGCGTTGATGAGTTCTTCAGAGAAACTATAAGAGGGCAAACCAAACTGATTTCTTTTTTTGATGTCTGAGAGATTACTAGAATTTTTTAGATTGGAAGTTGTCATTTTTTACCTCACAATTATGTTTATAGTCAAATGGATTATACACTAATTTTTTTCTTTGTTAAAGGGTTTAAAAATATTATTTTAAGGAGTGAAGCTTTTGAAGTCAGGGATTTCTTTTAAGTTTATTAAGAAGGACTGGGCTTTTTCTGTTTTTTCTACTTTAAGCATAGTGATGTTTTGCTTACTTATTTTCGTAGCATATACTAAGGTGAGTGGGCATCTTGCTGAAAACTCTTCTACTTCTCCTTCGACTGTTATAATTGATGCTGGACACGGTGGAGAAGATGGCGGAGCAGTTGGAGTAGATGGGATTATAGAAAAGGATATAAATTTAGTTATATCACTAAAGCTTAAAGACCTCCTTGAGGTTTCGGGTCACAACGTTATAATGACAAGAGAAAAAGATCAGGCTATATACGATCAAGACGCAGAAAGCTTAAGAGAAAAAAAGAGATCTGACCTTAAAAATAGAATGAAAATAATTGACAACAATAAAAAAGAAAATACAATTTTTGTAAGTATACATCAAAATAAATTTCCTAATCCTAAGTACTTTGGAACTCAAATTTTTTATTCTGTAAATGATGTTAAAAGTCAAGAGTTGGCAGGAAAAATAAGAGATTCCGTAACTGGGCTCATTCAACCGGAAAATTCACGCGAAATAAAGCCTGCTACCGAAAAAATATATTTACTTCATAATGCTCAGATACCTGCTGTTGTTGTTGAATGCGGATTTTTATCCAATGCCGAGGAAGCCAAAAAATTAATGGAAGAAAAATATCAAAGTCAGATTGCATTTAGTATTTACTGTGGAATCACTGACTATTTTATTAATAATCAAATTTGTAAAAAATAGGAAAATATATTAATTGTTACTTAAAGTAAAAGATAAATGTAAATAAATATTTCTTAGATTTTCTTCTAAATTGGAAATTTTCTTGAATTTTGATTTAGAAAATAGTAAAACTAGCTCCAAAGTTAGATATCTAATAATTTTAAAAAATTATTTTGAGGAGCGGTTAATTAATGTGTTTTACATCATCACCACCTACGCCACCAGCGCCACCATCTTCAACTTCTTTCGTGCAAACTACGATACCCTCTAAGACACACACTAAAAAAGCGAACTCGAATAAACCACAAAAAGCACTTATATGTACCATAGGCGGCAATAGACATGAACCTGTTTTAAGATGTAGAAATTTTGATGTGGTATTTGAAAAATCGGAACATGGCTATATAGTGCATTTTTTGGATGAAAATTCTAGAGAAAATTTAAATTTTGAACAGATAAAACAAGAGTGGAATAATTATTCCCATGAAGAGCGGAAAATTCAATTTGATCGCATTCGATCGTTGATTGCTCAACCTTTTAATGTTAGTGCGAATTACGATTATAAGTCAGATTTAATATCTACAATTGCTGTTTTTACTTTACTTATTTGTAAAGACTTTTTTTCTCGCTATGATATTTCGTGTTCTGGTTGTGCAGATATGTACGGCCATTATTTGAGTACATTATATTTTTTACATAGTTTTTTATGTACGGAACTTACAGATGAAGGACAATTAAAGAATAGTCTCGAAGCTCTGGTAAATAGTTTAAATGAATTTCTTGTGATAAACATCTGTGAAACAAATAAAGGTAATATATACCTCTTTCTTGATGACGATCCATGTAAAGGTTTATTTCATGCAATTGCTTGTATGGGTGCAGAGATGAAAGCTTTACATGGTGCTCCTCTAAGGCCTCTTTTAGATTTTAGAGAAGGCAAAGTTTTATATAATAATTTGACGGAAATTTTGAATGACCACGGTAATGTTCGCTTTAAAATTCCTAATGAGGACGATGGTTGCACTCAAGAAGATGAGTTGGAAGTTATGGAACAAGGACCTGACGAGGGAGATTCGGGGCGTGACGGTTATGATGAAAAATCTAATGTTGTAGAAATCAATGATGAAGAATCTTATAGAAAGAGACCATTTCCTTGTGAACCAGAATCACTACCATCAAAGCGATATATGACACTTGAGGAATTAGAGGAATTAGAGGAATTAGAGAAATTAAATGAAGAAATAGAAGAAGCAATGAAAAGTAAAGAAATGCAAGAAATCTCTGAAAAAATTAAGAAACATATGCAGGAGGCTTTTGTAAAACCAAGAGTCTCGCCCAAGAGTTAATAGATGGGATATATTGTATGAAGAATATCCTTCGAGATAAGATGGCACATTTAGAGCGTCTGGATGGAGAGATAGAAGATCTAGAAAATAAAATTGAGGACCTTTAAAAAACACGAGACAACTACAACACTGACCAGGAAGAAAACTAGAGGGTAAGAAATGATTAAGAAAATGAAAAGCATTTATGTATGTTCCGAGTGCGGGTTTGAATCCGTAAAATGGAACGGGATATGTCCTTCTTGTGGACAAGGTAATACAATGTTTGAAGAAGTGAGAGAAAAGGCAGCTAAAAATAATTCCTTTAAAGCTAAATTTGATGGAAGTAATGTGAGTCAAGTTTCTATTGGTGAAATAGATATTTCTGATGAAGCGCGCTATCACACAGGTTTTAAAGAATTAGATAGAGTTTTTGGCGGAGGAATAGTCAAGGGTTCGCTTTCGCTTTTGGGAGGGACCCCAGGCATTGGTAAATCCACCTTACTTCTACAAATATGCAGTCATTTAAGTAAAAGCTTAAAAATACTTTATGTGTCTGGTGAGGAATCGAAAAGACAAATTAAAATAAGAGCCTCAAGACTTGGCTTAAGTGGCGATAACCTTTTCTTAATGACAGAAACTAATATTGAACTTATAGCCGCAGAAGTAGAATTTACTCGCCCCGACGTTCTGATTATAGATTCCATTCAAACTATGAATAATACCGAGTCATCTTCTTTACCTGGAAGTGTTTCTCAAGTCAAGGAATGTACTAATGTTTTTCTAAAGATTTCAAAGTCTCTTGATATAACCACGCTTATGGTAGGACACGTCAATAAGGACGGTGCTATAGCCGGTCCCAAAGTACTTGAGCATATGGTGGATACTGTCCTCTACTTTGAAGGTGATAGTCAAACCTCGTACAGAATTTTAAGAGCTGTGAAAAATCGTTATGGTTCTACCAACGAATTAGGCGTTTTTCGCATGGATAACGAGGGCTTGCAAGAGGTTGAAAATCCTTCCGAGATGCTGCTTTCCGGAAAGCCTCAGGGTATTTCGGGGATATGCGTTGCGTGTGTTATGGAAGGTTCTCGTCCCATATTAACGGAAGTTCAAGGCTTGGTTTCGTCTACTAATTTTGGCAATCCAAGAAGGATGTGTACTGGCTTTGACTATAATAGAATGACTTTGATTTTAGCTGTGCTAGAAAAGCGCGCAGGTTACAATTTTTCTGCTATGGATGCTTATATCAATGTTGTTGGAGGAATAAAACTTGAAGAACCCGCAGCGGATTTATCGGTTGCAGTTTCTTTGGTGTCGAGTCTTAAAGATAAAATAATAGGTGATGAAGTCATGGCTTTTGGCGAAATAGGACTTGCAGGTGAAATTCGAGCTGTTCCTGGAGCTGAAATGAGAATTAGAGAAGCGCAGCGGCTAGGATTTAAAAAATGCGTTATTCCATACCACAATTGGAAGTCAATGAGTAATAAAGAAAAATATGGCATTGAAATCATAGGGGTGCGCACTGTGCGTCAAGCTATTGAGGAGGCACTAGACTAAGTCACTGAGTAGTAAGTCGAGAGGGAAAAGGAGTATATTCCTATTTCTTTTACGTTTATACCATATATTTTTTCAAGGGCGTATTTGTAAATTTTAAGTTGAGAAGAATACTTATTAAAAAGTTCCAGTATGTTATTTGTTTTGTCTGTTTTGTAGTCAACGATAACGTACTGGTCATTTTCTATGAATGCGCAGTCCATGGCTCCTTGTACGAAGATTGAATTTTCAAAATAGCGTTGGTATTTCATCTCTTTGTGAAAAGGCGTTTCACCGATAGGCATATTGACTGAAAATCGATGTTCTCTTAGCACTTTTGGACTTTTTAAAATTCTTTGACAAATCGAGGATTTCAAAAAATTTATAACTGAAGATTTATTTATTAAAGCTCTTTCTTCGGGTAGTAGCAATCCGCAATTACATATCCTATCTAGTTCAAAGTTTAGATTATTAGAAGCGGCGTTAAGGTCTGCAAAACACATAAACTTATGCATTGCACTGCCTCTTGCAGTACTGCTAGAGCTATAAGAAGACATAAACTCAGGTCGAGAACTTGCAAAGTATTCTCTCCATTCTCCGCTGCCCGAAAGTTTAGAAGCGGCCATTTTTAACGGTAACTCTGCTAAATTCTCCAAGGGATATTTATATTCTATATTTTGCTTGATTTTTTTTAGAAGTTCCTCGTCTATCTGATCTAAGTTAATTTCTGAATTTGATGCTTTAGAATTATTAGAATCTTGCATAACAATCGGATTTACAAAATCTATATCCCAGCTTAAAATTTCATAATCGTTAAATGGCTTTAAACTGCAGGGAAGATTTAATTTTTCGAAAAGTTTCTTTTTCATAGAGCTAGAGCAGATACAAAGGAGTATCCAATCGAGGAATGAACCACAATTTTGAACTAAAAATGGAGAAGTAGAATTTATACTTTGAAAAAGGAAACATTTTTTAATTATTTTTTGGGTGTTGCAACTGGATATCATAGTCAAGTTCTGTTTTGCACGTGTCAGCGCAACGTATAAAATTCTAAGCTCTTCAGAAATGTCCTCAAGCTTGTTTTTAAGACTTATAGACTTAAAGATTAAATTGTTAAACTGTAAAGTCCCTTCGGGGTTTTTTAACTTTAGACCTAAACCTAAATCGGGATGCAATACAATACTTTCTCTATTTTGAACAAATTCTTTAGAGCAACCTGCGAGTATACAAATGGGAAATTCAAGACCTTTAGACTTATGTATACTCATAATTTTGACCGTATTTTCATTTTCAGATGTTAAAGAAGCGGAAGGTAAATCGGAATTTTTTCGTTTTATTCCTTCTATAAAGCTTAAAAAGCCTTTTAGTCCTTTACTAGATTCATCATCGAATTTTTTAGCATAGCTTTTAAATAAAAGTAGGTTGGACTTTTTTAATTCTCCTCCAGGTAACGCAAGACAAACATACGGATAATCAGTTTTTTGGTATATGTAGTCTATAAGCTCACTACAAGACATTGTCCCGCTAATATTTCGATAGTGCTCTATTTCTTTTAAAAAGCTGTGAACAGAAGAACTGGGATCGCTATTTTCTGAATAAAACTTTAGAGCAAAGTAAAAGCTTTTATCTTTTTGAGACTCTCTTACTTTACTTATTTCATCCAGGCTAAAGCCGAAAATAGGACTTGTCATACAAGATATTAGTGGGATATCGTTTATAGGGTTATCAATTATTTTTAAAAGGGAGAGGATAGTTGCAATTTCAGAAGTATCTAAGAACTTTTCGTTTGTTTCGGACCAAGACGGAATACCTTGACTATTTAATTCATGAGCATAAATATGAGCATGTGAATTTGCACTTCGCAGTAGAATGCAGAAGTCTCCGTAATTTGCAGGCCTAGGTCCTTCCTTTTCGTGTATTTCATACCCTTGAGAAATCAATTCTGAGATATATTTAGAGATTTCTTTAGCTTCAATGATATCGTCGTCTTTTTCTTCAATTGAAGATGTATCTATAAGTTTTAAAGATATATTTGCTTCTCTAAAAGAAGGCTCGGACTTTCCATAGAAAAGTTTTTCTTCATCAGTATAGGATATTTCACCCGTTTTTTCAGACATTAATGATTTAAATATAAAATTTATACTTTCAATTATTTTTTGAGTACTTCTAAAATTTTTACCTAAAATTATTTTTGCGGGATAGAAGTCCTTGCTTTCATCATATAATTGGTACCTGCTTTTCTTATCTAAAAATATTTCCGGTCTTGATTGTCTAAATTTATAGATGCTTTGTTTTACGTCTCCAACCATAAAAAGGTTTTTTTCATTTTTAGTTATCAATTTAAATATGGTATTTTGTACTTCGTTTATATCCTGGTATTCATCTACCATAACTTCACAGTACCTCTCGGAAATTTCTTCCGCAACTTCGCTTTTTTTAAGTTCTTGACTACTTTCATCTGCAAGAAGCTTTATGGTTAAGTGCTCGAGGTCGCTGAAGTCCAACATATTTTTAGAAAGTTTTAAAGAGAGTAATTCTTTTCTAAAGTGCGATGTAATATCAAAAAGAGTTTTAACTATTTTCGAAATCTTTTCTAAGCTATCGCTACATTCTTTCTGGGAAAAAGAAAAATAACTTTTTAATTTTAAAATTACATCTTTTATAAAATCTCGAGTTGAATTTACTGCTAATTTTAAGGCTTCTTCTTTTTCTGCCTTGCACGCTTTAAAGCGAGAAAACGTAAAACTATTTATTTTTTGAGCTGTTTCATCCCAAGTCCTTGAAGGTAAATTAAGTAATATGTCTTCAAGCTCAGAGACGTCATTTTCTAGCGCAGCTAAATATGCTTTTTTTATAATTTCTGAGGAACTTATAGATTCGACTGTGCTTTTTAAGGAGTAAATGCAAAATTCTAAAGCATCTTTTGAATAATCTAAAATAGTTTGCGTCCAAGGGTTAATTTTTTCTTTGTGATAGTCAGGGCTATATGTTTTTAATTTTTCTTCAAACCATTTTTCCGGAAACGGAAGAGAATTAACGAAGTTATTTAAGGTATTTATGATTTCTGAAAGATTTTCACTATTTTTTTCGCTGCTAAAAAGATCCATAACTTCTTTAAAATCCGTGCTTCGGGAATCATAGAAATATTCTAAGGTAGATTCCATGGCTTTTTCTTTAATTTGAATCAAGTCATTTTCTTGAGCTATACGAAAATTAGGGGGTATGTTTAATTTGTAGAAATTTTCTTTTATTAAGTTATTGCAAAAGCTATGGATTGTCCCAATAGATGAACACTTTAAAAGCATTCGTTGGCGCTCAATGTTAAGACTTTTAACATTGCTAGTACTAAGTTTAGATAACGATTCTAAAATACGATCTTTCATTTCTTGAGCAGCGGCATTTGTAAAAGTTACTATTAAAAATTTATCTAAATCTATTGGGGAGTTAGGGTTTATGATTCGATTTACTACTCTTTGTACAAGAACTGAAGTTTTTCCGGACCCAGCAGCTGCGGCCACAAGAACCGTACCACCAGTTGAATTAATAGCTTTTTGCTGGTCAGGAGTCCATTTATTTCCCATCGATTTCGTCTTTCCCTTCCATTTTTTCAAGTATTTTCTCATTTGAGAGCGTAGGAATTTTTAAAAACTTTTCATCTTCGTACCGGCATATAGAAAAATATTTACACCATTTGCAAACTGATGAGTTTTTTAAATAAATAGGATTAGCTCCAATTTTGCCGAGAGATAAATTAGTTACCATATGAGTAATGAGCTTTTTTACGTGGTGATATATTAATTCAAGCTCAGGTGCAGTGATGAGAGAATCGGAATTTTTAATTTCTCCGTCCTTCATAGTGGGTGGTATAAATTCTCCTCTTGCGTTTTCTTCCATACCTAATATTACAGTAGGGTCTTTAAGGATAAGTCCATTCATTTTTAATTTTTTTCTTATTTCTTTTTCTGCACTTTCAAAGCCCCTGAGCTTTTGGGCGTCTAAAAGAGGTTTTAAAGCTGTAAAGTAAAGAGCCGCTGCAGGGACTATGCTTTTGCATCCTTTAATGCCGTTTTTATGTATAGCTAAAAGATAGATCAGCATTTGCATATTTATGCCATAATAGACGTCAGAAAGTTTTAGCTGTTTAGCACCTGTTTTGTAGTCGATGATTCTTATATAATTTGCATTGGAATGAGTCATTATATCTGCTCTGTCTATTTTACCTTCAACAAAGACTTTTCTCCCATTAGGTAATGAAAGCTCGAGGGGCTTTATTCTTCCGTGCTTCGATATTTCAATTTCTGTGTCTAGTATTTTAAATTTGGACTGTTTAAATTCTTCTGAAAAATGTTTGATTAAAAACGTCATAGATTTTTTAAGACGCTCAATAATATATGAAAAAGTTTTAGGCTTGTTTTCCCAGCCGCCGAGTTTTTGCTTAATATATTCCTCTAAGAGATTTTCGATTTCTGAGGTTATTTCTTCTGAAGATAAATCTACTATTTTATTTTCAGAATATTTTTTAAATATTTTTTCAAGTAAAAAATGAATTAGCGTTCCGTAATCTAAAGAGTTAAAATCCGAAAAAGTTTGAGATTTAGCTCGAAGACCATATTCACAAAAGTAAGCAAAACTACAATTATAATATTTTTCTATTTGAGATGCAGATACCGTAATATTTTTATTAAATAGACTCAGTGCATTAGCAGGATTCTGAAATCCTAAGTGATTTTTGTCCAAGAACTTTTCTGTAACTTCACATTTTTTCTTGTATATTTCGTCTGAGTAAAGGTAGTGCTTTAGGGTGGACTTTAAATTTCCTTTACTACTTTGATTTTTTAGGTAAACTTCAAATGCCGAACTCTTTGAAAAAATTGCGTTTTCATAGGGGAAATCTTTTCGCGAAAGGATTTTCATACTTGGGAATACTAATTTAATTTCTTTAATTATTTCCGAAGGCAATTTACTTTTTTTAAGTGAATCGGTATACGCCCAGCTTATGAATAATTTTTGCGAAGGAGCGGTAAGAGCGGTGTATGCTAAAAATCTTTCCTTTACTAAAAAATTTTCGGGACTATCTTTTGCTTCCACTCCTAAAGAAGCAATATGGCTTATTTCTTCATCTGTGAATATTTCCGACACGCTGGGTGATTTTGGGAAATCGCCATTTGAGACTCCAATAACAAACACTATTTTTGCGTCTGAAGCTCGTGTGCGTGTTATATCTGCCACTATTACATTATCCATAGATGGAGGTATATAAGCGCAGTCCACTGAATCGATGGCGCAAATTAGCATTTCTAAGTATTTTTGGGAAGAAATTCGTTTATCTCCTAATACTAAAGCTATTTGATTTAAAATTTCCATTATGTTATCCCATAGAAGTGCATGGTGTTCGGCCGCTTGGAAATCTTCATATTTTTCTAGGTTGTCGCAGAACTCTTTTAAATTTTCCGCGGTGTTAGTTTCAATGAGTAAATTATAAATGGCTCTTGAAATTTCTTTTCCAGTTGAATTTTTTATTCTATTTTTAAAGTTTTCGAGTGGGGTTATAATTTGTTTTCTAATTTGATTTAATTTCTCAAGAGTATTATTATGAGCTTCACTAAATTCTTTGTAAAATCCTTCGGGATGTAGATAAAAGTCTTTGTTCCAAGAATTAGATTTTATATTCCAAAGTAAAATATAATTTTCAAGGCTAGATATTTCTTCAATAGAAAGTCCAGTGAGACCGCTTTTTAAGTACCTTAAAATTTCTAAGGGAGAGTAGTCTGAATGTACTGCATCAAAGGCTGAAAGGATTAAGTTTGTAAGATTTTTATTAAAAAGTTTTTCTGGTGAGTCAATAAAGTAAGGTATATAATATCTTTTAAAAACGCTTCTAAAGATATTTGCATAATTTGAAATATCGCGAGTTAAAATGGTAAAATCTCCATAGCAATATTTTTTTTCTATGATTAAACTTTTAATTTTTTGAGCTATGTACTCGCATTCATCATGGGGATCACTAGCGCCATAGATGCTTATGTTTTCCGGACTTAATTTTAAAGAATTTTTTTCTGGAGTGAATATATTTTTTTCAAGTATTTTAAGGTCTGAATTTTGAAATCGGGACGTGTTTTCAAGAAGTTCTGTTTTCCCGAGCTTTACTGAATTTGATTTAGCTATATTTTTAATTTTGAAAATGGTTTTGTCTATATGAGAAAATATACTATATTTATCAGGATTATACTCAGATTTATCTGTGCAAAAAGCCATGTATAAAGCTTTTGATTGAACCATCATAGTTTCTATAATAGAGAACTGCTGCATCGTAAAAGTGCTAAACTCATCGAAAAACACTAAATAACCTTCAAAAATCTTCTTTGATTTTAATATAGTTTCTAAGGCGTTTAGCTCATCAAAGGAGTCCTTCAAGGTGTTTTGGAATAAATTTTCATAAGAATCTGAAATACAAATTATTTCTTTAATTTTTTGCTTAAGTATATTTTTGCTGCAAGACTCATAAAGTTTTTTGAGAGTGTTTTTATCAATTTTATGAGATTTAAGTTCACGCATAGTTTCTAATATGAGTTTTGCGAGCCCCATATCATTAGAGCTTTTTTTATATATGTTTAGTTTACTTTTTAATTCTTCTAAAACTTCGTTCATCATAATTGTTTGGGTAACTTCATTTGCGATTTTAAGTGGAGGAATTTTTAACATTTCTGAAACGAAGTCAAAAAGACGAGAAAAGCTAAGAACTTTAATTTTGCTGAAATTTTTATTTCCTAAAAAATTTAAAAGGGTTTTTTCGTTTTCAAAGGAGCTTTGCTCAGGAACTATAAAGATTATCTTGTTACTTCCTAAGCTAATTTCATGCAGAAGAATTTCTCTTAATCTTTTGGATTTCCCGCTGCCCGATCTTCCCAATATAAAATTTATCATATATTTTAATCCTCCATTTGATAAATAGTATATCAGAAATTTGTTTTTATTAGAAATAATT
Organism: uncultured Clostridia bacterium; assembly: GCA_946566955.1. GTDB lineage: Bacteria > Bacillota > Clostridia > Oscillospirales > Acutalibacteraceae > UMGS1491. The sequence goes on from CAMNXD010000011.1 coordinate 28,330, forward strand.
TAAATTGCTTTTATATGCTTGACATTCAAAATAAGAATATATATACTAATTATGTAATTCGAGGTGTAGCTCAGTTTGGTAGAGTGCTTGGTTTGGGACCAAGATGCCGCAGGTTCAAGTCCTGTCACCTCGACCATGCTGAGTAGTTATAAGGGTTTTGGAAGTTTCTTATTAGCTACTCAACTTTTGATGGTGAAGAGTTAAATTGTATTAAGCAATTTGCTCTTCTTTTTTTCGCCCGAAATTCTTTGCATAGCTTTCTTTTTCGAGCTTTGTCATTCTCGGAATTTCTATATGTCCTATCATTTTGTAATAAATTTCTACCTTTTGAATAGTTTCTCCCATGACTTCTTCTCGATGGTGAACAACAATTTTGTCAATGAACTCATGCAAAATATCAAGTGTCAATTCCTCTATTTCAGAATATTTTCTAACGATTTTCAAGAATCCATTGGCATTAAGCTCATGCTTTTTCTCTTCAGCAACTATCTTTTTCATATTTTTAATTTGAGCTTTAAGTTCAAATTGTTCTTCTTCATATTTTTGCGACAGTTTCAAGAATCTTTCTTCTGATAGGTTACCTAAGATTTTTTCCTCAAAAACTTTTTCACACAGGGTATCAAGTTCTTTATCACGAGCCAGCATCTTATTTAATGCTTCAAGATCTTTCTTTTGGGTTGCTTGAATTCGTTTATAATCTTCGTGGGCGGCTATTTTTACAAACTCATCTTCAAAATTGGTTGCAAATCTCACTATATTCGCAATATCGTTTTTCACCAAATTGGTAAGTACATCTACTCTTATGTGATGTGTCTTTTTGCAAAGTCCATTTTGTGCTCTGTTGTTTCTACATGAAAAGTAATGATTATCAGGATTGTCATGAGTGAACTTGTAATTTAGGTTAGCTCCGCAATCTGAGCATTTGAGGAATCCTGCAAACATATTTTTTTCGATATATTTTGGTTTGCGATATTTTGTATCTCCAAAACTTTTTTGCACCTCTTCAAATACTTCTCTACTTATAATTGGCTCATGGACATCTTTGTGTATCTGCCAATTTTCTTTGTCATTTTCAAGACGTTTTTTCAGCTTAAATGACTTGCTGTAAGTTTTGAAGTTTATAACATCTCCAACATACGACTGATTTAAAAGAATTTTTCTAACCATTTCGACTGTCCAAAGATATTCATTTCTCGGATTTTTAATCGCCGGTTTTCTGTATCCTTTTTTGTATGCATACATGGATGGAATCAAAACTTTTTCATTTTTAAGAATTTTTGATATTTTTATTGTACTTTCTCCTTGAATCCTAAGATTATAGATTTTTCTTATAATCTCTGCACCTTCATCATCAATTACCCAACATTTAGGATTATCAGGGTCTTTCTTATAACCAAGCGGCAGATGCCGTATTGCATAGCCTTGACTATTTTTTATTTTGAGCGTCCCTCGCATTTTCCGGCTCATATCTTTAGCATACCATTCGTTCATAATATTTCTGAATGGTGTAAAATCATCTTCGCCCTTTTCGCTGTCAACTCCATCATTGACCGCTATCAGCCTGACATCGTGCATTGGTAATATTGTTTCGGTGAGTTGTCCGACTTCAATGTAGTTTCTTCCAAACCTTGGCATGTCTTTTACGATTAAAGTTTCCACTTGGTCGGCTTCAATTAATTTAAACATTTCTTTAAAACCTTGCCGGTTAAATGTAACCCCTGAAATTCCATCGTCAATGAAAACTTTTATGTTTTTAAAACCATGTTCATTTGCATATCGTGTGAGAAGTGTTTTTTGATTGGAAATACTGTTGCTTTCACCCTCTAAGTCATCATCTCACGATAATCTTAAATATAAAGCTGTTATTTTATCGCCTTGTAAAATATTGTTTGTTTTGTTTGACTGTTTCAATTAGCCTTTCTCCTTTCAAATTAACAGTCAAAAACAATGTTTACAATTATATTATATCATGTTTTTGGGCTTTAGGGAGCCATTTGCTCGGACTTTTTCTCAATCTCTGATACCAATAAATTTTTGATTTTTTCCTTTAAGGTTTCGCCATTATTATCAAAATAAGAATTAATAATATATGTTACTTTTCCGATTTTGGTTTTACTTTGTTTCTGAAATGAAATTATTTCAAATGAATCAGTCATGTGAATTTTCTCCTTAAAAGATTTAAAATATCTCAGCCAATCCAAATGGCGGCACACGAATCACGGGGCCCCGAAAAACTGAAAGTTTTTGGGGTGGTATGGAACGTCCTTGCAAACTGCAAGGCTACCCTCATTGCCTGCGACAGCTCACAAAACTTTTATTTTGCTTCAACGCTCGGACTGTGACTGGGTAGGAGTATCTTTAATTGTTGCTGAGATTTTTGTTATTCGGTTTTCAATGTTCGATGAGTGAAAATTTATTCTCTCACATATATAAAGAGTCTTTTTAGGGTATTTTTGGCACCCTGTTTTCAAAAAAACTTTTCGACAAATTTATCGTTTCATAAATTGTCTTAGCTTTTTAGTAATATTATTAAATCTTTTGCTTATATTTTGATGCGCAATACCGTACATAGCAGAAAGTTCACGCTGTGTTCGGCACTCTTTAACTATGTAACTGATAAATATTTGCTCTTCGACGGATAAGCTCTTGACTGCATTATATAAATTCTCATTTTCGATTAATTCTGTCCAACCGAGTAAACTTTGTTCTGCGGCCTGCTTGTCCACATAAAAATCTTCTGAAAAATTATCATATAAAATATCATCAATTTGTAGTTCGTGTTCATTTTCTATGAGATTTAAAATGTCCTTTTTAAGTTTTGATTTGATGGTTTCTTCGCTATCATATAGCATTGCGTGCCCTGCGAAACAACATATTTTCATTTTTTCCTTTCCACTATAAATCTCCTGTGGACCATATATGGTGAATGCGGCTAAAAAAATAATATATCCTTAAAGTAATCCATATATGGGCGGTGAAGTTAAAATGAATACACAACAGGCAGTATCTAAAAGGATACAAGGTTTATGTAATGAACGTGGTCTAACATTACATGCATTATCAATATTATCAGCAGTACCACCATCAACTTTAAAAAATATAGTTAATGGAGAGAGTAAAAACCCGGGAACTGTAACTGTTAAGAAATTATGTGATGGGTTACAAATTACTTTAGGTGAATTTTTTAACCACAACATTTTCAATAGTCTAGAACAAGAAATTAAATAGTTCAATATGAAAATATTTTTTGATGTATAATTACGATTTAATCGTACATAATCATAATACACTTTCTTATTGGAGGTGTCAACATGATTTATGATTTTGGAATGCGACTTCAAATTTCAAGAAAAAATAAAAAGTTAACTCAGTTTCAAGTTGCTGAGCTTGTTGGAACTACTAAATCAAGTATAAGCGGATATGAAAATAATACATCGTTTCCTCCTATAGAGATACTAAAACGCATGGCATTAGTCTATGGTGTGTCTTGTAATTACCTTTTAGGGATAGATGAACGTCGCACAATAATAATTGAAGACATAACCGAAAAACAGTATTGTATTATTCGTGATATGATAAATAAATTGACATCAGAGTTTAAGTATCTAAATAAACTCATACGGAAATAAACGATAATATTGAATTTCTTGTTGAAATAAAACCACACTGTAGCAATTTCCGATATCTTGGTTTTTATATAGTATTAATTATTAATGAAATACTTTTCTTTACATTTTGAAGAAAGGTATTTTTATTTATATCGTAGTTAATTTGCTGATTAAATCATAAAAATAATTCGAGCCGCGAGAAATTAAAATGCCGGTCAAAATGCTACCAACATAAACTACATCTGATTTCAAACCAAAATATTTAGGTAAATCCAGCTTGTAAGCCATAGCGATAATACTTCCCAAAATGAGGCTCACAATCATCTGCCACGGGGCATTTCCTGAAACGAAAAATTCATTAAAATATGTAATTATTCCTTCAATGAGTATTGCAGTCATAATCATTTTAGATATGTCTTGATTCATAGCTGCATCTCTTTTATAAAAGCGTCGGTAAATCCGGCGTTTTTCGCTTCTTGTAGGCAATTTTCTGCATTTGATTTTTCTCTAAATGCCCCAATTTGAACCCGGTAAAGTTTGTCAGAGTTTTCAGAAAAATCCTCCTTGTATGTAATGCCATAATAATTGCACACGCCTTTACAAATAGCTTCGCCGAGAGATTTAACATTATTTATTATCCAATCTGCACCATCTTTTGTATCGTGGAACTCGCACTCAACGTAAACCGCAATAGCTTTAGTCGAATTTAATTCTGCAAGGCTTGAATTAACTCTCAAACTGTAATCAGGACCCGGAGAAATTGGAGCAACAGCATTCAAAATTGTACTTCCTGCCTTTTTGTTTTCGGTAGCACTGCTGTAAATCATAACGAGCGTTCCGCCGAGAGTTTGACCGTTAAAAGAGTTCGTATGAATCGGAATATGTAAATCTGCATTCCAACTATTACTTTCGCTGATATTTTTTGTTATGGCCTGTCCTTTCGGAGCCTTTTTGACTTCAAAACTACATCTTTCAAGAGCTGTTTTTGCAAATTCTGCAATTCTGTTACATTGTTCTTGTTCGTATGTGTTGCCACTTGCATAAACATTATTTATTTGGCAACTAGGACTTAAATATATTTTTTTACTCATTTTAAATTTTCCCTTTCAATAAGTGTGTAAAATCATGGATTTATTGCTGTTTTTCATGCAATTTTCAAGCTGTTCGCTTCCACATATAACAAGTTATATATGGTTGTAAATTGTTATGTGAACCACCGCCACCAGCGTTTTGGTTTGTCGCTATTGTGTATGACATTTCCGTCCAACCGTTTGAATTTCCCTTGTACTGAGAAGATGTGCGGCCTGTATAGCGAGGTGTAAAAATTGTTCCGTCGTCGCTGTCTTCTCCTCCGAAAAGTGCGGGCCTTCCGTAATTGTGTCTATGTGAATTTTGGGTGTGAGTATGGCTTGGCATTTGTGCAATCGTTAAAGTATGTGTTTCTGAACCACCTGTTTTTTCTACGCTGTTAAAAGTTCCACTTGTATTAACTCCAACAGGCACTCGTCCTTGACCCCAAGTGACCCACGTTCCACCAAAAAGATTGGTGGGATTTGTGCTAT
>CAMNXD010000012.1 GCA_946566955.1 uncultured Clostridia bacterium
CGCGTAAGGATTTTGACCCAAGAAATTATACTAATGACGAAATTGATAAAATTAAGCTTAGCGACGGAATAAGAATTCATAGAAACACAAAAACAGAGCTTGAGCTTTACTCTAAAAACATGGGAGTAAAGCAAGTTAAACCCTTTGTTTTGGTCGTTTGTAAAGATACTATTCACGCCAAAGAAGTAAAAGAATATATAACCTCCGATGAATTTTTTCAAGGTTACTACAAAGATAAAGTCATAGAAGTTCATTCAAATCAAAAAGGAAGCGAAAAAGACGAAAATATTCAAAAACTCATGTCTTTGGAAAACCCTGAAAATAAGGTCGAAATAGTAATTCACGTGAATATGCTTAAAGAAGGCTGGGACGTTAACAATCTTTACACGATTATTCCTCTTAGAACCGCAACCTCTCTAACACTCCGTGAACAAACAATTGGTAGAGGTCTTAGACTTCCATACGGAGCAAGAACTGGAAATGATATAGTCGATAGATTGACGATCGTAGCACATGATAAATTTGAAGAAATCATAGACGCTGCAAATGAGGAAAGTTCTATTATTAAAAAAGAAAATATAATTTCTCTTGACGATGATGAAAGTTTAGAAGAAGAAAAAGAGGTAAAAGTGGCAAAAACGGTTTTTGACGATATTATCGAGCAAAAAAAGCAGAAGTTAAAATATGCCAGAAATGAGCATAAAAAACAAGAATTAATAGAAGAAATTGAAGTTTCAAAAGCCGTCGGAGAAGCTATTAATGAGGTACTAGATAAGTCTATTAATTTGACTTTAGGAACGATTAAATCGGATAAGCTGCAAGAAAGCATTTTAAATTCTGATATTAAAAAGAATAAAATAATAACATCACGCGATTTAGAAAAGCCAGAAATCAAGGAAATAATTAAAGAGAAAGCAAAAGAAAAGCTACATAAAGAGGCACCTCAACATTTCGATACTAAAAACAGTAAAATCGAAACTAAAATAGATCAAGCAATTTCTCCACTTTGCGAACAAAAAATCCGTTACTTTATTGATATTCCAGACGTTGCAATACTCTCAAAAGATTCAAAATTAAAGAAATTTCAAGCTTTTAAGCTAAATACCTTTTCATTAAAGTTTGAAGTCCCTTCGGACGATATTTTAATAGAATCACTTGGAGGAACAGGAACTTTTACACTTCAATCGGATGAAGAAGTAATACTTCCTGACACTCCTGAAAACATTATATTAAACGAAATTTTGAACGAATCATCAGATGTGAACCATCAAGAGCATTCTAATCTGATTTATAATTTAATAGGTCAAGCTTTAGAAAAGATAAAGGAAAACAAAACCGAAAAAGACGTACATAAAATTATTTTGAAATATAAAAAAGAAATCGCACGTCAAATTTATACGCAAATGGAGCTTAATGCTGAAATATCTTCCCCTCAGTACGATGTCAAACTTTTAAAGGGTGCTTCTGAAATTTTGCCTCATGGATACACAAAATTCAAAAAAGATGAAATAAAAGACTTCAATTCTAAATATGCTGGATATGAGATTAAATCTAAAGTTTTTGATTATTTTTCTAAAGCATGTCACACAGAATATAAATTTGATAGCGTCCCCGAGCAAACATTTTCAATCGTTTTAGAAAGAGATAAAAATGTTTTAAAGTGGTTAAGACCAGCACAAAAACAATTTAAAATCATCTGGAAAGACGGGAAATACTATACTCCCGACTTTGTAGTTGAAACTGATAAGTACATATATATTATTGAAGTTAAAAATCATAAAGATATCAGTAGCGAAGAAGTCAAACTAAAAGCTTTAGCAGCTAAAAAATATTGTGAATACGTCAATATTTACGCTAAAGAATACGAAAACAAGCTTTTTAAGTACGTAATAATTCCTGCTGAAGATATTAATAGAAGTAGCTCATTTGAAGCACTTCTTAATAAACAGTATCTATATATAAATTAATCAAGACTATTTTTTAGCCTTGATTTTTTTAATATTTTCATTAAGTTTCTTTTTTATTATTAAACTTACATTTACTGTGAACTTTGAAAATTCATTATATACGAATCAAATTATATGTAAAATTTAGAATTGATATAAAAGTCAATTGAGGTACAGCCAGCGGTGGAAATACAGTATGACTAATCTTGTTCAAAGAGACGGTTATATAGGTGCACATTTTGCGAAGATATGCTATTTTACAAACATTGTAATTGGCTGCAGCCCACATTAATACAGGGTTTATCCATGCCCTCTATAACTACCAGTATCACCTGTAAACCTCATGGATACTTAAGTTTTTAAAGTGTCTGTGCTGGTTTCATTTTTGCCATTTTTACACTTTTCAAAGAATGTCATCGCCTTTGACAATAAAACAACTTTCAGTACGCTTTGACGCAAAAATATTACCTTTACCTTAAGAAAAAAGAAACAATTGATACACGGAACTTAAATTTACGCACTCAGAAAAAATTGGATCAATTTCTATTTTACACATTCCATTTTAAACTCATTTTCTCCAATGTATAAATTATCAATATGCGCATGAGCTATATAAACGCTGTATATTTTCTTTTATATTACTAAATTTTTACTATCGGTTATTAATTTTACCTTCCAAAAACTTTCTTTGCATCATGCAGTATGGTAAATGATCCAAAAATGACAAGTCCTTCTTTTTCAGAAAAATTCTCTTTTATGCTTTCAAACTCTTCTGAAAAATAAACATTTTTATTATATTTTTTTATAATTTTTACCATGCTGCCGATATCAAGTGCTCGGAAGGAGTTCGATTTAACAACGATAACCTTTTTAAAGAGTCCTCCGATAATTTTAAAGGTACCTTCAATGTCTTTTCCTTTTAGCATGCAAAACACTGCTATTAACTCTTTATCCTTAAAATTATCAGTCAAAAAGTTATAAAGCGCCATTACACTTTCTGGATTATGCGAAGCATCCATAATAACCAAGGGAGAGGTACTAACGATTTCAATTCTGCATGGCAGCTTAACTTTTTCAAGTCCGAGCTTGATTTTATGAAGAGAAACTCTTAGCTCATCTTTTAAAATTTCGAGTACTGAAATTACAAGAGCAATATTTAGTCTCTGATGATCACCCAGAAGCGGTACTTTCATTTGCGTCCCTAAATATTTAAAGATAGATTCCTTTAAATTTGCGCTACAAAAGTCTTTAAGATCTTCTGGCGAAGCTATATAAAATTTGCTACTGAGCTCTTTGCACCTATTTTTTAGTAAACGGTAAATCTCTTTGGCATGTTTTGACCCTATAACCACTTTAGAATTTCTCTTTATTATTCCAAACTTTTCTTTGGCTATCTTTAATTCGGTATCACCTAAAAATTCCATATGATCCTTTGATATACTCGTTATAACTGAACACAAGGACCTATTTATAACGTTAGTTGCATCGAGCCTGCCACCCATACCTGTTTCGAGGACTACTATATCGCAGTTTTTTTCTTGAAAGTATTTAAAAGCTATAGCTGTTGTAAGTTCAAATTCCGTTACACTGTCGCTTAAAAAACATGGTTTTTTTAAATACTCTGCTATGGAATTAAAGCACTCACAAAAATCCTTTTTACTTATCATGTTTCCATCAATTTGAATTCTTTCTCTAAAGTCTTCAATGGAAGGAGAAATATAAAGCCCTGTACGATATCCACTTTCTTTTAATATGCTAGCTAACATAAAACAAACCGAGCCTTTTCCATTAGTCCCGGCAACGTGTATACATTTAAGCTTGCTGTGAGGATTTCCTATAAAGCCAAGAAGTTTAGAAATCCTTTCTAGCCCCGGCTTGGACCCTATTTTTTCAAGACTTTTTATATTTTTCAAAGCTTCTTCATAAGTCAATGATATCATCCTTTATTAATTTAAACTGCTTTTCCAGTCCGCAAGGAAAAATTTTAGGAGTTAGGCTATGATATAAGTCCGTGTATTGGCTTTCCAAATCAAAAAGGGGTTTGCTAAATTTTAAAGCATCACTATATTTTGAAACTATCGGAAGCTGCGTTGAAAGCTTTGCTTTTTTAAGTATATCTAAGCCTTTTTCCCCAATTCCTAAAATTCTTATGTATTTTGGTGGCATAGCTGCAATTTCAGAATTAATTCCTAAAAATGCGCATAAGATAATTCGTCTTATGCGTGAGAGTGAATAACGTTTAGTTTTAGCTTTAAATATAATCTCGCGTACGGTGCAAGCGTTTTTTATTGATTTATAAATTCTGTTTTCAATTCCTTCGCTTATATCCGGAAGTTTAGAAATTTCTTCGAGACTTAAACTCCTAAGCTTAGGAATAACTGCTCTATCAGAAGAGAAAAAGTTAACTGGAGCTCTTTTAAATTTTATTTCTTCTTCTATTATATTCCACGAGGATTGAGGAACGTAATTTTTATAGGACTTATCATTTTTAAAAATTAACTCTCGAAGCTGCGAAGCACTTAAATACTTTTCTGGGTTTTCAAGTCTTTTGATAGTCACTGGCAAAATATTTGAGTTTAAAGTTTCAAGAGCTTTTAAATATTCGATGGCTAGTATGTTATTTGGCATTTTTATATCTTTTTCAATTTCAGGTAAATTTAAAATTTTAGAGACTGCCTTTGAGCGCGCTACTGAAAAAGTAATACCGTTTTTTAAGTTTTCTTTAAGGATTTCTCCAAAGCTAGCAGCCTTTAATGCCTTTTTGATGGTTTTTAATTTTTCAAGACTTCCAGACTCACTTCCAAAAGCTATTGCATCCACGCACCCTAAACAATTTATTAACTTTACTGCATAAAATGCATACTTTTCAGCCGTTGCAAGCACTTTGGTAGTTGGAAGTTCAATCACAAGGTCCACTCCATTTCTCAGTGCTGCCTTTACCCTGGCTTGCTTCGAAATTATTGCTGCGTCGCCTCTTTGCACAAAATTCCCACTCATGATTGCCACAATATGACTATACCCTTTAAGACGAATTTGATTTAATAAATAGGCGTGACCTCTGTGAAAAATATTAAATTCTGCTACTATAGCGCATATTTTCATGAATAATTTCGTCCTTAAGTTATTAAATTAAAATTTTAGACTAGCTTCCACTTATAAAAAGTAACAAATCAAAGATCCGAGTAAACTACTTAGAATTAGGAAAGACCCTAAAATAGCTAGCATTTTAATGCGTCTTTTTCTTTTTGCAGAAGATGTTTTATTATAATTTTTGAAGTTATGAGCTACAACGTTATTGTTCATATCTATACTCCTTTTAATAAATTTTAATTTACATCAATATACATTATATCACCTATCAATTAATAAGTAAATAATTTAAACACTTAGAATTTTAATTAAAAAGAGGTTGAACATGTCTGATAATATTGCTACTTTGAAAAATAAAGATAATACTTTAGAAAGCTCGAAAAGTTCACGAAAAAAACCTTTAGGAATAACTTTTATTAGAATTATAGTATGCTCTATAACTATACTAAGCTGTCTATTTATAAAAATTAATCGTCCCGAAATATTTATTGATATTTCTAATTGGTATCAAAAAAACGTTTTCTGTGAAAGCATTAGTCTTGAGGATATTCATAAAGAATTCGAAAGCATAATTTCTAAAACAAATTATTATTTAAGCGACGTATATCAAGCATATCTTAAGCTTAGCTTTTAAATTTAAGAATCTAAAAAAACTTCTGGAGTTTCTTTATACATTCTCTCTACTATTTCTTTGAAAATTGGTCCTGCACTTTCCGCTCCTCCCGCGCCAGCTTCAGAAAGAATAACTATAGAATATCTTGGCTTGTCATAAGGGAAAAAACCCGCAAACCAGGATTGCTCTATTTTTTTGCCGTCTTCGATTATTCCAGTCTGAGCAGTAGAAGTTTTTGCCGCTACTTCTACCCCTTCCGGTTTACCTTTAGAGCTTGTACCATACTCCACCGAGGACTTCATAAAACTTTTTAATTTAGTTGCAACTTTCGAAGAAACAACTGCTTCTTTTTCGTAAAGTTTAGAATAAAACTCATTTTTAAGTGGTCTCATATTTTCGTCCACGAATTCCTTGACGAGCTTTGGGGGACTGTAAATTCCATCAGAAGCAATTGCATTTATCATTCCAGCAATTTGAAGAGGCGTTGCAAGAAGTTTGCCTTGTCCGAAAGAAAAGTTTGCAAGAGTTTTTACGTTTTCTAAACTTTCAATCGATGGCAGCTTACCTTTCTGCGAGCTAGATATTTCTGAAAAGGGTATTTCTTTGCCTAGTCTGAATTTGCTCGACATTTTAAGTAAATCCTCCTTAGAAACACGGCTTTTTATAAGCTCTATAAAATATCCATTGCAGGAATAAGCAATAGCTTGATCCATGTTTATAAGTCCGTGCTTCTTTGAATTAAAACATTTGAATTTAGCATCTTCAACTTCACTTATACCTTGACAATCATAAAGAAAGTCCTCGCTTACTCCCTTTTCGAGGGCCGCCGCTGAAGTTACGAGTTTAAATATAGAACCTAAATTAAATGGACACAAAACTCTATTTAACAAAGGGGAATTTTTATCGTTTAGATATCTCGATACACTTGTAGGAGAAAAAGTAGGAAAACTAGCACACCCTCTTATTTCACAGTCCGGAACTTGAGTTATAACTACTGCCCCTCTGCTCATATATTTGTTAGCACTTTCTTCTGCAATAGCTTGAATACGGCTGTCCAGCTGCAGAACTATACCTTTCGAACTGCAATAGGATTTATCCTCAATAATATTTTCTCCACCAGGTAAAATTTTACCTGAAGCATCAACGTCGTATTTTATAGAAACCTTTTGATTTTTACCTGAAAGGTAGTCGTTATAAGCTTTTTCGAGACCACATACTCCATTTTTTTCTCCTGAAAGATACCCGATTACATGAGGAGCCAGCGTCACACCTAAATATCTTATAGGAACTTCAAATACTTTTACTCCAGGACATCTTATCTTTTTTTCAACTTCTATAGTAAACGGAGTATTACCGGAACATTTTTTATAAAGCTCTTCTTTGCTCTGTTCTGCAACCACCGGAGTAAGAGCAGTAAGAGACTCCATGCACGGAATAACAGCTGCAACAAGTTTCTTATTTACATTTACCATCGGCTTATTTCTATAGTCATATATCGTACCTCGTACGTCAGAGATTTTAAGTTTATAAGACTGCTGATTTATGGCTGCATCACGAAATTTATTTTTGGTAGATATAGCATCCAGAGCAAAAAAGTAAAAGCAAAAGCACGCTGTTATAATACTGAAAAAAATTAAAATTCTCTTATACATAAAAAATCCGACCTTATCTTACATTTTAATGCTTTATATAAGATAAGTATCGGTTGCACGAATGCATAAAATACATACTTTTAATAGAAATTACTGGCAAATTATGTTAATCCTGCTTTTTTTAAATTAGATATATGCACCTCGTTAGTTCGAGCAAAAAACGATTCGCCTGTTTTACTATGGCAGTAATAATAAAAATCAGTTTGCGCTGGAAACAGTGCTGCTAGTATTGCGTCAAATCCAGGATTACAAATAGGTCCAGGGGGTAGTCCTTGAATTTTATAAGTATTATAGGAACTTGAAAAACCTTTTCTAATGTCTGCGGGAATAGAAGCTTCCGTTTTATAAGGATAGTAAATGGTGGCATCTATACGAAGAAGGTTCATAGAAAACTCACCAAAACGATTTTTACCTCCAGTTTTGACTGTATCTAAGCGATTGCTTATTACCGACGACACTTTATGCATATCTTCTTTACTTGCAGCTTCTGCTTGAATTAAAGAAGCTAAATTTATAAGCTGGTCAATACTTAAGCCCTGGTCTTCTGCAAGCTGACAAATACTAGCTTCCGATGATCGCCCTTCTATAGATGTTTGCTGATATATTCTCTTTTGGAAATTGCTCAAAAGCTTATTTATAACGTTGACGGGATCTTCGCCACGATAAAATTTATAAGTGTCTGGGAATAAATATCCTTCCAAGCGGTAAGTTCTAGGGGAATGACTTTCAATTTCTTTTATAAAATTATATTTCTCATCAAACCTTCCAGAGCTACAGTATTTTAAAAATTCATCTTTATCACATATTTCGTTTTTCTCCATAAGAGCAGCGCATTCTAAAATGTTCATTCCTTCAGTTATAGTTACTTCAACAATATCTCTTATGTTATCACGATTTTTAATATGATTAATTATTGATTGATAGTCCATGTTGCCTTCAAGCTCGTAAATTCCCGCGGAAAAAATTTTTGGAGATTTAGTTGCAAAAGCATATAACTTAAAGAACCATCTCTCTGTAATGATGTTTTTGTCTTTTAATATCTGAGCAACTTCATCAATAGAAGAATCCTCTAGAATTTCAATTTGCAAAGTATCAGAACTTTTTCCAACTGCTAACATATCATTTATTCCCATCATGATAAACTTTGAAAACAATACCGAAGTTAAACAAATAAAAACAATCCATGCAGTTTTAAAAAAGCATCCGTTTTTTTTAAATTTCTTAATCTTTGATTTTTCCATTTGCAAAAATCCATCCTTTATTTATTCACAAACTGTCTAGTAGCAGCGTTAAAATTACTCAAGAGAAATTCCTAAGTAAGGAGAAGTGTCGTCATCTAAAGAATAAAGAACGTTTTCTATAATTCCGCCGCAAAGCTCTGAAAGCGGGGCTATCATACCCTCAAAATAAGATTTACCTAAATTTTTAAAAAACTTATTTGAAGTTGAAGTTTCAATAATATATTTTTTTTGATTCGGAAACTTTTCATATATTTCGCGAAGAAGTTGAATAGTTCCTGAACTTTTGCAAGTAAGATCACGAACTTTAAGCTGACCTTCACCGATTGATCCGCAAATACCATATCCCATGTTAGTGCTTACAGCACCGCCAAAGCTAAAAAGCTCATATAGTCTAGAAGCGAATCTTATGTCTTTTTCTGTATACTGTACAGCATTTTGGTTACCGTAAATTTCCATTCGCAATTTTTCCATGGTGAAAGAGTCTAAAGCTGCTGTTTGCTCCATAGAAAAAGGTTTATCTTTACTACCACACATTTCACAAATTTCTTCGTTACTTAGCTCCACTCTTCTTAGTTTAAAAAAGTTTATATAGCTAAGTTTCTCGTAAAACTTTACAAGTTCAGGTTTACCAGGTACTAAAAAAGCGCATTCATATCCTCTGCGAGCATAAAAGTCGTGAGTATAATTTATAAGTTTACTCATATACCCATTTTTTCTATGCTCCTTTAAAGTGCATGCACCATAAATATAAACACCGTTAAGAGTCTCGCGCACTAACCTTATCTTTGATGGAATAACATGTAAAACTGAAACTATTTTGTTGTCTACCATGCAAACATGGCAGTTGTTAATATCAAACCTTTCTTCGAAAAAAAACTTTAAAACCCATACCGGCTCTCCAAAGCACTCGCACATCACTTGAGTGATTTCTTCAATCATCTCTTTACTTGCTTTTCTGTACACCTCCATAAATCCTCAATCCTCCCATTTAATATTATATTTTTTAACCAAAAACTTTGGCTTATAAGAAAGCTTAGATCTTCTGAGCCCGGGTATTCCCATATCTTCTTCGCGATTAACAAGCTCATATTCATTCTCATGACTTTTACAAAACTCATTATTAATCACACTATACGAACCTTCAAATTCAGAAAACGCTTTTTCAAAATGTACTAAAAGAGTGCTTGAGTTTATTCTCTCCCCTACACTGCAGGCTATTATTTCACCGTTTACTTTTATTGCACCTCCACTGAGCTTTAGCAAATTATAATCTTTAAAGGCTCTTTCTAAAGCGGAATACTCACGTATTTTCGTCAAGCTTTCTTTGTCCGTATTTAATTTAAACCATTTTCTAAAAAAATTCAAACACTCCTGAGCATTAGAAGCTGAAAGTTTAGTATATTCCCAATTATATAGCTTATTAAATTTAGAAATATGATTTCTTTTAGAATGATACTTCTTTCCCTTTAAATTCGCAAGATCGGACATGCTGTATACATACTCAAAATCATTTCTATTTTTAATAAACGTGAATTTAGATGGAAAAGCTTTACTTAAAAGCTCGAGCTCCGACTCTAAAAGTTTAGTCATACGAAATTCCTTTAAATTTCTTTCAAGTGCATCTTCTCTTAAAAGTCGAGTAGCTTCTTTAAGCTCATTTAAATTCTTAATTCCTTTGGGAAAGTCATATTGCAAAAAAGGGTGAGTAGTCATTTTAAAAAGTATGTCTTTGTAAACGCACACTTTAATATCATAGGCATCACACCATAAGTACAAGCTTCCAAATGCAGATTCAGAGTTAAAGTCATTACTTAAATTTAATATCCTTTGCAAATAGTCTCTATGTTGGATTTGCGGCTTATGAAAATCTAGCTTCATCTTGCGCTCCTCCAATCAAGCTTACTATTTCTTTATGTATTTCTTGTTTGCTTTTCATCTTTTCGTCCTTAAAGCAGTCAACTTCCAGCCATCCATCTTTTTGAGCAATGAATTTTGCCGCTTCTTCGCATTTTTTTAAAAATAATATATTTGACTCATGCAAATCTTTTTTTGTATTATCGCCGTTATACCTCATTTCTATTAGATGTTGGGAAGTTGATATTTCCCCTTTTAAGTATATTACTAGATTTGGTTTTGGAATTTCAAGTTTCACATACTCGTAGTCATAAAGCCATGAAATGTAACTATTCCACTGATCTTTTTTTAGCTTACACATTTGATATATAGCATTAGAAGTTGTGTATCTATCGGAGATTATAACAGTATTTTTTTGATAATCTTTAGCCCACTGCTTTTTAAATCCTGCGAATCTATCAACTGCAAAAAACGAAGCGGCTGCATATGGGTTGACTTCTTCAGGGCTTTCTCCAAATTCAGAATTTAAGTACATCTTTATAAGTGATGAGGATTCAGAAGAATAATTGGGAAACGAAAGTTTTTTTACTTTTATCATTTTATCCTTAAAGTACTTCTCTAAAAGTGTAGCTTGAGTGTTTTTGCCACAGCCGTCTAGACCCTCTATCACTATTAGTCTTCTTTGCATATTGCGCTCGGGGAATAATAATTAAGAAAATATCCCCTTTTCACCTACCTTATCTAAAATAAGTTTACGACGCCTTCTAACTTCCTCTACTTTTTTGCAAGACATCCTACCTTCCGGGCATAATTTATGCAAGCACCCAGGACCGGCATGCGAAAATATGCAAGGTGCAGTTTTTAATGATAGTTCCAGCATTTTCCAAGCTAAATCTCTTATTTCCCACTGAGCTCTATTGCAGCACCGATGCGAAAAAAAGTTCAGCAGGCTTCTTGCGTTAAAAGTACATATTAAATTAGTACACCATCCACTGGGCAATGCGTACCTTGCATCTTCAATTGCCATTTTTTCTAGCTTACTTTCGTCTTTTTCATCGCATAAGCCTAAGCGACGCTTATATTCTTCCTTTAAGATTTCCGTTAGTTTGTCGTATGCTTTCTTGCTTTCTTCCACAGCGCGAACAAATTCAGCTTTCGCTTCAGGTAGTTTTTCTATTTCCGGAGGAATTACATAGCTCAAAGCTTCATTTTTAACGTACCGTTGGCTCTGAACACTGTAGGAAGCAATTCTGTGCCTCGTAAGCTGAGCTAAAAGTACTCTAGATACACCCTCAATGCCAAAGGTAAAAGTCACGTGCTCTAAAGGACTTTCATGACCCATTTTTATTAACATCTCTATAAACGCGGATACATCTTTTTGCTTTATTTTGTCTCTGAGTTCACTTATAGACGAAGAAGAATAGCATAGCCTCGCAGCCGCTGCTACTAATTGCTCAGGATTAAAAGTATGGGATATTAAATCCACTTTCATTTTTGCTCCTCCTTTCAAATAATCTAGTATCATGCAAATTGTAACAAAAACCGCCAAAACAATCAATTTTATCTTTTTTATTCAAGGACCCTTTTACATAAAGAGAATAAAGCTTATATTTCAAGCAAATAATAATCGAAACAACAATTTAGTTTCAAAGGAAGTTTTTTCATGAAAAAATATGCAGTTGGACTAGGTGTTTTAACAATTTTTTCTATTGGACTTATATCATTTAATTACTTACATTCTCTTAATCCTCATACGTCTGCCGAACCACCTCCTCCAAAAAACTCCACGTCATTTCAAGAATTAAAAAATCAAGATTGTGCAGCACTACCACCTAAAAAGTATGAACTGAAAGAATACGAAGGGAACTTGGCAATTTTTAAATCTGGGATGCCTAGTCCTATACGCATTACCTCTACTGCAATCGAAGGGCTACCTATAAAAGACCAAGAGCTGCTGCGCAGCGGAATAGAGGCATCATCAGAAGAAGAGCTAAACATGCTACTCGAAGACTATTGTAGCTGAAATTAAGTTAAAATTCCTTGAGTTTATTACTATTCAAGTTAAATTATACTTGAAATATTTTTGGGAACAATTTATAATTAATGTACAATAATACACTTTAAAAATATCTAATTTGGGTCAAAGGAGGATTTATGGTTTCGAAAGTTTACAGTATGGGGATAAACGGCATAGATTCATTCGTAGTAAAAATCGAATCCGACGTTTCAAAAGGAATGCCTACCTGCGACATAGTAGGTCTGCCAGATACATCAATAAAGGAATCTAGAAACAGAGTGAGATCGGCAATCACGAATTGCGGATTTACTTTTCCCCTAGCAAGAATAACTGTAAACCTTGCACCAGCTGACGTTAGAAAATGTGGTTCTCAATACGATTTGCCAATTTTCTTGTCGCTTTTAAAAGCGAGCGGTCAAATTCTTTATAATTTAGATGAAAGTGCATTTATTGGAGAACTTTCACTAAGTGGAGAAATTCTTCCAGTTAGTGGTGTCCTTTCTATGACTCTTGGAGCAAAAAAAGAGGGATTTAAAAATGTATTTGTTCCCTATGAAAACGCTAAAGAAGCTGCAATAATTCCAGGGATAAAAGTTTATGCTCTCAAACATGCCTCAGAGCTTATGAGGTACTTTGAAAATAATAATTTATATTTTTATCCTACAATTAAGCTGCCAGAAAAAACTGAAAATTCCGAACTGGACTTTTCTAGCATTAAAGGTCAGCAAGAAGCTAAGTACGCTTTAGAAGTAGCTGCAGCGGGAGGCCATAACGTCCTAATGACAGGCCCTCCGGGTACGGGAAAAAGCATGATGGCTAAACATTTAATTTCAATTCTGCCAGACCTCACTTTTGAAGAAATGATAGAAACCACTTCTATTTATTCTATTGCAGGAATGCTTTCAAAGGATACTCCATTAATAACTCAGCGCCCTTTCAGATCCCCACATCACAGTACATCAACTTCTGGTATTTCAGGTGGAGGAACTTGGCCGCGGCCCGGTGAACTATCTCTAGCACACAACGGAATTTTATTTCTAGATGAGCTCCCGGAATTTTCCCGTGCGTCTTTGGAAGCTATAAGACAGCCTCTTGAAGACGGCTGCGTGACTATCTCGCGTGTAAAAACTAGCGTTACATATCCGTGTTCCATCATGCTTATAACAGCTATGAATCCATGTCCATGTGGATATTATGGCCATCCCACTAAAAAATGTACTTGTACAAATCATGCAAGAGAAAAATATGTTTCGAAGATTTCAGGTCCGATTCTCGATAGAATAGATATACATATAGAGGTTCCACCTGTAAACTACAGCTACTTAAATTCTACCGAAAAGCTTGAGACCTCTAAATTAATAAGAGAAAGAGTAAATACTGCAAGAGCTATACAAAACGAAAGATATAAAGCTTGCAGCGCTTATTCCAACGCCAAAGCGCCTTCAAAGGCGTTAATTCAGTCATGCTATATGACTAAAACAGCTAAAGCTGCTCTCGAGGAAGCTTATAATTACTTAGCTCTTTCTGTTCGAGGATACGAAAAACTTCTAAGAGTTGCGCGGACCGTCGCTGATTTAGACGGAGAAATAACTATAAACTATATCCATATAGAAAAAGCGGTAAATCTTAGAGATATAAACAAAATACTTAATCTCAAGGTAGAATCAAGTGACACCAAAATAAAATCTAAATCAAATAAATAATTTTTAAATTTATTGTCGAAGACAATATTTTTTTGCGTATTTTAGGGTTTTAAAGGCTCCGCCGTAGTGATATTTAACAAAGACAATTAAATATTACTATCCATCCGCTCTGTTTTAAGACAACATAAATGTATAACCTTTTTTAAGCTCGTAAATAGAGCGTGCACAAAGCCAATCAAAGTCGCTTTTTCATCCACTATAAAAGATTGCGACCATATGATTTTCAATTAAATTTACGGTCTCTCTTTTAAGCTTAACTTTTATTTCTTCGAGATTTATAATCTAGGAACGCCCTGCAAAACAAAAAACTTTCATAATTAAATCTCTTTCTATTAAAAATATTAATGTTATAACGTTAATAAGGCCCCTACTGTAACTAAAAACACCTAATTTTATATATCAATAAATGCTTTTAAACTTCTAAACATATAAGCGGATATAAACTCGAAACCCCAACATATAAATTAGTTAGAGGTGAGATGAGTAAATGCCGTTTATAAACCGAATCCCCGATAGAAGAACTATAACGGAATTTGAAAATACGGAATTAGAATCAGGATATAGCGCATCAAATAATACGTGGGAAGTTATTATAAAGTACAATGGCGACATAATAAACGTTGGACGAGAGCTAGATATTGAAATAGAAATCTTAAACGAAAACTATGCTATAGGTACGCTCGATATAAATAAATTTCCTTTATTAATAAGATATACCGAGGTTGAGCACATAGAAGCTCCAAAAACACTAACAATTAACTTAAAAGAAGCACTCAGTAAATCTTGCATAACAAGCGCTAAAAACTCCCAGGATTTTAATCTAACCGGCGAAGGAGTTGCTATTGGAATTATAGATTCTGGTATAGACTATACACACCCCGACTTTATAAATGAAGACGGAACAAGCAGAATACTATATATGTGGGATCAAACAACAGATGGGAAAGTACCTTCTGGATTTACTCACGGAGCTGAGTACACAAATGCAGAAATAAATCAAGCTCTTGCAAGCTCTGATCCGTATAGCATAGTCCCAGAGGTCGACACAATTGGTCACGGAACTGCAGTTGCGGGAATAGCAGCTGGAAATGGAAGATCGTCTAATGGTCAAAATACGGGAGTTGCGCCAAATTCATCACTTATAATAGTCAAACTCGGCGAAAAAGGATATCCCTCTTTTGCTCGTACGACTGAGTTTATGAGAGCTTTAAAATATATTATGGATAGAGCTAAGGAACTCAATATGCCTGTTGCAATAAATATTAGCTATGGAACTAACGATGGACCACACAATGGACAATCGCTATTTGAAACTTTTATAGATGAAATGGCCGAACGATGGAAAACTTCTATAATTGTTGCTTCTGGAAACGAAGGTGCAGCAGGACATCACTACGAAGGAGAAATAAGAACTGGTCAAATGCAGGAAATTACATTTTTTTATGCAGGAAAATTTCCTTCGTTTTATATAACTCTTTGGAAAAATTTCGTTGATTCCTTTACTGTAGAGCTGATTTTACCTGGAGGAAAATCAACGGGAGAAATTCTTTGCTACGATCTTACGCGTACTTACAATATTGATGGAATATCTATACTCATAAATTATGGTCAGCCTCAGTTTTACAATGCCTTTCAAGAGATATTCTTTCAAATAAATTCTTTAAATGGAACTCCTCCAGTTGGAATTTTTACAATAAGACTTCGTGCTGGTCAAATAGTATACGGAAAATATAATGTTTATCTTCCTACAATTGAAGAAGTATCCGAAGAGACTATATTTACTCAGCCTTCTATAAATACCACCTTAACTTTGCCCTCGACCGCTCAAAACGTTATAACAGTTGGAGGGTATGATTCATCTCGGGGAATAATCTCAAGCTTTTCAGGAAGAGGATATACTTTAAACGTTGTTTATACAAAACCCGACTTAGTTGCCCCTTCTGTTGGAATCGTGACGACTAAAATTAACGGCGGATACACAGCATTTAGCGGTACAAGTATGGCTGCTCCTTTCGTAACGGGATCAGCAGCACTTATGATGCAGTGGGGAATCGTACAAATTAATGACCCTTTCTTATATGGCGAAAGATTAAAAGCATTTCTTAAAAGTGGAGCAGTGCGTCAGCCTAATACATCATATCCAAATAACGCCTGGGGCTACGGTACACTATGTCTCCTAAATACTATGAATCAACTTAAAGGTTATAAACTTTATATCTGAGTGAAAGTGAGAGGAATACTATTGCCAGTATTATCGGATGAAGAAATACAAAATATGCCCTTATATGAGTTTATAAGTTTACCTTCTGCAGTAGCTTTTTACTATTGGTATACACCGTCATTTCAAGAATTTATTGCTAAACGTCCTTATATTAAGCTAGGGAAAATACTTGTAAACCAAGTGGCCATACTATATACTACCGCTGAACACATGCAGGATATTTTTGTAGAACTCGGATACGACCTTCTAAGCGTTTACCCTGAAATTTATGGCATTACAGGTAGAGAATCGCTGGAGGCAGCGGGAATAATGAGAGTGCAAGAAAGACCATATCTCGATTTATCGGGTCAAGGAGTATCACTTATTTTTATAGACACTGGAATAGATTACAAAAACCCTGTATTTCAGTATGAAGACGGCACAACTAAAATTCAGTATATTTGGGATCAAACTATACCGGGAGAATTTAATGAAGACGTAATCTTTGGGACGGTATTTACTAAAGATCAGATAAACGAGGCACTAAAAAGCGAAGACCCTTATAGTATTGTGCCCCACAAAGACACCGTAGGACATGGAACATTCCTGGCTTCCGTTGCTGCGGGGCGTCCTTATGAAGACTTTATCGGTGCAGCACCTGATGCAAATATAATAGTAGTAAAGTTAAAAAGTGCAAGCAGCTACTACAGACGCGCATTTTTAGTTCCCGAAGAGCAGGAAGTAGCATACGAAGCTACAGATATTATGCTTGGTATTGCATTTGGAATAGCGCAAGCTTCAAAACTTGGAAATCCTGCAGTTGTGTGTTTGGGATTGGGCAGTAACTTCGGAGGACATAATGGTCAAAATAGACTCGAAAGCTATATATCTTTTTTATCTTCCACAGTAGGAGTTTCCATATGCACAGCAGCAGGAAATGAAAGCAATGCTAGACATCACACCGAGGGTATTATTGCTGAAACTGATGAAGTTTCAAATGTAGAAATAAGAGTTGGAGAAAAGGCAAAATCTTTAAGCGTATACATCTGGTACGACGGATGGGACAAAATTTCTTTTTCACTCAAATCCCCAACAGGTGAAATTATAAATAGGATTCCATTTTTTGTTGGAACCTACTATGAAAAAAAACTAATCTTCGAAAAATCACTAGTGAAAATACTATACCATCAAGATGGGAATAGATTTGCAATGATACAAATAGAAGATATCGTCCCGGGAATTTGGGAAATTAAACTCCATGGAGACGTCGTAATTAGTGGAAAATATCATGCTTGGCTTCCTATGAGTGGGTTTATAAGCCCGGATATAGAATTTGTTTCCCCTACTCCGAATTATACTGTAGTTATACCCTCTACAGCACTTGGCGCAACAGCTGTTGGGGCATATAACGAAACTGAAAACAGCTTATACATAAATAGCTCCTGGGGACCTACTCTCACATCAAAAATGGCTCCAGACTTTGTTGCTCCCGGAGTTGGAGTTACCGGATATTATACCTTTGGAGCAGGAACTTTAACCGGAACCAGTGCATCGGCGGCGATAACTGCCGGCGCAGCAGCACTTTTTATGCAGTGGGCAATAGTGCAAGGTAATGGCCCTTCCACAACGGGCAATCGTTTAAGATCAATCTTTATACGAGGATGCTCTCGCGAAAGCCGCAGAGAATATCCGAATCCGCAGTGGGGATTCGGAACTTTAAACCTTATTAGTTCGTTTAACTTTCTAAGAGAGTACTAATTCAAAATATATATAAAAGAACCATTAGTACCTCTTTTTCCATTTGTAGCTCGGTGAGAAAAAAGTAAGTCCTTTGAGCACATTGTGCAAACATCTGATTTAAATATGTTTTCTTCATTTAATCCAAATTCTAAGAGAAGGTTTTTGTTCACCTCTTTGAGGTCTATTTTCAGCTTTTTTTCTTTATCTGAAAAGGGAATATAAGTTTCAGGGATTTTAAGAGCTTTAAATTCTTCTAGTACGGACTGCGAAACTTCAAAGCAACAGCTTCCGATACATGGGCCTAGTCCACAAATAATATTATTTTTACTTGAGCCGTAAACGCTTACGAATTTTTCGGCTAATTTACAAGCTATCTTTTTGACCGTACCTCGCCAACCAGCGTGAGCCAAGCCAACTATTCTTTTTTTAGGGTCCATCATGTAAACAGCAAGACAGTCCGCATGATACGTTGCAAGCACAACCCCAGGCTCGTTTGTAATTAAGGCATCTGTATTTTCAAAACAAGTAAAGCCAGTGCTAGATAAATTTAAGTCTTTCTTACTTACACAAGCAACAGTATTTCCATGAACTTGGCCGGCAGCTGCTATCATGTTCTTTTTAATTCCCAAAGAGCTGCAAAAAATATCGTAATTTTGATCCACTAGTTCGCGCTCGTCGCCGCAGCTAAAACTAAGATTCAATGATTTAAAAATTCCTTTGCTCACTCCCCCTAAGCGCGAGGAATAAGCATGTTTTATAAACTCATATTTTTCTAACTCTTTAAATGTTAGATATGCCAGCGAATCTTTAAAATTAATGTTCATGGTGCTACTTTTAAATACCACTAAATCACCTACTGCTTCTGGCTTACCTATTTAGCAAAAAGACATTTAGATTTAAGTATGCCGCAAAAGTAAGCCATAAAATATAAGGAATTTGCAGATATGCAGCCCAAGACTTAATTTTGTAAAACAAAGTAATCATCCACAAAACCAAAAGCCAAAGAACTACTAAACACACAAACGCCGCTGAAAACATTCTACCATTAAAAAAGAGAAGTGGCCATATAAAATTTACAACTAATTGAAATGCATAAACCGAAAGTGCTGCAGAGCGTAATTTAGAGGAAGACTCATAAATCATATATGCCGATATACCCATAAGAGTGTAAAGAATAGTCCAAACTATAGGAAAAACCGTTGACGGCGGAGCAAAGGGTGGTAGATTTATAAATTTATATACTTGCATTGAGTCTTTAGTGGCTAAAGATGCTAAACCACCCACCCCCAAACTAACTAGTAAACTTAAAATTAAGGATTTTAATTTTATCATTTTTAATTCCTCCTATCTGTACACTTATAATTATATGTGTTATTCTTCATTTTATTAGGTACAGACTTGGTAGAAATTAAAGTAAATAGCCATAATAAGCAAAGTCTTCCTTAGAAACCATTTTCCCTTGTTTTTTTATCTCATATTCTAGGGCTTTAACTATGTGTTTCATAGTAATTTTGCCATCTTCAGCCGCACCCATGAAAGCCGACGTTAAAGCAACATTTTTGATGCTTCCGCCAGATATTTCAAACTGTTTTGATAAAAACTCAAAATTTACGTCTTTAGCAAGGGGCATAGCTTTTGGATACATCTTTTCCCATATTTCTTTTCGAGCTTTGGCATCTGGAAATGCAAAGTGTACAACATAATTTATTCTTCTAAAAAAAGCTTTGTCTATGTTTTCAAGGAAATTTGTGGTCATAATGGTGATGCCACTAAACTCTTCCATTTTTTGGAGTAAATAGGAAGTTTCTAAATTTGCATTTCTATCATGAGAATCTTTAACCTCCGTACGTTTAGAAAAAAGAGCGTCCATTTCATCAAATAGTAAAATTACATTGCTTTTCCTAGCTTCTTCAAATACTTCATTTAAATTTTTCTCAGATTCTCCTATATATTTAGAAATAATTCTAGATAAATCCACTTTGTAAATATCTAAATCGAGCTCGTTTGCAACAACTTGAGCAGCCATAGTCTTACCCGTACCTGAAGAGCCAGCAAATAGCATGCTGAGTCCCTTGCCGTAGAGAACTCGGTCTTTCATTTTCCACTTATCATATACTATATGCCTTAGCTTTATTTGATTGCACGCACGCATTATTATCTCTTTTTCCTTAGGGCTGAGAACTAATTCATCCCAAGTGTGCTTCTTTCTAATTAACCAAGCTTTTTGAGAAAGTTTTATAGAAGCTTGACTCCTTGCAGCATATGAAATAGAAGCACTATCTACTAAGCTGTTTTTTTCTAAAATATTATAATTAGCCACTTTACTTACAGTTTGCTTTATCTGAAAAGGAGTGAAGCTAAATTTATTTACAAACTCGGAAATTTTAAGGTTTTTATCAAGTGGAAGACTTTCAAGAGCATTGCTCCAGAGTTTTATGCTTTCTTCGCTACTTAGTTCCGGCAAGCGAATATTTATTTGTTTTAAATTAGATACATCACAGTTATAATTTATACTCTTTTCAAGCAGTACAAAAACTACACTCGAAAATCTGTTAGCTATATCGAGTGCAAAATTTAATCGTGATGAATATTCGCAGTCATCTAAATTGCTTTTACTGCTATAAAAACAAATGTAAGCTTTTAAGAAGAAAGCTTCCCGGCATCCAATTAAGATATTATTTTCAAATTCTTCTTTTTTAAGCCGCGATAAATCAATATAAACTATCGCTTTTTCCTTTAGTGCACATACTCGCTTGACGATAGTTCTTTTACCTATACCCTCATCACCTTCAATAAAAATATGGTGAAGATTAAAGTCCTCTGAGCTTTCTATAAAGTCTCGAAGCTTAAGTGCTATATCTTCTCGAATAAGCAAAGGCTTTTTTTCGCTTTTCGTAGGGACGCGTGAACTTAGTCCGGGAATTTTAATGTCATTTTCTGCATTACTCATTATATTTTCATATAGACGAACATCTATTTCAGGTCTACTATTTATAAAACAAAGAGAATTCATTTTTTCTACAAACTGAGAAAGTATATTATAATACCCTTTAATTTCTGAAATATCTTCCACGAAGAAATAAAGCTTGAAAATAGCATTGTAAGTTAGCACGCTTTCAGATTCAATTTTAAGAATTAATTCTCTGTATTTCTTATCCGCGTAAAACATCATCGTAATAATCAAAGCAAACCATTCTATATCATTTAGACTATAATTATGCCGTACATATCTAGCACAAAAAAATTTTTCTTTACTGCTTAGATTCAATTTAAACTTGAGCTCAGTTTGTTTAAGATGAAGACTTGAAAGCATTTTCTTTCGGCAAATTTTAAAGCTTGATTCCTTTTTACATTCTAAATAATTTTGAATCCAATTAGTTTTTTGCTTAAACTCTTTTAGCATATATTCTGAGTTATCACTGAATTTTTCTATAGCTTCTTCCAAAATAGCTCTCCCCTTCTACAAGTACTTTTTAAATTTTCTCAGGGGACTGCAATGGTTGTTGAACCGGGATTAGTTATAGAAATCATTCCACCCCAGTTGCACATAACAGTTGAAGAATTATTAAGTGCGGGCTTTCCTTTAATCATCACCGTCGGACATCCTGGAGTCCAAGGCGCAGTAGTAACTGGAGTACAGGGCATAGGCGTTAGAACTCCAAGAGCCGCTGCAGTTGCAGATGCAACTTGCGGATTAGACATAGACATACACATTGCAAATGGCATGATATTTACCATTGGTTTATTGTCCATAATAGTTGCGATTGGATTACTTTGGCCCATCGCCATACTTTCAGGCAAAACTATAAGTGAAGATGGAGCGGTCCCCATAGAACACATACATTGAGCAGTATTTACAACTAAGACTCCCATAACTTACCTCCAAGATTTTTATCTTCCCGATTCTATTTAAATTTTACATCAGCATAAAAAACTTCACCTGATTGCTGTTTACCCGCTACGTTAAAGCTTACTTTTCCCGTAATATCTTCAGCGCGGCACTCAAAATTTATTACATCATCCTTCATAAACTGAGTCATAAGGGGCATTATAGCTCTTCCCTTTTCATCAGTACGCAGCTCCCATACTGCAAAAAATTTCCCTTCGGGCTCTATTTGTTCACTCACTAAATCCTTGAGTATATAACATTTTTTTTCATTATCATAGCTCCAAAAGAAGAGCTTATAACTTTTCCCCTCGACTTCGTATATATACTTTTGACCTAAAAGACTTGGAACCATTTCGAGATTCGTTTTTAGCTCATCACTTCCAGTTTTAATAGGTTCGAGCATTTTTAAAAATTCAAGTTCATTTGTAAGCTTTAACATTATAGGCAAGCCGCTCAGTGCTTTTTTATTTTTAGTGCACGTAAGTTCAAATCTGGTTAAGTTCATTATATTTTGGTTATCCGGGGTGTAAGAAAGGTCATGGATTATTTCTTTTGTCTCGTTTTCCTTAAGCTCTACCGAAAAGTTTAAGCTACTATAGCCCTTGCATACTATACTTATTTCATACTTGCCAGGATATAAATTGGAAAACACATAATGTCCACTTGCTTTGCGGGTATACGGATTTTGCTTACCATTACATAAAATTACTGCACTTGTTATTGGATACTTTGAGTATACGTCTTTTAGAAGAAATACTAAAGATGCTCTATATATAACTCTCATTTTTTCGCCCCTTAACTCTTTTTACTCATCGGAAGATTCAAAGTTTATGTCATCTGACCCAGCTTCGTCTTCAGTTTCTGAATTTTCTTCAAATTCTTCTTCATTCTCATCCACTAGTGCCTCTTCGGACGAACCTGATTCTGCTGATGCCTCTTCTGCGTCTTCGCTTTCTAACTCTTCTTCATCTTCTGAGCTTTCGTCACCTGATTCCTCGCTCTCTAAATTATCCTCCGAGTCTTCACTATCAATTTCTTCGCCTTCTAAGTCATCTTCTGAGTCTTCGCCGTCTGTTTCTTCATCATTCTCCATGCTATCTTCAGACTCTTCATCACTGTTTTCATCTTCCATATCCTCATTATCTTCATTTTCTTCTTCGTCTTCATCTTCATCTGGACGCTGGGTATATTCGTCATCTATGTCTTCTTCTTTAATACGAGTTGCAAACTCTAGGACTTTTTTAGGTTCATATTGCTGACTTCCAAGATGAATAGTTTCAACTCTTTTCTTGGGTTTATGAATATTTTCGGAATCTATGGCTACAGGTCCTACAATGTAGAAAACAGATAATTTATAAGATTCTCCAAACATCGTCCAAACTTTAACCTTTTCTTCCATATTTATAGGCAACATACTTATAGGAACGTTTTCAACAGGCATACCAGCATTATTTGGCATGTATCTTGGAGGAATATTAGGGTTATCTTTAAAAACTTGTATTATTTTACCTATAATTTTAGCTTCGTCGAGCGCTTTGGCCTCTGGCTCTGCCTTACTGCATACCGAAATTACATAGTAAAGTTCAATCATCGCAGGAGGATCTTGTATACTTCCATCTGGTAAAGTTGCTTTTTCAGCCCCTCTACCGCTTGTGTCCTCTTTTATATCGTACGGATGAACACCGACTATATATCCTCCTCTCTCCTTCGGATCACATATTCCTATGCTTTCCGATTTGTCTACTGCGTCGGGTACGAGCTTATCGCGAAGCAAGGAAATTATACCTTTGCCAATATCTGATATTATTGTGTATTTAGCCATCAACAACAACTCCTCAAAATATCCATAGCTATACTGGTTTTTAAAAGAAAAATAATTATAAATTAAGTTTAACCTCTACTGAGCTGATTCGGAACAGCAGGATTTTCTAGCTGAACTAAATTATTATAAAGGACGATAAAATCATGATCTGGAACTTGCTTGTAGGAAATATCATAGGCCTGAGCAAAAAATTCCACCGACATATAAACAGTATCCTCAAAGGAAAGTATAGGCACAGGCATGTTAAAAGGTTTATCATTTAGATAAGCTATATTTTTACCACTAACTATCTCTAAAGTTTTCTCTGGAGAAGTTATGACCATAGTTGCGTTATTATACATATAATCAATTTTGGCATCGATATACTGATATAAATCGTCAAGTGCCATTAAAACATGTCCATCGTACATTAAAGGAGGATAGTTCATATTAAAATGGCCGTCTAAAAACACTATTTGCTCTGGCAGTACACTGGATGCTTTGCGTCCAACCTGCAAAAACCTTTCTGTTCCTGAAGTCAAGTTATCGTATGACGGGGTATCATAATTTTGCTTTTGATAAGATTCAAGTATAGTTACGGCTACTCCTAGGGTGTCTTTAGCAAGTTCGAGTCTTTCGCCCTCTAAAACCTCATCTTCTAAAATTTTACTAAGAACTATTATATCCAGCAAACTTCTCTGCTGTACGTTAAGCGATCCCACATCCTTTAAATCAAAAAGACCTTCAATTTCTGCGAGAGTTTCAGTCATGTTTTTAAGATCATCATTGCTAAGAGATTGTAGCACAAGCAAAGCTTCATCAGAAAGAGCTCCATTTAAATCTTGAGGTATTGTGTCAACGGATAATATTTTAGAAACTTGTTTGTCAAGAGCGTCTATGTCTGAGTTTTTCTTTTTCATAGCTTTTATTAAGCTGTTTACGCTATCGAGCTGTTTTTGAAGTTCATAGGAAGTCTTCATATTGCTTGCATAATCTTGAAGAGCGGTATTCCCAGAAAGCTGAGCTCTTTGAATTATCTCGTCTAACTTTTCTGTTATATTATCAATACTACCCGTTATTTTTAAATCTTGAATTATTTTATCAACTTCTTCGCTGGTAAGCTGATTTTCTGTAGTGTTATTAGTTTCTACAGTAGTATCATTTAAAGTACTTTCTACGGCACTAACAGCTAGTGTATAAACTGCAGCGACTGCAAAAACTAAAACAAGCATCAAAGAAAGTAAACTTTTTCCAGACTTATTTAAAATTCTATTCATGTATCCTTTGACCTCCCCAATTATTTTAATATTAATCTATATTTTATCATAAACACCTTTCTATTTTGTATAAAACCTTGTAAATAGCTAAAAATTTAAGTCTCTTTTACTAATCCATAATGCAGCGAGCTTAAATTTAGATTTTTATAAGAAAAAGCCTGCAAATAAATTGCAAGCTTTAAAAATTTATTTGTATCCTAAACTTTCTATTTTTCTTAGGCCATCTTCAAGAGCTTCAAGGGAATTTGATTCTTTTATAAGCTTCTCTATTCTAGCTTTGTCTTCTTTAGAGCAACTATCAATCTTACTTTTCACAAATTCTGCTATTTCACGACTTTTATTACTAAAATCTTCAACTTCATCTGAAAGTAAGCCTTTATTTTTTATAAGCTCATCAAAAACTCTATAAAGTTGGATTGGTTGTTTTATTACGCTCTTTCCTTGCTCTTTAAGTGAAGAAATACCAACGCCATATTTCTCTTTTAAATTGGAAATTTCAACAAAAAAATCGTTGCGCATCTTAGTCTCTAAGTCAGAAAGATATTTTTTAAAAGTTCCTTTAATAAAATCGGAAGTCCAGTTTTTAAAGTTGGAAAGAGGATACTTTTTAAGAGTTTCGTCAACCCCTTTCCAAATATATTTACCATTTCTAAATTCAAAATACTCTTTAAAGGATTTTAAATTTCTAAATTTATTTTCGAGCGCCTCATTCTTTGCTGTACATAGGGATAAAAGCAGGTCTAAATCAAGCATTGCATTTGTTGTCTCCACGTAAATGCAATAATCTAAATTATATATCTTATCAATGTAATTATTATATGCCTTTTCAAAGCCATCGCCAATTTCACCTAGCCGGTTAGCCATAATCTCGAGATTATCTTTTATAGATTTAGAATTTAAAACCTCTATGCAAGGCTTAGCATCTTTCGCTTCTATAAGAGCACTTTTTAAGGTATTTAAACTGCCTTTTAATGTCCGAAAATCAAATGAAGGCATATACGCATTAGAAAAAGATTTGATTCCAAAATTCTTTTTAATCCTTTTTTTAAAAAGGTTTGCGTTGTTTATTAGATTATAATCCTCACACGGGAAGTCTGCACTAAGTTTTTTTAAATATTCTACCGCATTGGTAAAATATTTCACGTTTTTTTCTAAGCAGCTATTGCTTTCATCGTTTTCTAAATCTTCGAAAAGCTTTTTAAGCTTCTCAAAAAAGCTTAGAAGCTTACTGAGCACCAGAGGGCCTTTATCATTAAATATGGTATATAAAGTTTGGTCGATGGAATCAATTTCTTCTTTTAGTTCTTCCAAGCGTTTATCTGCGCCAGTTCGAGCTGATTCAATTTTTTTCTGCCCTTCTTTTTCTTGCTTTTCTTTAGCTTGCCTTTCCTTTTCCTGTTTTTCTTTTTCTTCTTGCTTTTTTTTCGCTTGCTGATCTGCTTGTTTTATTTTTTTAAGGTAATTCTCATATTCCTTTTTAAACTCATCGCCAATTTCATCTAACCGTGTAGCCATAGCCTCGAGATTACTTCTTACTGATTTAGAATTTAAAACAGATATAAAAGATTTAACGTCTTTAGCTTCTTTAGCTTTTATAAGAGCATCTTTTACGCCTACTAACTTGTTTTTTAATTCTTCCCAGTCTATTTTGTCTTTATAGGTATCAGCAAAACTGCAGTCAGGGTACTTTTCTAGCCTTTTTTGAGGATCAACTAAGTCTCCTATTAATTGTGAACCCTTGCCTGCGAACGTTAAGTAAAGATGTCTTAAATATTTTTCCGCCTCAATAGACTTATTTACAATTTCTTTTAAATATGACTTGCTTTGACTTTTCTTTTTCTCCGTTCCCGTAATAGTCAGTTCTGCTCCGCTTTCATTTGCATCTACACCTTGTTTCATTGAATTTGCGCAAAGCTGTGCAAGATTCTTCAAAAACTCCTTTAAATCTGATATAGGTCTAGGCATACCCGAAACGAACATTATGCCATATGAAGCTTTGAGCTTATCTTCACTAATGCTACTGCTTAAAGTTTTTAAACTATTTGCAAACCTTCTTTGTTTTGGTGTATCCATTTTTACCACTTTCCTTTCTTTTAATATGAGATGTAACTGCGATTATCTACAATATTAACAAAAATCACAAAGAATGTCAAGTATATATATATATATATATATATCACAAAACCGCAACCCCGAGATTGCTCTCTGAAAATTGCGGTCCGAAAATGTTTAATTTAGTTTTTTAAGTTGTACCAGTAACATCGCAAATATATTCAACGATGTCTTCGACTGTTGAAATCGAGCTTGTAACGTCATCCTCAGCTTCTATATCAAACTCGTCTTCTATAGAAGAAAGCAAATCAACTAAGTCTAAAGAATCGGCTTCTAAATCCTCAACCAATCGAGTTTCGAGATTAATTTCCGACTCTTCTACATCAAATTGCTCACTTAAAATAGCTTTTATTTTTTCTAAAACCATTTTTACCTCCCTTTCTAAATACTGAATCAGAACACTTCATTCACAAATGTTATTAATAATAGTTTTGTTTGTCAAGACATTAACATTGATGATCTAATTTAATATTTGCGAGCTATAGTATAGTATTCCTCTGGGTATTTAAGTGCTCCAGATTTATAATTTACTTTTCCGCTATACCGGAGCTACTTAGATATTCTACTAGCATTTTGTAGCTGCTGCCGTTCCATAATTTGAGTCTTTCTTCAGACTGAAAACAAGCTAAAGTTTTAGTTTGCCCAGAGGGAATAAATATATAATCAAAGAACCAACCATTTTCACCTTGCTTCTTTAAAGCTATATCACCGTTAGTTTTCGATGAAAAAACTATAGGCTCTTTACCATACTCACAGAAGGCTAAAGCTTGTAGGATGTAAGCCGTGCGATTTTCTATACCTTCTAATAATTTTAAAATTCCATCTTCTCCTATAGTTTCTTGAACATAGTGAGTATAAGCTGCGGGGAATCCGTTTAAAGCTTCAATTATTAATCCAGTATCATTTTTAACCACGTTACTTTTTAATTTTTCGCTTGCATACTTAGCAGAGTACTTAGCAACCTCTTCGATTGAATCAGATTGAATTTCTATAGTTTTTATTTTGATGTTATCAACCTCTACTCCAAGTGGATTTAAAAATAATTTTGCTTGAGCAATTTTGGCCCAATTTTCTGTAACTAAAGTTATTTTCATAAAGTTTTCCTCACTATTTCACGCTTTTAAGACATAAAAAGCTTAAATTAATTTTTTTAAAAGCTTTTAAAACTATAACTCAAATTTCCTAAGAAGTAAATGACAAAGAAGATACTTATATTAAAATATCCAGTTTACTTTTTCTTTTAATTCCTCAGGGACTATTATTCTTAGCTCTTCTAAAACTTTTCGATTTAAAGTAAGCGTCACATCTTCTAGATATTCAATAGGCATACTTTCGGGACTTGTTTCACCTTTTAAAATTTTTATTGCTTGTTTTGCCGTCAGTTTACCTAGCTGGAAGTAGTCGATGCCAAAGGTGCCAACTGCTCCCTTGCAAACTAAGTTCTCATCGCTACAAACCACTGGCATTTTTTTACTAAGTGCAATTTTAGAAATAAGCTCCATGTTGGAAGCAACCATATTGTCAGTGGGAGTATAAATTGCGTCAATGTCATTAGGTATCGTTTCCATAACTTGCTGAATTTCCGTCATTTGAGAAAACGTAAAAAACTCTGGATTGAAACCAATTTTCTCAGCTTCTTCAAAAGCTATTTCTGCTTGATATTTCGAGTTCGCCTCTCTTGATGAAAACAGAATTCCAATTTTTTTAGTCTCAGGCTTTAAATCTTTAATCAATTTAATTTGTTTCGCAACCGGTGGTAAATCGGAGGTACCAGTAACGTTTACTCCCGGTTTTTCGTTCGATTTTACAAGTCCTACATCTTCGGGATTAGTAATAGGGGTAATTAAAATAGGTATTTTAGAAGTTACGGCAGCCGTAGACTGTGCTGCAGGGGTAGCGATTGCTAAAATTAAGCTGCAGCCTTCACTGACAAATTGATTTGCAATTAAACTGCAGGTAGCTAAATCGTCGCTGGCATTTTTGTATATGATATCACCTTCACATTCCGACTCTTTTAGTCCTTCAATAAATCCAAGTCGAGAAGAGTCTAAAGCTTCATGTTCAACAAGCTGTATAATCCCAACTTTTAAAGTTTGTTTGGAACTTCTTTGTCCAATTTGCCATATTATTCCAAAGGTTATTAAAGCCATCAGGATAAAGGTCCCAGATAATTTTTTATGCATATTAATATCTCCCTTCAAATTTTTTAAATATTTAAGTAGGTGTTGAAGTTACATCTAAAGTCTAAAATAAAAAAGAACCAAAACTAATTTTCATAGCTTGGCTCGTAAGTTTTTTAAATAAAAGAGCCATTACAGTATCTAAATTGATATCTGCAATGACTAAAAGCTTCTACTACAGATATCAACTATCCGCAATAGCTATATTTACTATTTAATTGAAAACTTAAAATTATACAATTCATAGTGTTTCTCCAGTAATTAAATTTTTTTAATTATATCATATTTTTTTCGGTTAGTCAACTATAAAATGAAATTAAAGACTCTTACATCTTAATTTTTCTATTCAAACAGCCAATAAATATGATAAAATAAGTTATTATGAATGAACTTGAAAAATTATTAAACAACGATCTTCTTAAAATGAATTCTAAAAGCTTACGTAAACTAGCAGAAAGCGGGAAATTATACTGCCCCACCTGCAAATGTAAACTTAAAAGCAATTATTTCCAAGAAAAAGAAACGTCTATATTGATAATATCCTGCGAAAATTGCAAAATTGCTTTTATTATTAGAGATGAAGCTGGTAAATAAAGCCGTCAACGCAGATTGACCAAAATAGACAATTATTCGAAATAAAAAAGTGCCATGACGATTATTAAAAAAATCGTCACGGTAAGGAAGTTATTTTCCACTATATTTATATACTGCAGTTTTCCCTTTTTTTAGCTCATTTATAAGCTTTTCTGGGTCTCCATCAGTTTCTTTTTTAAGCTTTTTAAATATATCCATCTTAGTTTTAAAATAGTCTTTGTTTTTACGAACTAAGCTTCTGTAGTAAAGAAGGTTTTTAGAGTTTTGATACATACCCTCAAAGATTTTAAGTAAGTCTTTGCGCGCTTTTTTGAAAAGGTCAACTATTTTCTTCCCGTTGCCAGAGGAGGTATTATTGAGAACCGTTACATCATCAGCAATTGTTTTCTCCAGATTAATAAACTTTGTAAAATAATTGCTGCTATACTTTCCTAATTCTTTTTGGAAGCGCTGGCACCATCTCCTAGTTTGAGAATCGCTACTTTTTTCATCGAAATATTTATCAAATATCTCTGTAAAGACATAGTCTAAGCGCCGGTTTCTATTATAGTTATTTATGGGTTTATAGCTTATAACTCCAATTCTATAATATCGTTCTTTTATATCTTTGGCAGAGCTAGTATTACCGCGAATGCCGAAAATTTTGAAAAATCTATCTATGCAGCCTTTAAATTCGGAATCATTTATAGTAGTATTAAGAGAAATTTCAGCGGGCTCAGTGACGGGACTATCAGATATTCTCAGATCGTTGTAGAGTTTTCCGTCAACAACACTTTTAAGTGATGTATATTGATCTTTAAGAGAAAGGGTTGAATGAAGTTTCTTCGTAATTTTATCTAAGTTCTTCTGAGCATTTTCAAAAAGTTTTTTAGCTTCTTTTTGAATTTTCTCACGCTTTCTATCGTCGTTTAAATCTCCCTTATTCTTAGCCTCTTCTCTTTTTTTAATTAGAGCCACGTATTTAGGCCTGAATTTCTTATCGTGGTCTATGAACTTATTTTTAATGTCTTCAAGCGCTTTTCTAGTCTTTTTTTGCTTATTATCAGAGAAAATCGGATTGAACACATGCATAAAGGCCAGTGCAACTGAAGCTTCGGATGGTTCCCGTCCCTTCTTCAAACCGTTTATGTTAGGCCGAATAAAACACACTCCTCCATCATTGAAAAGATTTTGGAATTTGTTAAACAAATCTATTTCACTTACATTTCCTTCTTGCTGCTGCTGAGGCTCTGGTTGTTCTTCATGCTCTATATTCTGTTGATGCGCATTGGACTCTGTTGGAACAGCTTCGATCTCATCTCCAAGTTGATGAAAGCTATTGGGCTTAGTAGTAGGTTCAATCTCATCTTTAGGTTGCTGAGTATGATCAGTTTCAAGTGGTTTTGTACTGGATGGTTCGGGCTGCAAATTAGGTTTAGATGGGTTTTCTGGCTCTTTAGGCTGCTGAAAAGTAGATGTGGTTCCGGAATTAGATTGTTGCTGCTCAATATCGGAGTTTTCGGAATTCTCTTCCGGCTTCAGCTCTCCTGGCTGTTCTTCCGACTGAATCTCAGGTTTGGGTTCTTCTGGTTGCTGCAGAGGCTCTGGTTGTTCTTCAGGTTCTTTTGTTGGATCGTCCGAATTATCCTCCGATTCAGGTTCTTCTTCAAACGCTTCTTGGTATGGTTCTTCAATTTTTTCAGGGTGTGATTGTTTGTAATATTCAAATTGTTTTTCCATCCACTCATCTGAAAAAGTGTCTTCCATCCAATCATTACCACAGCTCAATTTGATACTCGCTAAATCTTCATTCCAATCTTGAATTAACTTGTTCTTTTTCTTAATAAGCTTATCAATATCATTTTCGTCTCTAAAACGTTTTATATACTTCATAAAATGATTAATGTAGTATAAACATGTTTCATTGAACTCCCGAAGTTTTTTTTCGATGAAGGGGAAGCTAATTTCTTTTAATTCTTTCAATTGTTTTCTGTATATGGCTTTTAATTGCCTTGGCTTTTCAAAAACATCTTCTAATTTTTTTACCCCGTCAGAATAGTTCTCAAAGACTTTTTCCATTTCTTCACTAAATTTCTCTAATAATTGCTCGCTCGTATCACCATTAATGGTCTTAAATGTATCTAATTCTTTTTTGATTAACTCTTCACATTTTTCTATTATATTTTGAGGATCTAGGGTTAATTTATATTTTTCAAGGCCCAAGTTTAATGCGTACCCATAATAATCTTTATAGTCTTCTTCCGCTATACTGCTAAGATTAAAAATCGTTGTAGAATTGTCCTTGAAATAATATTCAATGTCTTCCTTAGCTTCAACTTGGTATCCGGATTGAACCATTATCTTTATAAATTCTGTTAAATTTGTGGTAATATCTTTATCGTATTCTTCTAAATATTTTATAACATACTCTGCCCAATGTTTTAATGGGGATTCTTTTTTCAAAATAGCTGAAAATTTTTCTTTAAACAGAGTTCCTAATTTTTTGCTTGAATTAAAAAAGAAATTTTCACTATCTATTTCGCCGATAAATGCACGCCATAATTTAGTAACCTTTTCAATTCCCTTCGAATACTTTATGCGAAACTGTTCAGATAAATTAAAAACATTGTTGCAGAATTCCTCTGTTTTCTCGTCAAGCCACTCCTTATTGTCAATACTCAAAGAGCTAAACATATTTTTATCTATATTAAATATTTTTTCGTAAGAATTGATCCCCTCATAGCACTTTAACGCGGATACAAATAAGCCTAAATACACTTTATATCGTTTTAGGATTGAATACATTTCTGTCCTGTAACTACACGTCATATTTTTATTTTCTTTTTCTTCTATAAGTTTATTATAATCATTAAAACAGGTTTCAAATGCCTCTCTAAAACTTTGAGTCTTAACTTGTTTACACCATTCTTCAAAAGCACTTTTCTCTTCTGCAGTCATGTTTTCTTGTTCCGCAAAATTAATTAATTGATTCAAACTATTTTCGCTTTTTTTAGAAAACATATCTTTATAGGATTCCTGAGTACTAAACCATCCTTTGATTTTTTCATTAAATTTTTTGTGTAATTCTTTATTAATCTCAGGTTCGGGTTCTTCTTCATATTTCTTATAGGATTTCTTAAATTCAAGCACTTTTTTGGCATCTTCACTAAGTTTTTCGTATAATTCCTCATCACTCTCAGAGTTAGGTTCTTCAGATGAGTTGGAAGTCTCGCTATTTTCTTCTGGTTGCTGCAGAGGCTCTGGTTGTTCTTCAGGTTCTTTTGTTGGATCG
>CAMNXD010000013.1 GCA_946566955.1 uncultured Clostridia bacterium
TAGTTGCTATAAGAGATAGTTGCTATAAGAGATAGTTGCTATAAGAGATAGTTGCAACTATGACCTTTAATTGAATATTAAACTTATTAGAGGAGGAGAGCAATAATGGAAGGTCTAAAGAAAATTCTAGAAGATATGAAAAAAGAAGAGCTAAACCTCGATAACTTAGAAATGAAGAAGATTTATAAGTTATGCTGCAAGAGAGGTTACGAAGGCTCTGAGGAGCGTTTTAGCAAGGATTTTATAAATATTTTAATGGAGGGACTAAAAAACTTGAAAATTTCAAATGAAGATTTATTAAAAGTTGCAGGGGGATCAAATATAATGAATAGCAAGAAATTCACTGCTGCAGCACTTTCTATTCTTGGACTTACAAGCAGTTTTTCTCCAACAGCCGGAGCAAGTTTTTTAACTGAAAATAAGAATATAAGCGAAATTTCTAGAAAAGGTATGGCGTGGGTTAAGCAAAATCCAACGAAGGTAGGTGTTGGCACTGCGCTAACAACTGGAGGAGCCATTGGTTTGGCAGCTATTTTAGGCGTTGGAGCGCACGCTTTAAAGAAGGTTGATTTAGAAGATCTGTCAGCAATATACCTTAGTAAAAAGATAAATGAAATTGGTAAGAAATTTGAAGCCAAGAAAGATAATTTTAAAATCATGGATGAGGGAGAATTTAAAAATTTTGCCAGTGAAATTCTTGGTTTAAAGACAGTTTTTGAAGAGCCTGCAGCGGCAGGAGATAACGCAGATGGTATTGCAGTTATCAAAGCTAAAACCGAGAAAGAAGCTTATAATGCATTTATGAGACTTGGAGGAAAGGATTTAAAAAGCAAGCTCGAGAAAATAGTAAACGCTTCAGACGACAACTCCGGAGACGACGATCAAAGCAAAAAAGATGAAGAGCTAAAAAATAATAAAGTAGTAGTTTTAAGAGCTTGGATTAATCTTTTAGACAAAGCGCTTTCAATTAGTAAGAAAGAGAACTCTGGAGGATTTATAATCTTAAGTACAGAAGTTGCAGAAGCAACGTTGCCTGCTCTGATGGCTTTAGATGGAGTTTTACCATTAGATGAAAATAGTCCTGAGAGTAAGTTAAAAGACATAATGAGTGATTTTGGTTCAATGTGCAAAGATATTCAAGAATTTTACAAATTAATTTATGAAGTTTGTAGTGAAAACGAAGCTACTATTAAGAACGCAAATGGATTTGGACTTTATGATCTTCGCAAGAAGCTCTTTGCATGCAAGAATACGAGTGATATTAACGCCTTAAAGAATGAAATAGGCACAAAGAAGAAAGAATTTAAGGACTCACCTCAAGCAAAATTATTCAATGAGCTGGAAACAGCTCAGAAAGGAAAAGAAACCGCAGAAAAAGATAGAGATGCTGCACTAACAGCACAGGCAAACGCTGAGAAAGACTTAGAAAAAAAACTTGAACATTACCAGCTTAATAGAGCATATCAGCACGTAGACATTATAGTTAAGGTATTAGAGAGTTTAAGTTGGGAAAGCAAAGACTTTGATACAGACAAAATAAGTGAGTTAGATGGTGCTATGGAGACAATAAAACAAGAAATACTTTCTATAATGGTAAATGGAGAAGAAGCAGCAGTAAAAGCAGCAGTAAAAGCAGTAAAATTTGCAGCAGAACGGATCGATGAAGATGATCTATACAACTTAAAAACATACGCAAACCACAAGTTAGATAAAGAAGAAAGTTCCATGAGTTCGAGAGTTTATGATATTGTTGACGTAGCTGAAGTCATATTAAATAATTATATATTAAAAGAAAAAAATAAATTGGAAATAAATGATGGTTATTCCAAAAAAAGTTTAGGAAGATTAAATGAAATATTGAATGGCAATCTTTACTTCGATGAGGTAATTCGTAGTATTGTAGATGAAGTATCAAAATTAAGAGTCCATGATGATAGTTGAATGTAAAATTTTGGGTTTTTTGATGATAAAATAGTATTTGAAAATGGGAAGTAGCGACCAATACGTCTAGTAAATAAGGCGGTTTTTTAACTTTAGTAGTCATAATAGTAACTCAAACTAAATTTTTTCGAGCATTGCCTTTTTAGGCGGTGCTTGTTTTTTGGTGCAAAGGTTCTAAATTCAGCAAATGTTTTAGGCATAAATCTGTTCAAATAAATCACAAAAAAATAATTTTAAGTTCTATAAATCTTCCAAATAAAAGGGTATAAAAAATCTATTTTTTGTATTTATATCCAAAAATGCTCAATAATTTAAATTGGCATTTTTCTTTAAGCCAACCTAAAAACAATAAATAA
Source organism: uncultured Clostridia bacterium (assembly GCA_946566955.1). Taxonomy (GTDB): domain Bacteria; phylum Bacillota; class Clostridia; order Oscillospirales; family Acutalibacteraceae; genus UMGS1491. Next base: position 2,298 of record CAMNXD010000013.1, read on the forward strand.
TATTTAAAAATCAAAATAGATTCTATTAAAAAATATAATTTATAAACGAATATTCTTCCTTCTTCAGTGTCCTTTAAAGTAGCTCATTGTTTTATTATATTTTTAATCTATTTATCTTCTTAACTTGACAGATTATATTTCGAAGTAGTACAATAATAATAACATAAATTTAAAATTCAAATAAATTTACGTGCAAAGATTTTCTTGATGAAAAATTAAATTTGTAACAAAAAATTGTAAGAAATGAGGAATTAAAATGGAAAATAAGCCAGAAGAAAATTCAAAGAAAAAGAGCGAATCTTCGAAGAAAAGTACTCGCGATGAGATTCGTGAAGATGAAGCCCATATATTTAGAATTTGGTTAAAAATTTTAGATAAAGCATTTAAACATACCGAAGATGGACATACTCCAATTTATACTCGCCCAGGAATTGCCGAATCTAGAATTAAAGTTTATCGCTTATTAAGAGGTGTTGCAACATTAACGCCGCGTGAAGTAAAAGATGAGTTTTTAGCACTTTTAGAGGTTGAAACCTGCGAATCCTTGAATGTGCTTAGTCGCAGAATATACGAAGTTTATAAAAATGTTGATAGTAAATTAACAAAAGATGATAGTTTTAAAGAATTAATGCAATTGAGAAGAAAATCTTTCAGATGCCGCTGTGAGGAAGGATTTAGAGAAATCATAAAGCAAGGAAATGAAGCGCTTAATAGATTTAATAGAAAGAAAGTAACTATAGATTTTGACAAAGAAAAAGAACAAATTTGCAGGTAGTTTAAAATTCAAGTGCTTAAAATAATTTTTATTATAAATATATTATAGTGTTTAACTTCATTTAATTTTGAAATCTTCTGAGTATTAATACATATATATAACAATTACTCGCTAAAGTTGAGTGATTGTTAATTTTTTTATAGTAATTAAAAAGGCAAGAAAAAATTGCTTAGAAAGAACAAAAGTGTAAAAAATATTATTATATGCCTAAATTTTAAAAATTTACTTGACTAAATTATATATATAGTATATAATAACAGTTGTAAAATTATATATATGGAGGTAAAAAATATGAAATCTTTAAAAAGTATACTAAAGGAAGTTGTAGACCAAAAACTTATTAAGGAAGAAGAAGGCTTAAAAGGTTTGTACCGTCTTTGTAAAGAAAAAGGCTATAAAGAGCGCATAGAACAATTTGAAAATGAATTCATTGGTCTTTTAATGAGTGAAGTTGAAAAATCAAATCTTCTTGATGAAAATGAACTTGAAGATATTGCGGGAGGTACTGGTAAATTCGGCAAGAAGTTTGCTTCAGCGGCTCTCTCAATATTAGGATTAGCAAGTGGTTTTGCACCTTCAATGGGAGCCGTAAATATGAGCGGTACTTCGGCTAAGCAAACAGCAACTAATGTGGCTAATCAAGCAAAAAATTGGGTGACTAAAAACCCAGGCATAGCAGCAACCATTGCTTCAGGCGTTGGAGTGCCGGGATTGGCATTAGTAGGTGCTGGTGTTGTACAAGCTCTTAAAAAAGGCTCACCTACAGCTATAAAATTACAAGATTGGACAGAAGAAAACTCAACTGCATTTAAAGGTGAAATAAATAAAGTAAGTGATAAGCTCAATGCTCTTCCAGAAAAATTTGAAAATTTTATAATGGGTGGGGACGAAGAAGGGCACGGGAGCATGTTGACGAGTAACGAAGATGATATAAAAGAAAAAATGAAAACATTAAGAGGCGCTATAGATGAAAGCCAAAATTTAAAAAAATTTTTCACGCAAGCGGCTGGCCAAAGCTTTAAGGAGTTCAACGATGCAATTGAAGAATTTGCAAAAGAAGATATAATAGTTGTTAATGAAGAAAGTTCAGAAGAAAATTTAGATCAAATTGATTTTAATAATTACAACAAACAAGAGATTCTTAAAAAATGGGAAGCAGTTTTAGAGAGTTCACGCAAGGTTTTAGAAAATAACATTGAATTGCCTGGAATAAATGATATAGTTGATGCTATGTCTGAAAGCCATGCGAAAGTTTTGGAGCAACTAGGTGAAGACACTACAGCAAAGCGAGCAGAATACGATAGAATAAAAAAATTAATTGAGGGAAAAGAAAATGAAGGAAAAGATGATTCTGAAGAACACCCTGAAGTAAATCCCGACGGTGTTTCGAATCCCGACCCCCTTCCTATCGCAAACCCAAATGGAACAACAGACCAAGGAAATCAAAATAGCACATTTAACGACAAAGTAACAGCTATTGAAAAATATATTAATGAGGTAAAAACAAACGCTCAAGAATTAAATAATTCTAGTAATTTTAATAATATTGGAAATTTCTTAGATATTGAGAATACACATGCAAATGGTACAAAAACAATTTTAGAAGGTGCCAAAGAAGCTATAGATGAATTAGATGCTTCTAACGAATCCCAGCCTCAAGGTGTGGAAGAAACTAAAGAGAATCTAAATAGAAAGCTAGATGATGCTAGAAAACAATTCGATGCGGCGTTAAATAATTTTAAGCTTAGATATATACAGCATAAGGTGAATAATGATATTCTAAGCCCTTTAAAGGGATTAAATGCTGTAAACGTAAACACGGCATGGCTTATTTCAAATGACTATTGGATTTCTATCGGTAATAACAAAGTAGATGACCCTTCAGGCGATGGTATAATTATTAACTATAATACTTTCAGTCAATTTCGCTTGAATAACGTTATATCAAGTAACATTGAGTTCTTTACAAAATGTGATTCAATAAATAACTTTGTTAAGAAAGACATCGACAAAAAAACAAAAAAGGAAATAATTATGTTCAACTGGGGTAAATTTCTAAGAATTAATGGAAAAGGAACCAGTGAACAAAAAGAACAATTATGTCAAATAATGAAAGCTGCACATGCTCTTTTCGATGATGTAGCAAATAAAGAACCAGATATTATACAACAGAGAAAAGATTTAGTAAAACAAGCCCTTAATGAGATAATGCCCAAATAAATCGGCAATAATATTTTAAACCCCTAAACAAAGCGATTAAAAATCTTGTTTAAGCCAGGCGGCTATTTCATCAACATGCATTCCGCGAGATCCTTTTATAAGTACTTTATCTTTGGGGGCGAGCAGATTTTTTAATTTATTATAAGCTTCTAGGTTGCTGCTAAAGTGCATAGTAATTATATTCTGATTAACTGATTTTGCCCCCTGAGATAGAAACAAAGAATCTTTTCCCACCGTGATTAAAATATCTATTTTTTCTATAGCTAGGTACCGGCCGGTCTCAAAATGAATTTCTGCGGAATGCTTTCCGAGCTCGAGCATATCTGCTATAACTAAAATGTTTTTTCCTGCCGAATTTATGTTTTTAAGTATGCTAACTGAGCTTTTTACCGAGTCAGGACTTGCATTATAAGAATCGTCTATTAAAATCACGTCGCCACACTTAGAGATTTGCTGTCTCATATCGGCGCTATGAAATTTTAATAGACCATTTTTTATATCATCTAAATGTATTCCCATATCTAAAGCAATAGCTATTGCAGCTAGTGCATTATAGACGTTATGCATACCTAAGCAAGGTATGTTGATGTTTTCTTTAAGGTTTTCGGTGGAGAGTATAAAGTTCGTGGAATACTGATTTGAATTAACTTCTTCGCATTTATAAGGATAAGCTCCGTTTACCCCAAAACGAATAATTTCTGAAGAGGTTTGAACCTTTGAAAGAGAAGGGGAGTCACCATTTATATAGAGTTTTTTATTTTCTCCTTCTATTATTTTAAGTTTTTCTATGCATGTATTTTCCACCGATTTAAAATTCTCAACATGAGAAAGTCCGATGTTTGTAATCACTGCTATATCTGGATTTGCTATTTTTCTTAGCCTGTCCATTTCTCCAATTTTGCTAATTCCCATTTCTAATACAGCCACTTGATACGTATTATCAAGCTCAAAGATTGTGAGAGGAAGGCCTATTTGTCCGTTGTAATTGCCGTAGGTTTTCAAAACTTTAAGAGTTTCACCTAAGACTGAAGCTATCATTTCTTTAGTGGTAGTTTTACCAACGCTTCCAGTAATTCCTATGACGGGAATTGAAAATTTTTTTCTATAGTATGCAGCTAAATCTTGAAGTGCTTCTAATGTAGACTTTACTTGAATTAAAGCTCCTAAACTATTTTGACTGCTTATCTCTTTTTCAGTAAGACATGCTGACGCCCCCGATTTAAAAGCTTCGGATATAAAGCTATGACCATCTACGTTTTTTCCTGCTAAGGGTATAAATAGTGAACCTTTAGTTACTTTTCGGCTATCTATACATACTGAAGAAATGCTTTGATTTGTATTTCCAGATATTAATTTTCCGTTTGTAGCATGAAGTATCTCACTTATAGTTATATTTTCCATGGTGAACCTCCATTTATATTTAAGACTTTAAACTTTTAAGTAAATCTATAGCGATTTTTCTTTCACTTAAGGGATGCTTAATCCCTTTTATTTCTTGATATTCTTCATGTCCTTTACCTGCTAAAACTATAACGTCACCGCTTTGGGCGTTATTTATAGCATAGCTTATCGCATCTATTCTACTTGGTATTACAGTGTATTTTCCTTTAGTAGAGCTTATTCCTTTTTTTATATCTTCAATTATGTCAAGAGGTTCTTCGAAACGAGGATTATCACTCGTAATTATTGAAAAATCTGAAAGTCTTCCCGAGACTTCTCCCATTTCTAACCTGCGAATTTTTGGTCTATTTCCGCCGGCCCCAAAGACCGTAATTATTCGCTTCGGATTATATTCTTTAAGCGTATTTAAAAGATTTTCCATACTAAGGGCATTATGAGCGTAATCAATAATTACTGAAAAGTCTTTATTAGTTGGTATAGACTCAACTCGCCCTTTAACCTTTAAAGTTTTAAGTCCTTTTAACATACTATATTCAGAAATCCCAAGTTTGCTGCACACTGCTATTGCTGCTAGTGCATTATAGACGTTAAATCGCCCAGGCATTGAAATGAAGACTTCATCGAGTATTACCTCGCCCTTGATGTTAAAGCTTATTCCCAGTGTTTCTCCGGCTTTTAAAAGCTTAAAATTAGTTGCATAATAGTTTGAGGAAGGATCCATTCCAAAAAACTCGAGCTTACATTTATGATTCTTTACTACCTCGAGATAATTTTGGTCATTGCGGTTTATAATTCCAAATTTACATCTTTTAAATAGTAAGCTTTTAGATTCTATATATTCTTGGTAATTTTTATGTTCGCCGTCACCTACATGATCGTGTGAAATATTTGTAAAAATTCCGAAATCAAAATTTATTCCGTCCAATCTATTTCGTAAAAGCCCAATAGAAGAAGCTTCCATTACAGCATATTTGCAGCCTTCGTTTACCATTTCTCGTAGCAATTTTTGAATTTCATAAGATTCGGGTGTTGTATTATTAAGGGATTTATATTCCTGACCTATAGACATACCGAGTGTTCCAATAAGCCCAGCTTTTTCGCCGCTATTTTCTAAAATTGATTTTATCATGTGAGAAGTTGTGGTTTTGCCTTTGGTACCGGTAACTGCTATAGTAATTAGTTTTTTAGAGGGGTGATTAAAAAAGTTGACCGACATGTGCGCCAAAGCAGCACGTGCATTTTGAACTTGAATTATTGTAACGCCGGGGATATTTAAGTTTTTTTCGCCGACTATTGCAATTGCACCTTTTTTTATAGCATCTTCTATAAAGTCATGACCGTCAAATCCGAAGCCTTTTAAGCATACGAACACGCAGTTTTTTACTGCTTTTCTGGAATCGTAAATTATATCTGAGATTTCTAGGTCTGTACTTCCAATAGTATAGGTAATTTTTAAATCCTTGATGATATTATTAAGATTCATAAATACTCCTTTATGAAATTTAAAACCTTTTACATGATTAACATTTTTTGTCATTATATCAGTGATAGTAAATTATCGCAAGTATAGCGGATATGAGAATTTAATCGTTCACATTAGACGATATTTTTTTATATAGCTTTATTAAAAGTTCCGAAATTATAGCTTTGAAACTAAAAGACTCCGATTTTAATTTAAAATCTGCTTCAAGCAAAAGCTCCAAACACTGCTCTACGCACTTTCGACTAAACTTATTTGAGCGATACTGAGCAGATTTAATTCTAAATTCTTTTTTTTTGTAATCAAATAAGTTTATAAGTTCAGAAGGATTTCGACCATTTTCTATTAAGATGATAGCTCTATATAAATCTATAAAATCTGCAGAAAGTGCGGCTACAATTCTAATCGGCTCTTCATTTTGACTAAAAAGTCCATCTAAAACTTCAAAACATCTTTTTATATTTCCGTCAAACAGTGCCCTGGAAAGCTCGAAAGCATTTACTTTAATTTTGGAGCTGTAAATTAATTTAAGAGAGCTTTCGGTGATGAAGTCCTCACTTTCGAATTCACAGACTTTTTTTAGTTCATTTTTTAATTCATGAAGCGGATATTCTCGGCATAAACTTATAATTTTTTTAGCTTCAGGTTCTTTTAATATTTTATTGTATTCTTTTTTTGCCCAGGTGATGAGCTGCTTTTCGAGCGGTACGTCTTTTAATAAAAGATTAGCGTAAATTCCAGACTTTTTAATAAAGCTCTTAACCTTAGAAAATCTCGAAGAATTTTTACTTCCTATCACAGGGGAAATCTGCGCTATTACTAAAATGGAAAAGGAAGGTACATCAGAGATAATTTTTAAAAACGTTTCAAAGTCTTCTATACTAAAATATTCCCAAGGGACTTCTTTTAGCACAACACATTTCTTACTTGCAGATATAGGAAAAGTATCTAAGGCAAGCTGAAGCTTTTCATTTGAAAAACTTTCGTCTTTTAGTGTTATAACGTCAAAGGCTGTATAATTTTTACCAAGCGCAGCCGAAAGAATTTTACTTCCGCAGTGATGAATTAAATCGGGATCACCGGTTAAAAGATATAAATTAGAAAGCTCTTTTAAGCTAATTGATTTTTTAAATTGAGTATAGTTTATTTCAGACACTACTCAAACCTCCTGATTTTATATTTGTTTTCATAATCCACATCTATATAGACATTCCCATTATGAGCAGTTGAAAATAAACTATTTTCACTTGGAAATAGTTTGCTTAAAATTATTTCTGAATCTTCTTTATTAGCAGAAACTATAATATTTTTTGTTTTAATCGATTTAAATCCAGCAGGAAGTTTACCTGCAATAAAAAAGTCGCAGTTTTTATACTTTTCAGGAAGCTTTGATACGTCTCCTCCACTAAAAGAAATGAGAAATTTTAAATCATATATTTTTAGAAGTGAAAATTCACGATTTTCGACTTCTAGCGTTTCTACCTCGATGTCTTTCCAAAGCCGCGTAGAGGCGTTACCATTAAAATATATAAGACGTTTTTCAGCATCTTTTATATTTGGCAGATAATCGAGATTTTGAGGTATTAGGATATTTTGGGGCTTGTAAACATCAATAAAATCGTTTAGAAATTTTGAGTTTTGGGTATTGCAGTGAATCACATTAAGGTAATCGAATTTATAATTATGTAACTTCATTAGATGTTCGTTTAAACTGTGTTCTGTGAAATGCTCGTTGATGCAAAGAATTAATGCTTTTCTAAAGTTTTTAGAGACTACAATAGCCATACCATCGTTTAAGTTGATTACGGCAAGTTTTGTGTGATTATAATTGAAAACTATGTAAGATAAGTATCCGCTTAAATGAAGGATGAGTGAAATTAGCAGTGATATTCTTATTAAACGCTTACCACCCCCACACAATAAGCTAATTCCAAAGAGTATAAGCGAGAGTGCTGTGCATAAAGTGACAAATCCGTAGTTTAAAGAAATCATTGCAAAAGGGACCTTGGCTAGAAGGTTGGCAATATCAATAATAAGATTCGTTGTTATGCCGCAAACAAGTGCAACAGGCATTACGAAAAGTTGAGGAAATCTAAGAAGCATGAAAATTTGGAGAGTCAAAACAGAGTTTAATAGTACTGTTGCAAGCGGAATAAGTAAAAGATTGGAGATTAAGTAAATTAAAGAGGTTTTTCTAAAGTACCATGCAGAAAGTGGAAAAGTAGAAATAGAGGCTGCAATGCTTACTGATATTATAGAAATAAAATAAGATAAAGCTTTATTTTCATTAGAGTTTTTTATTTTAAACTTTTTTATAAGGAATTTATTCACGAAGGGCTCGAAAAGAAGTATTCCAAGAGACGACGAAACGCTCATGCATACTCCCATGTCGACGGCGGCGTAGGGATTAAAAAGACATATTGAAAAAACTGCAATTCCCAAAGAATTAAGTGGATCTGACTTTCTAAATATTAAGACTCCAAGCTGAGAAATAATTGCAACTATTCCTGCACGCAAAATGGAACCACGAAAACCTGTTAGGGCCATAAACATAAATATTATTCCCGCTGACCCAAGTGCAGATATTCTAGAACTTAATTTGAGTTTTTTAAAAATCCATAGGCAAAATTGAGATAAAATTGCAATATGGATTCCAGAAGTTGAGATTAAATGGTAGACGCCTATTATATCAAAATTAGTTCTAACATCTTCGGGAAAATCTTGCTTATCTCCTAGCAAAAAACCATTCATCACATCGGCAGCATGATCTATAAAAAGGTATTTAGGTAGTGAAAGCATTTTAGTGCGAAGTTTTAAAATAACGTCGTAAATGTCGAAGTTTTCGGAAGTTTTAATTTCTTGGTAGGAATGACTATAAGCAAAAGCTAAAATGTATATTCCTTGCGATCTATAGTAAGATTTAGAATTAAAAAAAGAACTACTTTGAGGTAAGAAAAAATGTACAGGTAGTTTAATATTATCGCAAACATTTACTTCAAGAGGTTCAGTCGAAGAGAGTTTGAGTTTAAAAGGTTTTACTTTTTTTTCATCTATGGAATTAATTTTAAGAATATAATTGTATTTTCCGTATTTTTTATAAGGTAAGTCTATTACTTTAGCAGATATAAGAGCATCTGAGCCGTCTAAGTTCTCTATGGGTAAGATGTTATATTTAAGATGGAGCACGCTTGCCAAAGTAGCTAGCGCACACACTAAAAAACCAACAAGAAACGTTTTTTCTCTGCGAAACCGCGGTATAAGGCAAAGTATAAAAAAGATAAAAACAAACACACCGAAAATGTAAATCCAAATGTTTTCGGGTAGCGAGGGCAAAAGAAATAAAGTTATAAAGTAGGAAAATCCTATCAAACAAAAACTTCGTTTCATAAGTTAATTTACTTTTACCTTTCTTAAAAAAATCAATATAGAAAATCCTCACACGTCGATTATATCTTAAGTGTGAAGAAGCGTCTATACTAATCGTTTAAACTTACCCTGGAGGCCAATCTAGCTTTCTTCCTGAAAGAATGTGAAAGTGAAGGTGTTTAACTGTTTGTCCTGCAGCTTCTCCGCAGTTAGTAACTACTCTAAAGCCTTCTTGGAGTTTAAGGTCGTTTTTAAGCTCAGAAATTTTTTCAAATATATGAGCCACAATCGCTGAATTGATAGAAGTTATTTTTTCTGCCGATTCGATATGTTCTTTAGGAATAGCCAAAAGATGGGTGGGAGCTTCTGGATTTAAATCTTTAAAGATAACTATTTTTTCATCTTTAAATACCACATCTGATTTTATTTCTCCGTTTGCAATTTTACAAAATATGCATTCCATTAATAAACTCCTTTCTAGTTTTATAGTTGATGCTAAATAAATTTAATGTGAGATCTTTAAGTAATATAAAATGGGGAATGAGATATAAATTTATAAAGTGTATTTTTATTATAAGGTTTTAAATATTGAGTGTCAAATCATGATATTTTAACGAGCTTCTCTTGATTTTTTCATTTTATTTTGTTATAATGTATTTGTCGGTTTGCAAGATACTAGCATGTTTAAAGAAATTGCAAAGGAGAAATTAACTTGTCTAATTCAAACGTAAAAAGCGATTATCTGCGAGGACTCAAGGATGGAGTCCCAATTGGCCTCGGATACATACCTCTTGCTATAGCGTGCGGAATAGCTACTAGCAAAGCTGGAATTCCATTTTTATTATCTCAGCTAATGGAAATTTTAATATATAGCGGTTCAGGTTTAACGGCAGCTATAACTCTTTTTAAGGGTGGCGAAACTGTAGTTATCATGTATGCTCTAGCAATCCTAGTAGCAAATTGTAGATATATGATTTTTTCGATGTCGCTTGCGCAGAGATTAGATCCTTCTATGAATCTAATTGAAAGAATTTTGGTTGGAGCTTTAAATACCGATGAAGTTTTTGGTGTTGTTATAAAAGAAAAAGGCTACATAAAATTTAAATATTTTCTTGGTGTTGCAACGATGCCCTTTGTATGTTTTGCGCTTGGAAACGCCCTTGGCTCATTTACAACCGATTTACTTCCGGATTTTATAAGTTCTGCTTTAGGAATTATCATTTATGCAATGTTTATAGCTTTAATTGTCCCGTCGGCTAAAGAATCTAAACCCATATTTGTAGTAGTTGCCATAGCGTTAATAATTAGTATAATTTTTGAATGCATTCCTGCTGTAACGCAGTTTTTAAGTGCAGGATGGATAGTAATACTTTGTGCTATTATCACTTCGGCTATAGGTGCGCTTCTCTTCCCAGTTGAAGAAAAGGAGGAGGTATAGTAAATGAGCGTTCAAAGTCTTATATATGCTATTTTAGCTATGGGAGTAGTTATGCTAGTGCTTAGGGTAATTCCCATACTATTTAAAAAAAAGATAAAAAATAAATTTTTTAATTCTTTTCTTGCCTATATTCCTTATGCTGTTTTAACTTCTATGATATTCCCAGAAGTGTTTAGTTCAACTTCTGGAGTTGTTTCCGCTTCGATAGGAGTTGTTGCGGCAGTTATACTTTCTTATTTTGGTCAAAGCTTACTTGTAGTCTCGCTTTCTTCTGCATTAGTGGTATTCGTCGTGGAGCAGATAATGAGACTATACCTTTAATATGAACGATCTCCTTCTAAACTTATAGAAGGAGAATTTTTTTATCTTTTTAATGTGTAAACTAAAACGGTAGCATTTTCAAGAATATCATTTTTAATATCATTCCAATTTTTATAAGATATATTATTATCACTTATGCATGTAAAATTATTTCCTACTTTTTTATAGATAAAATAATGTCCTGAGTTAGCGCTTTCGCCATGATGGATAGTTACACCGGTAAGATTGAAAATGGCTTTTTCTATTGTAGCTGTTGAGTTTTTACTTGGTTTTATAGTCATCAAGTCGCTTTTTAATTCTAAAGTTTGATCTATATCTTTTAATTTATGGGATTTATTTTTACGCACCAAATTAATTATAAATTGGCCGCTTTTCAACACGAGTATAGGTGAATTGCTATTTTTCAACATTTCCTCGCAATAAGTATCTATTAGTTTTGGGATGTCAGAGTTATTAGTCAAGGTTAAAGTAATCATATTTCCTATAATTTTATCGATTAGCTGCTTAAGTTGCGATTTTACGGCTTTCATTATGCGACTCATGTGTTCGCCTGCATCTTCTTGTTGGCCTTTATATCCTAAATCTTTCATGAAATTTTTAATTTCTGAATCACTTAAGTGTATCTTGTAATCTAAGTGTTGAAAGATGTTTAATAAAGCTCTAAGTTCTTTATATTTCGTTTTGTTTTCTTCCATTATGTGCACTTGTTTATTATTTATTGCTAAAATTTTATTTTTAAATTTTTCAAGCCCAAACATTTGTTGAACTGCAGCGTTTAAAAAGCAATAATTTTCGTCGTTAGGCAATCCCAGAGAAATACTCGTGTGCATACTTTTAGATTCTATTTGTTCTGTAAGCTTGTCGTATATTTCACGTAGTTCAGTACATTCAGGATTATTTCCATTATTAATAAGGATGTTGTCTCGAATAGCTTCAAGACAACTTAAGTTTTTATTATTTAAGAATCTTGGATTTTTTAGCAGTGGATATATATTTTGTTTTAAGTATTCATGAGTTTTTTGGATATATTTTAATACCTTATCTGAGTGCATGAGCTTGTTGTTTGATTTTTTACCTTCATATTTTAGTATAGCATTTTTAATCTTTGTTAATTTTTCATCAGTTAGAAGTTTATTTTCGTTATTACCTAAGATTTTTTCTATACTCGCTAGCATTTTATCGTAGCTATAGCCATTAAAAATTCCTAGCTTTTGTTTTTGTATTTTTCCATTATTATCTTTATTTTTATATTGGTTTAGCTGCGTCATATAATGCGATTTAAAATCCTTAACTGTAAAAATTTGCTTAGCTTTTTCTTCTGCCGTTTTCACTATCTTCACACTCCTAGTTTTAATCTATTTATTTTAGAGTTTGATAACTTTTTAATTATATCATGTATCTATTGTATTGTAAATAGTATACAATATATATATATATATCAAATTTGTGCTTTTTGGTACTCAAATCTAAGCTAAAGAAAAAATAGACTTGTTATTTCGCAGAGGATTTAATATAATTAATTCACATGTAAGCTTCGAAGGTTTTAGATTCAGAGCTAAAATTTCGTTTACATATAATAGCTGAGTAAAGGTGGAGACCGCTTGAAATTTTATTTTTACTATGGAGTTATGGGATCAAGTAAAACAGCAAATGCATTAATGAAAAAATTTAATTTTGAAGAATGTGGGCGAAAAGTAATCCTTTTAAAACCTAGTTTAGATACTAGAAATGGCAAAACTACAATAAAGTCAAGAATAGGTCTTTCGAGTGAAGCAATTTTTCTCGATAGAGCTACTAATATAAAAGATACTCTTAAAAATAATTACATATATAACGTGATTATAGTAGATGAAGCTCAATTTTTGTCTCCTTCGCAAGTGGACGAACTTCGTGAGATGGCTGACAGCGGAATAATGGTAATGTGCTATGGCCTTAAAACGGACTACACAGGACATTTATTTGAAGGAAGTAAACGTATAGTAGAAGTTTGCGATACTATGCGAGAAATTCAGTCCATGTGCAGTAGGTGTAGCACCAAAGCAATTATAAGTGCTAAATATAAAGATGATAAAATAATATACACGGGTGAAATTATAGACATCGGAGGAGAAGAAAAGTATATTACTTTATGTCATAAATGCTGGAAGAGTGGCAGTATTTAAAAGCACCTTTTTATTGTAATCTATAGATGTTTGAGGTGGATTTTTTGGATTTAAGCAGTGCTGGAACTGACTTTGAAGAATTAAAATTTCAGTACAACTTAGAAGCAGAGCAATCGGTTTTAGGGTCAGTGCTTATAGACTCCAAATGCATTGAACAGATCGCAGAAATACTTTTAACTCCGGATTATTTCTATGTTTCTGCGCATAAAAAGATCTATAGGTTAATGCTTGAAATGTTTACGTCAGGCAAACCTATAGATTACATTACACTATTAAGTAATTTAAAGGCTAAAGATGATGACGATTCACTCGATTATAAATCGTATCTTTTGCAGCTTGCTCAAATTGTTCCTTCGGTGGCCAACGTTGAATTTTATGCTTTAATTGTAAGAGATAAATACAGCATAAGATCGCTTGTTAATGCAGCTAGGGAAATAATCGCTGCTGCAGTAGAAGGAAACAGTGAGCCTTCTGAACTTTTAAATTTTGCTGAGCAGAAAGTATTTGATATACGTCGGGGCAAAGAAACGTCAGGATTACAAAAAATCAATGAAATAATAATCCAAACATTTGATCGTCTAGACGCACTTAATTCACAATCCGAAAATGAATTTAGTGGTGTCCCTACAGGAATAAGAGATTTAGACCGCGTTATAATGGGTTTAAATAAAACTGACCTTATTTTGCTAGCGTCTCGTCCAGGAATGGGTAAAACGAGTTTTTCCTTAAATATTGCTCACCATGTTGGAGTTATTAAAAAAAAGAAGGTGGCATTTTTTTCACTTGAGATGTCTAAGGAGCAGCTAGTATCTCGTATGCTTTCAGCAGAAGGGAGAATTCCAGGTCAAACGCTTCGCTTAGGAAAACTTTCAGACGAAGAATGGTCTCGACTTATTGAAGCAGGTGACGCGCTTTCAAAAGCGGAAATTTACATAGATGATACCCCAGCCATCACTATACCTGAAATGAAAGCTAAGCTTAGACGTCTTGATGGAGCAGATTTAGTAGTTGTTGATTATTTACAACTGATGTCTAGTCCACGCAGGATAGAAAATAGAGTTCAAGAAGTATCTGAAATAACTCGAAATTTAAAAATTTTAGCTAAAGAATTAAACGTCCCTGTTCTCACGCTTTCGCAGCTTTCGAGGGCAAGCGAGCAAAGAACTGACCACAAGCCGGTACTTTCTGACCTTAGAGATTCAGGCTCCATTGAGCAAGACGCAGATATAGTTTTATTTCTTTACAGAGAAGGATACTACTTAAGCGGAGACATCTCTGAGGACTATAATAAAAATAGCGGAGAGTGCATTGTGGCAAAAAATAGACATGGCGAAACTCGGGCTGTTCCTCTTCATTGGCAAGGTGAATTTATGCGCTTTACAGCAAGGGAGGGCATGAGAGATGATTTTTAAATCTTTTTTATCAATGCTCGAAAAATATAAAATGTTAGAAAATACTCAAACCGTAATTGTTGGGCTTTCAGGCGGAGCAGATTCAATAGCTTTAACTCATTTACTTCACTCAGTTAGCATAAGCAAGAAATTTAATCTTATTGCAGTACATATAAACCACAAGATAAGAGCATTAGAAGCTCAAAGAGACGAAGATTTTGCGGTTAATTTTTGTAAAAGTATAGGTATTAAAGTTATAGTTAAAAGAGTAGATGTTTTAAAACGGGCGAAAGAACTTAAAATGGGAGCTGAAGAGGCTGGACGAAATGTAAGATATGAAATATTTCGTGAAGTTGCGTCAAAAGAAAGAAACTCTAAAATTGCCACAGCTCATACGCTATCTGATAATGCCGAAACAATTATTATGCGTCTTATAAGCGGTACGGGATTAAAAGGGCTTTGCGGTATTCCTCCAGTAAGAGGTAATATAATTAGACCACTTTTAGAAATAAACCGAGCCGAGATTGAAAACTACTGTAGAAAGAATAATTTAAAATATATTGTTGATAGCTCTAATCTCCAAAAGGACTATACTCGCAACAAAGTAAGACTTGACTTAATTCCGATTATAAAAGGAATAAATCCTAACTTTGAGCAATCAATTGAAAGAGCTATTAAAACTATTCGAGAGGACGAAAATTATTTAGAAGAAAAATCTAAAAAAATATTCCAGCTTATTTGTGATAAAAAAGAATTTGATATTCAAAAGCTTCAAAATTTACCTAAAGCGCTAAAAAATAGAGTTTTACTTAAAATCATGAAGTTTTATACTGATAAAAGAATCGATCAAAAACATTTAATTCAGCTAAATGAAATAGTTGAGAGTACGTCTGGAAGAGTGTGTATTCCAGGAAATAAAGTTTTAATTTGCAAAAATGGAAAATTAAAATGCGAAGAAAAAATTTTGGAAGTACATAATGAGTGGGAATACCGAATTTGTCCTTTAAACATCTTGACAGAAATACAAACAAATATCATAATTAAGGTAATAAGCATTTCCGAGTATAAAATTAAGCTAAAAGGCAAATGCTTGGAAAGTCCCTGGGCTGTAGATGCAAATAAATTACACTTTGAAAGTGTTTTTAGAAATAGGCGGCCGGGGGATATATTTGTATTTTCGTCACGTGGAATAAGTAAAAGTATTAAAAAAATATTTAATGAACTGAAAATTCCACCGGATCAGCGGTATAAATTACCTATTCTAGCATATAAAAATGATGTAATATGGATAGATGGAATAGGAGTATCAAAAAATTATTTGCCAACTGAAGCCACGAAAAGAGTAGCTATCATTATTAAGGAGTAGTGTTTTTATTATGGACTTTCTGGAAGAAATTTTTTTAACTCAGCAAGACATTGCTGAAACTATTAAAAAGTTAGGAGGAGAAATTACTCGAGATTATCAAGGCAAAGACCTTTTGCTAGTGAGTATTTTAAAGGGCTCTATTATTTTTCTTGCTGACTTAATGAAAGAAATAAAGCTTAATAACTGCGAAGTTGAATTTATGTACGTTTCAAGCTACGTTGGAACTAAAAACAGTGGGGGTAAAGTAAACGTTTTAAAAGATTTAAATACTGACATAAAAGGCTATGACGTGCTTATAGTAGAGGATATTCTCGAAAGTGGTTATACTCTTAATCATGTTACGAATATGCTTAAATCGAGGAATCCTAAAAGCTTAAAGATATGTACTTTTTTAGATAAACCTCAAGCTCGTAAGGTACCAATTGAAGCGGACTATGTTGGAAAAGTAATTCCTGATAAATTCGTTATAGGTTACGGCATGGACTACAATGAAAAGTATAGGAACTTACCATTTGTGGGGGTCTTAGATGGAAAATACAAATAATTTAAAAGCATAAGTATTAATGCAGAGATGGAGTGATAGTGGTTTTGGAAAATAAAAATAAAGTGTGGAAAAGTATTTTAGCGTTTTTGGGGTTACCATTTTTAATAGTATTGATATTTGCTTTAGTAAATGGTATAGCTCCCGCTAAGACATATAATTATTCTGAGATACTAGAGAAATTTAAATCTCATCAAGTTGTAGCTTACGAAATGAACTTAGGTTCTGGAAATATGGAAATAAAGCTTAAGGATGAAAGTGTTATATACTACACTGCTCCAAGTGCTACGCTTATGTATAGAGATATAAAAGACTACATTAATGAGTATAACCTTGAAAATTCAGAATCACCAATGGTTTACAACATAACTAAACCCGTTGAAACGTCTTGGTTCGTGAGCACTTTCACGTTTGTGATACTTCCCGTGCTGATGCTTTGTGCAGTTGGATGGCTATTCATGAGAAAAATTAACGTGATGAACGATGGGGGACGCCAATTTGGATTTGGTAAAGCCAAGTTTAAAAACATAAATGGTAATCACAGAAAAGCCACCTTCGAGGATGTTGCAGGAGCTGAAGAAGAAAAAGAAGAACTTTCTGAAATTGTAGACTTTCTAAAGCGTCCAGAGAAATACGCTTCTTTAGGCGCAAGAATTCCAAAAGGATTACTTTTAGTTGGTCCTCCTGGTACCGGCAAAACTTTACTTGCCAGAGCAGTAGCAGGAGAAGCAGGAGTCCCGTTTTTTTCGATGTCGGGATCAGATTTTGTAGAGATGTTTGTGGGGGTAGGTGCTTCAAGAGTCAGGGACCTTTTTGAGCAAGCAAAAAAGAACTCGCCTTGTATAATATTTATTGATGAAATAGATGCCGTGGGACGTCAGCGCGGAGCGGGTCTTGGAGGAGGTCACGACGAAAGAGAACAAACTCTTAATCAGCTTCTCGTTGAAATGGACGGATTTGGTGAAAACGAAGGAGTAATCATGATTGCAGCTACTAACCGTCCAGATATTCTTGACCCAGCTCTGATGCGTCCCGGAAGATTCGATCGCCAGATTTTCGTTGGATATCCAGATATTAAAGGCAGAGAAGCTATACTTAGAGTACATGCAAAAGGTAAGCCTTTCGCAAAAGAAGTGCAGCTTAAAACTATTGCCAAAACCACTGCTGGATTTACTGGAGCAGATTTAGAAAACTTAGTAAATGAAGCTGCGATTTTAGCGGTTAGACGGGGACTGCAAAAAATAACAATGATGGAAATCGAAGAAGCTACTCGCAAAGTTGCAATTGGACCTGAGAAAAAATCCAGAGTTATAAGCGAAGAAGAAAAACGAGCAACGGCTTATCATGAAGGAGGTCATGCGATAGCAACCTATTTTTGTAAAACGCAAAGTAAAGTACATGAAATTTCAATCATTCCGCGAGGAAGAACTGGAGGATATACTCTTTCTTTACCTGAAAAGGATGAAAATTTCATATTTAAAACTAATCTTTTAGAAAATATCGTCACCCTTATGGGAGGAATGATGGCCGAAAAGCTTGTGCTTGGAGATACGTCAACAGGTGTTTCAAATGACATCGAAAGAGCTACAAATTTAGCAAGGTCTATGGTGATGAAGTATGGCATGAGCGAAGAGCTAGGACCTTTGGTATATGCAACCTCTGATTCAGAAGTATTTATGGGAAAAGAAATGGGCCACGGAAAAAGTTATTCTGAGTTTACTGCAGCTAAGATTGACGAAGAGGTTAAAAAAATAATAACAAAAGGGTACGAAAAAACTACTAAAATTCTTAATGAAAATATTGAAAAGCTTCATTTAGTAGCTAAGTTTTTAATGGACAATGAAAAAATGAATGGGAAACAATTTGAGCAGCTGATGAGTAGCGGAGAAATTGCATCTGAATAGAAATAGATAGGAGGACTATAAATGAAAGATCAATTCGATGAGAAAAAAGAAGGCGAATTTAGATTTTCAGAAGGATTTCAAAGTAAAAAATTAAATTCCAGTTCTTATGAGGACTCAGATAATCATTCTGAATCTTTAGAGCATTCAAAGTTTTTTAAAGTTAGTGATGTAGCACGCGCTGAAAAAGAAAATAAAAAACTAAAGATGTTTTTTTCTAGTATTATAGGTATACTTATTTTTTTAGTAGTTGCTTTAGTTATTTGCATATTTTATTTTTGGAGTAGCGGCGGAGTACTTCCAAAGAAAACTCAAAGTAGCTCACAGTCCAGCTCTCAAAACAAACAGTTTGATGAAGCTGAAATAAAATTTGAACCAAAGCCAGAGGACGAAAATCAGCTTTCTGCAGAAACTGTTTATGCTAAAGTGGCACCATGCGTAGTTGGAGTAATAGTATACGATTCCGAAGCTGACGTAATTTCTGACCCTGTAAGTCAAGGATCGGGCGTTATAATAGATAGTAAAGGATATATAGTCACGAATTCTCATGTTGTGAATGACTCTAAAAGAAATAATATAAAAATAGTTTTAAACAGTGGCGACGAGCTTTCGGGAGAAGTTATAGGCTATGATACAAGAACTGATTTAGCTGTAATAAAATGCGATAAATCTGATCTTCCTTGTGCCACATTAGGCGACTCTGATCAAGTCAATGTAGGGGAATCTGTTTTAGCACTTGGAAATCCTTTAGGACTTGAGTTTGCTAGCAGCTTAACGCGTGGAATCGTTTCTGCTGTTAATCGCTCCAGGAGCGGCTCTTCTAGCAGTCTTGTTAAATACATACAAACAGATGCAGCGATTAACCCTGGTAACTCCGGCGGATCTTTAATAAATATGTATGGGCAAGTTATAGGAATAAATAGTCTAAAAATTGGAGCAGCTGGGTTTGAGGGAATGGGTTTTGCAATACCTTCAAATGTAGTTAAAAGCGTTGTAAGCGATATAATAAGCAAAGGCTACGTTGCTGGTCGAGTAAGGCTTGGAATAGGTGCGAAAATGATAAGTAATTATCAAGCTCAAATATATAATGTTCCTGTTGGAGTCGTGGTTTCAAAGATTTATTCGGATAGCAACCTAAGAGCAGCAGGAATCCAAGTTGGCGATATAATAACCAAGATTAATAATATTAATATTACTAGTCTCGACGCTTTTTATGGTGAACTTTATAAATATAAACCTGGAGATTCTGTTTCGCTAACTATTTTCCGAACTTCTGCCAGTCGGACGGGTGGAAGTAGCTTTGACGCAAATATAATCTTACTTGAGGATAGAGGAGAAACTCAAGAAAAAGATGACGACCCTTATTCAAGGTAATTAAATTTGTTTAAATTTTGAACTTAGGAGTCTATCTATGAAGGAAAATTTATAATAAGTCCTTCATAGATGTTTTTAGAAGTAACAGCAATGGAATTTGAATAAAAAAATATATAAAGGAGCTGTTAATACATGAAAAACGTACTTAAAAACAGTACTTTCCGGCTTATTACAGGACTTTTTCTAGGAATAATTTTTGGATTCATTATGAAGTCTTTTCCCAGCCACTTTTACATAGATAATCTAATAATGGACGGGATTATGAGGTTTTTAAGTTCTGCATTTATAAGTTTAATTAAAATGACGGTTATTCCCCTGGTATTTGTTTCGCTTATATGTGGAATTGCATCTTTCGGAGACACAAAAAAACTTGGAATGATAGGACTTAAAACTATACTTCTCTTTTTGTTCTCAACTGTTGGAGCTATAATTATTTCAATTATGTGTGCAGTATTTTTTAAACCGGGAGTTGGAGTAAACTGCGACGTTGCTTCCATTGCATCTTATACTCCTCCAGAAGTCAAAAGCATTGTGGACATTTTCTTAGATATTATTCCTAGTAACCCTATTAAATCGATGTCTAAAGGGAATTTATTGCAGGTTTTAGTATTTGCAGTATTTTTTGGAGTATCCATAGGGACTTTGGGCGAAAAGTCTAAAAAACTAATTGAAATATTTGAAATAATAAATGACTGCATGATGAAAATCGTGATGATTATAATGAAAGTGGCGCCGCTGGGAGTTTTTGCCTCTATATCTATAACGGTTTATTCTACAGGTATTGACTCTTTAATAGGAATATTGAAAATGGTGGGAGTTGTGGTGCTGGCGTTAGTATTACATACTTTTTTAATATATGGAGGTATGCTAAAAATTGGCTGTCATCTTTCTATAGTTAAATTTTTGAAAAGGTATACTAATGTAGCAGGAGTAGCTTTTTCAACAGCTTCAAGTAATGCAACATTGCCGGTTAGTATGGAAATGATGAAAAATGCGGGTGTTAAGAGTTTTATATATCAGTTTGTATTACCAATAGGAGCAACTGTAAACATGGCTGGAACTGCTATAGCTCAGGGAGTAACGGCAGTTTTTATTTCTCAAGCGTATGGTATGGAGCTTAGTTTTGAAGCAATGCTTACGATAGTTGTAAGTGCGGTACTTTCCTCTATTGGTACTGCTGGTGTTCCAGGAGTAGGAATGATAATGATGGCTATGGTATTAGAAGCAGCGGGACTTCCCGTACAAGGAATAGCTTTAGTAATTGGAGTAGATAGAATACTAGATATGATGCGAACAACTGTCAATGTTATGGGGGACTGTGTTTGCTGCTTAGTAGTAGCGAAAAGCGAGAATGTTTTAGAACTTGAAAAATATAATGCATAGCTTCTCTTTTAAAATAAAAACTAAAGAGGGATTATTTTGAGAAAAAAATTAATAGTTGCTAACTGGAAAATGAATAAGTCGGTGGAAGAATCCTTGGAGTTTTTAAGTGGCATTGAGCAAAACTTATCAGGTTTAAAATATGACTTAGTAATTTGTCCTCCTTTCATTTCGCTCTTTGCTATGAAGGCAAAAGCAGATAAATTAAAAATAAGTTTAGGGGCTCAAAACTGTTTTTATGAGAATAGCGGTGCATATACAGGTGAAGTGTCCCCGCATGCACTTGCCGATTTAGGGGCTAGATACGTAATACTCGGGCATAGCGAAAGAAGAAACTATTTTCACGAAAATGGTAAAGTTATTAATAAAAAAATTTTGAAAGCACTCGAAAACAACCTTAAAGTAATTTTATGTGTAGGAGAAGATGCTTTGCAGCGTCACGAAAGAACTGAAATCGAATTTGTTATAAACCAGCTTAAGGAATGCTTGCATAGCGTAAATAGCGAAGATATATTACGTATAACTATTGCATACGAACCGGTTTGGGCAATTGGAACAGGTAAAATTGTATCCTCGAAGGAAGCGCAGGAGATGGCAAGTAAAATAAAAGATTTTATTTCCCAGTCCTATGGCAATTTTTTAAGTAGTAAAATTTCTATTCTTTATGGTGGATCAGTCAGCAAAGAAAATTATAAAGAATTTTTAAGTCTTAGCTGTATAGATGGGATATTAATTGGCGGAGCCTCTTTAGACTTAAAAAACTTCATAGATATTATAACTCATTAAATTTAAAGGAGAAATTATGGCTATTAAACCGATATTAGTTCTGGTGCTCGATGGCTTTGGAATAAGCGATGAAATTAAAGGAAATGCTATAAAGCTTGCTAAAACTCCCGTTTTAGATTCTGTATTCAAAAAAGCAGCATACACTACTTTAAAAGCTTCAGGGTTAGAAGTTGGGCTTCCTAAAGATCAAATGGGAAACTCTGAGGTCGGTCACATGAATATAGGAGCAGGAAGAAGAGTACTGCAAGATTTAACTTACATAGATGCTTGCATAGAGGACAGCAAATTCAAAACTAATAAATTTCTTTTAGGAGCTTTTAAACATGTAATTGAGAAAAACTCAGCTTTACACATAATGGGGCTTCTTTCCGACGGTAAAGTTCATAGCAGTATGGACCATCTCTACGAAATTTTAAAGCTAGCTTCTGATTATAACTTAAAAAATGTATTTTTGCACGTCTGGACGGATGGACGTGATACAGGAATTCATTTGGGTAAAAGCTACATCTTTGCTTTAGAAAAATTCATTGCTAAGTTAGGAATAGGTGAAATTAAAACCGTTTGCGGAAGATTTTACTCCATGGATCGAGATAAGCATTGGGTTCGAACCAAATTAGCATACGACGCTATTGCAAGAGGCCTAGGACGAGAATTTGAAAAAGCCGAAAAATTAGTTGAAGAGAACTATACTCTTGGAATTAGTGATGAATTTATAGTGCCAGCTGTAAAGAGGGGATATATAGGCGTAAAAGAGAATGACGCTGTTATATGTTTTAATTTTCGTCCGGATAGAGCACGGCAAATAACTCAAATGTTTTTAGAAAATAATAATAGCTCTAAAATTAAAATAGGAAAGTACGTTTGTTTTTGCAATTACGATAGTCGTTTTGACTGCGAAGTGGCATTTTCACCGAGAAAAATTAAAAATACTATTGGAGAGTATCTGTCCACCAAAGGGTATAGACAGCTTAGAGTAGCAGAAACCGAAAAATTTGCTCATATAACTTTCTTTTTAAATGCAGGTGCACAAGAAGCATTCGAAAATGAAAGCAGAGTTATAATAAATTCTCCAAAAGTCAAAACTTATGATTTAGCTCCTGAGATGAGCTCCGAAAAAATTACAGATGCTATTATAGATGGACTTGAATCTAAAAAATACGATATTATTTTTGCTAACTTTGCTAGCCCCGATATGGTAGGGCATACCGGCAATTTAAACGCCACTATCAAAGCTGTTGAAAAAATAGATGAATGTATAGAAAGAATAATTAAATGCGCAGCTAGTGAAGAAGCTGTAACTATAATCACTGCTGATCATGGTAATGCTGAAAAAATGATTGATTCTAGCGGTGAAATAGTTACATCCCATACTTGTAGCGAAGTTCCTTTTGCAATTTATGGTTACAACTGCAAACTAAGAAAGTTCGGCTCGCTTTGTGATATTGCCCCAACAATACTTGAAATTTTAAGTATAGAAAAACCCGCCGAAATGACGGGAAAAAGTTTAATAGTATAAATATTAATCTTCGAGGTGCTTACCCAAGAACTGTGCAGTAATTTCAGCGAGCTTAAGTTTAGTTTCTTTTTCTCCCTTAGACTTTTCGAAATTAGGTGTTTTAAGAACGCATACACTTCCTGTGACATCACCAGAGGAAATAATAGGATATGCAAGAAGCGCTTCATTTTCTAGACCTTCAACGGGACGAAACTTAGTACTATTTTCATAAGCTGAAAAATGAGTTCTAGATTCCATAAGCTCTTCTAAGTAGCTTGTAACTCGTCTTTCGAGAAATTCTCTTTTGGGGATTCCAGAAGCTGCAATAATATGATCTTTATCGGATATCACAACTGGCATTTCGAGGGCTCGAGAAAGAACATCTGCATATTGATGTACAAATGGAGATATTTCATCAATAATAGAGTGCTTTTTAAATATTATATTTCCGGAATTATCGGTATATATTTCTATTGGGTCACCTTCACGAATTCTTAGGGTCCTTCTTATTTCTTTTGGAATAACTATCCTTCCAAGATCATCTATGCGTCTAACTATACCTGTTGATTTCAAAAAATTACCTCCCTTAATAAAAGTGTTATAATTATATATCCAGATATAGTATTGAAATTTTTTTGGGATAATATTCATATTTTACGTAAATATTTACTTCAAAAATCTTTTGGGAAATGTCATAACATAAAAAATATCATATTTTATTTAAAAGGATTGCTCAAAGAAGAAAGTTGAGATATAATAAAAGGGCTTAATTATTTTTAAAATTGAAAGGGGTCTATTTATGAAACTGGTAGTGGATAAGAATATCTGTATAGGATGTGGAATGTGTATCGACATTTGCCCTGAAGTCTTCCAGTATGATGATCAAGATAAGTCGGAGGTAATAAAGGAAAAGGTAGAAAGTGAGCTTGAAGATAGTGCGGGAGAAGCGTGTGAGGCTTGTCCAGTTGACGCAATTGAAATAAGTGAGGAATAAAAAACATTTTCCCTTGTATTAAGTACAAGGGAGTTTTTATATTTAATTTAAAAACTTCTTGAAATAATTGACTTGTCGAAATTTATATGATATAAAGATAGTGTACATATTTTATAAATAAATTAATTTTTTGGGGGTTTATTGAAATGAAAGTTTTTAAGAAAGTAACTTCATTTATTGCAGCTGTCGTTTTGGTATCGTCTAGTTCATCCCAGGCATTACATACAATTGATTGGATGAAAACAGAAAACTTCAACGATTTAAAACAAAGTATAAAATTGAAAGGGAAACAATATCCTAGTATTAATAGTGATTGTGCATGCTATTTTGAAAACATTATAGCTCAGTTTGAAAACGACTGTGAGGAAAACGATGTTTTAAGCTTATGGGATGGAATTAGACTTTACTTTAACTTAGTTTCTTCTTACAAAAACGATAGTAAATATTTTTGGAAAGAAAATTTACCTAAAATTTTAAATAGATGGTATGATGAAAAGCCTTTTGCGCTTTACTCATTAATCACGTTTTTACAAGACCCTTGGTATGAATTAAATCATTGTGATCTTAACTCATCAATTATAACTATTGCAAAAAAAAGATTGCTTAAAAATTTAGATTATAGCGTTTGTAATACATGGAATGCTCAAGGAGGAACATTAACAGTTGAAGATAACCCCAATAGTTTAATGAAGATATTTCCACCTAATATTTCAGGAATGGATAATTTTTCTAGACAAGCAGCTGTTTTAAAAAAATTAGATTCAAAGGAATATGATTATCTTTCTAGTGAAATTCACGTGCCAATTATAGAAATAAAAACAGAGCCTGGACTAATGTCAATAAAAGAATATATGGAATTAAAGGGAATACAACGTGATAGTAAAAAAGCCGTAAATTTAGCACTTTCTCTGCTCGACGTTTTAAATACGTTGCATGAACATGAAGTGATTTTTAATTGCCAAGAGGACGTAGAAAATAGTGTTTTGATTGATAAAGAAGGGCATCCAAAAATAGTTAATTTTTCTAATTCTTTTGTAATACCTAAGAATATATATTATAAAAATTACTTAGTTTCAGATTTAAACAAAATAGTAAATGATATTATATTAAAATATTTAATTTCTGAGGAAAGTGAACTCTGGCAACAATTCTTAACGCGTTTTAAATTTAATCAAGCGTTTGTTGGCAGGCTACCAAGTAGACTTCCAGCACTCGACGCATACACAGATTTATCAATTACTGGTAAAAACACATTTATTTGTTCAGTAATTCCGCTAGAATCGTCGGAACATATAGAAATAGAAATTGAAAACGTTTGTTAGTATTTTTAATCCTGCATCTTACATATAATTAATTAAGTTTAATATATGCGAGGTGCAATTAAATTTGTTCGTTATTAAAATAAAAAAGCAGCCATTTTTAATTTCAATGGCTTTAATACTCATATTTAGCTGCTTTGCATTTTTAGCAGGCAAAAATAGATGGCTAGTTTCTGCGCAAGAAAATAAAAACTTTATTAAATACGTGGAATTTAATCCATGCTACGAAGCGCTTGAAAAATCTATGCGCGAAGATATAAAATCTCATAGCGAAGAGATTCAAATCAACTGGATAGAAATCTTAGCATATCTAGGTGCAAAGTATGGAGGAGACTTCAAAAAGTTTAAGGAGTCCGATATAGAAGACTCCGTAAAAAAGTTAAAAAATGGAGAAAAAATGTCCGACATTGCTAAAGGCATGAAAAACTATAATTACTATTTAGAAGCTTATGGTGCTGTGCTTGGAGAATTTGTTGGGAATTATAAAATTCAAAGAAAGCCTAAAAAAGAAAACGAAGAACCCATTTGGGAAGAAGTTTACGGCTTAAAAGCGTTTTCCCCTATTGCTAAAACTTTCCCTTTTTCTCACTATGATGATTTCGGAGCTTCTAGGTCATATGGATACTCTCGCCCTCATTTAGGTCATGATATGATGTGCGCTATTGGGACTCCAGTTATTGCCGTGGAATCGGGGAAAGTTGAAGTTATGGGATGGAATCAATACGGAGGGTGGAGAATAGGAATTCGCAGCTTTGATAGTAAAAGATACTATTACTACGCTCATTTGCGTCAAAATAGACCTTTTAGATCGGATCTTAAAGAAGGAGATATAGTTAAAGCTGGAGACGTCATAGGATACGTTGGTAGAACAGGATATAGCAAAAAAGAAAACGTCAATAATATTGAGCAAAGCCACCTTCACATAGGACTAGAACTCATTTTTGATGAATCACAAAAAGAATCTAACCATGAAATATGGATAGACCTTTATGCACTTATGAAACTTTTAGAAAAAAATAAATCAAGTGTTATTAGAGATTCTCAATCTAAAGAATATTCGCGTGAATTTGAGTTTATGGAGAAAAGTTTAGAAGGTCTTAATTAAAAATATCCGAGCCGCAAAGGCTCGGATTAAGCTTTAACTTATTTTTATTTGTCTTCCTTTTTACCTAAACCGAGTTTTCCTTTGGCCCATCTAACGGCTTTTGGCCCGAATTTTGCCCCAAGTGCTCCAACGGTTGCACCTGCTGCCAATACTCCGCCTGCAAGACCTGCAGTGGTTGTAAGAGCTCCGGCCATTTTTGCAACATTTCTTTTGCCGCTGTTTTCTTCAAAAGCTTTATCCATACCGCCCTTAAATGGAGATCGTAATCCTTCTAAATAATCGTCTCCTTTTCCGCCGCCGGCAATTTCATCTAGTTCTTCTACTGAAAGGTTAGTAGATTTCTTTTCTTTCATTTTATTAATGATATCTCCGAGAATTCCAATTTCTTCTTTAGAAACTTCAACACCTTTTTCTTTAAAGGCATGCTGTACTTCTTCTTGGGTTTTCATCTCGAGAATTTTTTTAACGAAGCCCTCATCTTTTAAAGCTTCTAGCATTTTTTCGTCTGACATAATAAAACATCTCCTTATAAATTTTATTATTGTACGAATTCGTACGTTTATATTTTGCCCATTTATTATATAAATGTCAATAGGAAAATGATAAAAATATTGTAATTATTCAATTTTTGTTGATAATTACCTTCTTCCTTAATTAAAAGCGTGTTTTTACTTAGTCGAGGATGATTTTGAGTTGCTTCGTAACCAATTACCTAGTTTATATGAAGCCGGAGCAAGTATAAGGCCTACGCAAAGTCCCGATGAAATTACTCTTGCAGCTCCTTCGGCAAATCGTTGTCTATTTTCTTCTATTTCCTTTGCTTCGCTTGGAAATTCTTTTGGGCTTCTAAAAGCCATAGTTGATGTCAGATCTAACCCTTCTTTAAATCCCCCTATAGGCGTTCCCATAACTGCACCTTTAAGAATTGACGTTAAATATCCTCCTGTAACTTTTGAAAGCTCTTCATAGTTTAAACAGGTTAAGTCTTTGTTTTCAAGAATAGTATTAACTATTTCGCTCATTAAATTTATTTCTTCCACCGAAATTTCAACTCCTGTTTCTTTGAAAAGCTTCTTTGATTTGTTTAGGGTTTTGCAGGTCTAAAATTTTTTTTGCAAAATCTGAGTTCCTTAAAGCATGAATTACTTTTACTTTTTTCATAAACACACTCTCCTTTATTTAATATAATTATGTAAATAATG
>CAMNXD010000014.1 GCA_946566955.1 uncultured Clostridia bacterium
TCGGTTACCTTTTCGCAGGTTTATACATCGGCTAAATGTATAAACTGCCGTTCATATTTTTTTGTTTAAATATCTTTAGAGAGTATACACCTTTATTATTTGAATGTCAAACTTTTTACGACATATTTTTATTATCTTCTAAAAGACTATAGTTTTGAAAATAAATTTAAGTTTTTTTATTTAATAAATCCGAAAATTAGTAAATTAAAATGGTAAATCATTATCAGATGTGTAGTCAAGATTTTCTGCATCTGATGATGGTTTTTCTTTAGTGCTTATAATCTCTACAATATTATAGGATTTAAGATTTAATTAAAATCAAAACAAACACTCCATAAGATATTTAGTGAAACTAAAACTGTATTGCTTTCGTAAATAACTTTTCTCCTAAATAGTGAAAACATTAAATTTTCGAATTTAAAATACTGAGTTTCAAAATGTAATCTTACAATTGTTAAAAACGAAATAAGTTCTACTACCTAGAATTAGTCTGATGAGTATTTTTCCTAGTATGTTTGCTATCGTTTTCATATTTTCTTAAATACCAATGAACTTAAAAATCTCACTTATAGGTTTATCAATTGCTGTATGGTTAATTCCCATAAGCGAAAGTGAAAATAAAATTATTCCTACAACAATTAAACCAAGCGATATATACACAAGCTTTTTTGTTTTTGAAATTTTCTTATAAGTATTTTCTTCTGATTTTATTATGTTATTCTTGTTCATTTTAAATTTCTCCTTTTTTCTGAACGTTCTTTGACATTTTGATAAGTGATCTTGCAAAAACTTGATATTTTATTAATCAGTTTAAATGTTCCGATAGCTATCAGCATTGTAAAGCCTGCACAAAACATAGATACTCCCAAAGCCGAAAGTGTACTTAATAAACTTTGTGTAATAAACGATGCCGCTATGCCAAGTGCCACAACCGAGCCTACCCCTCCCAGAGCAATTAATGCGAAAAGAATCAAAAATAATATTCCAACAAAAGTTAAGATTCCTACTACAATTGGACTCCATATTGGAAATGAAAAAGCTATAATCAATAGTACAAACAAATAGCCATGTTTTATAAGGAGTGTGTCTGTAAAATCAAAAACTTTCTCCATGGTGGTTCCTTGCGTGACGTTTTCCGGCATTAGTTTTTCTGCAATGGTTTTTGTACTTTCCAATTGTAAGGTTGCTTCTTCCTCGCTCATCCCGCTCTCAACCATGTCATCTATAATTTCACTGTAATAATTAAGCGTTTTTTCCCTTTCCTCTTCTGATAAAAAATTCAATTTACATCTAAGATCATTTAAAAATTCCGCCTTATTCATTTAAATTTCGTCCTCTCTTTCTATAAAATCATAAATTTTCATAATGTCTTCTTTGCTGCTTAAGAAATCTGTTATACGTTTTTTGCCTGCTTCGGTGATTCTGTAATACTTACGCAGCCTAGTATTATGCTCTTGAGTGTAAGTTGTAAGACAACCCGAACTTTCAAGCCTTTTTAGTATCGGATATAGCGTAGATTCAGAAATTTCTATATACTCTGATATATCCTCAATAAGTTTGTAACCATATAAATCTTTATTCCGAAGTGATGCAAGTACACAAATCTCCAAAAACCCCTTTTTTAATTGTGCATCCACAAGCACACCTCCTTACAAATCATATTATATATTACATAGTATAATTTGTCAACTAGTATTTTTGGTTTTATTTTGAATCTTTGAAATATAAAATATTAAAGCTCTTAAGATCGTTGATTACGATTTTTAAAATCCTTAAAACTTTTTCTCCTCCATATTTTTCTAAAATTTCTGTTTGCTCTTCCCTTGAAAGCATTTCAGCAGTAGAGGGATTGTCTATATACTCAATGTTTTCTTCGCCTGTATCAAAGTCGATGTTTATCTTTGATTGATCGGATTTGACAGCTTACTGCATATCTGTTGACATGATTCCATATCTTGAAATTAATGCTTTTAGAACTGTCTTTTCTGCCATTTTTTCAAATTGAGAAGCCCAGAGTGCATCATCTTGATTTCCAGTTCTCTTGTACTTTCTGTAGCTTTGAGAATACTTTTCAGCATGTTTTTCAACTTTTGATTTGCTCCAATAAATCACTTTTTTAAATCCGTTTACAAGCTGTAAGCCTGCCATAAATCCGATAATTTGTTTATTTTCTCTTTCTTCATCAGAAAGCCAGTTTATGATAGGATCACCTACAAAGTCTCTGCCTGAAAATTCTCCTTTTCTCACGTTCCTTACATTTAACGATTGATATTGCCCAGTTCTAAGAGCAAGCTGAATGTATCCTTTAACTCCAACTTGAAATGTGGCAGTCGTTTTGTACGGAACTGCCCACGCAAACCCCAAATTAGGGTCAAACGGAAGATTCATGGACGTTGCTTTCAACGCACACGCTAAAATAAACATCGAGCTTCAATCGACACTAAATAATAATCCACTGTTCATAAAACGTGGTGCGAGTAAATATAAGCTTGGCGATAAAGTCATGCAGATTAAAAACAACTATGATAAAAATGTTTTCAATGGAGATATAGGATTTATAAGCGACATAAATCTGGAAAACAACACTTTAAAAGTAGACTTTGATGGCAAGTCTGTTGATTATACATACCAGAAGCTTGAAGAATTAGTTCTTTATAATGCTTCAAAGAAATCTTATTTATACTGGAGTTACTAGAGCTAGAAATGTTGTAATCTTAATTGGTGATACAAATGCTTTAAAGTATGCGATTCAAAATAATGTTTCTCAAAATAGAAAAACTCTTCTCAAAAATAGACTTATCGAAAGGTTTAATCATTAATAAAAATCACTTATGCAATAACAATATATTGTTTTTTATACTTCCCTCTCATATAATAAAAATATCCCTAAACTGTTGACAAAAGCAAAGTCTAGAGATAAAATAAAAAGTAGAAGGAGATTCCGCAAAAGCGGTTATGCTTCAAGACCAAATTAATAATGTAATCCTATCTTTTAGCAGGGAGAGGATTACATTTTTGTATGCTTATTTATTGAATTTACAACATCTATAACAAAAAGTATGTATAATACTATAAATATTACTACGAAGATGAAATCCATCATACAATCACCTCCCTTCTTTCGGGAAGTGAAACAGTAACCGCTCTCCACGATATCTCGCTACTACGTACAGTATTATATAAGACACGTCCTAAAATTTCAATACCGTAATTAAAAGACAAAAACAAATTTAAAATATCCTCATTATGGTATTAACAATTCAAATTATATTTCGCTATACTGAATATGACATTTAAATTGTTCGTAAAAGGGCAACAAAAAATGTCACGAGCAGACTTAGATGTTAGAACCACCTGAGCCCTGCGAAAGGTAACTTGACTACCCTGCACAACCAAAAAATTGGCACTCGTGACTTTTAAATTATAACAAATTTCTCGCCAAGTTGCAAGTGTTAAAATAGATTAAAGTGCATAGGGTTTAATTTATCTACCAAAAATTAACCTTATGCACTTTTTATGTTGTGCTAAAAGTCCAAGAATTAATTTTATAAAGGGGCTTTTATTGTGAACATTTTTGAAAAAGATTCTGTAATCTGTGGAGATTACAAAAAAAGCGTGTTGAAAAAATCAACATTTGAAGTCTTTAGAGAAATTCAAAATCTTCGTGAAATTCTTGGGGAAGACGCATATTTACTGGATACCTATCTTGTAGACGTATTTGAAAGAATTAGCTCGGTTGACCTTATGGAAACTCAGCGTATCGCTGAAGGTGTAATGGGAAAATTAAATATAATCTGCTATCACATTATAAAGGGTGAAACAGAAAAAAATCCCCAAAATGAATTTTGTGAAAAAGTTAAGTCTTTTATTGAAAATAATCCACTGCCATTTAAAGAACCGGATACCAAAACCAATTTATACACATTAATTTTTATTGATGAATTTATAGACTTTTCAATTTCGGACATCATAAAAAAATTTAAAGACGAAATAACAAGCAACTTATCAGGTCTTGAATTAGAAAAAAGTACGAAAAAATTTATCAAAAAATCGGCAAAGATAAAATCGAACTTCTAAATGATATTATTGAAAATAGATTTATAAGAGTTTCGCTTATTGATATGTTTACTCAGTCCATCTCTCAACAAATATGTACAAGTATGCTTGAACGAGACCTTCAGACTTCAAAGCAAATGTTTCAGATTCTATATGACCTAAAAGGCAAAATTAATCTTATCGGAGGTCAACATGAATAAGTTTCATTCCAATAATATCTTCAACATAAATATGGAAAAGATTTATCGTCAGCTAGCCAAAAAAGATAACGTAAGTGTAGAAAAGGTAAAAAAAGAAATAGACCTTGCTATTAATATAATGTGGGAAAAACAAACTCCTCAAGCAAAAAAGCTCTTCCCAAATGGTAAACCTACATTAGACGAATTTCTTATAACAATGTTTAAAGCTTCCGAAAAACAAAAATGATCCATAAAAATATTAAGAAATTAAGAGAATCACTAGGCTTAACTCAAATGCAACTTGCGAAGTACTTAAATGTTACTCGGTCGGCCTATTCTTATTATGAATCAGGAAAAATTTTTCCAAGTATTCAATCACTAATAAAGTTATCTAAAATATTTGGTGTTTCCTGCGATTATATCCTTAATGAAAAAGTAAGTTCAGAAAATCTACAAAGGATTAGCGATACGATAAATGAGTCTACAGAAAAAGAACATGAAATGTTATTATATTTTAGAATAATTCCTGCTGATATGCAAAATAAGGTTTTGGATATATTAAAAAATATATATGAAAGAATTAAATTAAAAAATCCCGATACATTTTAAAAAATACAAAGCATCCCAAAACTTATCGGATGCTTATTTTAATTTGTTACTCTTTCGTTTTTTGCAAGCCAATCCATAGAAACGTCTAAAACTTCTGAAATAGCTTTAAGTTCAATATCGGTTGCAGGTCTTTTTTGACCCTCTAGCTGTGAAAATGCTGTAGTACCAATATCCACTCCTTTAACCTGAATTTTAGCAGCCAATTCCACTTGAGTCATATTTTTACGTTTTCTTGCTTCTGTTATTCTTTCGCCACTTATATTGCTATTTCCAAGTGACAGCTTCCTTTTATACATCCCTTCTTTCACCCCTTAAAGTATAATTAACTTTCGTCTTGCTAAATTTCGCATTACGAAATATAACAAAATTTAGTATTAACAAAATTAATTAATAATATTAAGGAGGCAAAATAATATGGATGATTTATTAATTTTAGGTGACTTCGATTTTTATAAAAATTTAGAAAATCTAAACTGCGAACAATTAATTGAGGACATCTTTAGAAGTGAAACTTCCTTAATAAAGGACTTTCCATTGAGCAAATTACAAAGGTTAGAGATTATTGATGCACAGTACGAAATATTTGAACGGGCTCAAATTAAATGAAGCAAAGGTGAGTATAAAAGTAGACCGCTCCAAGCTTATTTACTTGGTAGAGATTGAAAGTAATTACTTTAGCTTGCAAGGATACAAAACATGCTATAAATTGCAAAATATTCTCTCAGCCTCGCATAAGGTAACTTTAGAAATTACTCAACAAAATAAGATTCTTATTAAAATTTCAATTAATCTTAAAGTGAACACGTATCTACAAAAAGGGAGAATGAAAATTTATCAAATGATTTCTTATGAGAAGATCGAACTATCAAAATACAGTATTGTCGAGTTTAAATTAAAAAACGCAACTTATGGTTCTTATCCGGCATATATAGATGCGAGCATTAAAATTAAAGGAGAAACCAAAATCAGAAATGTAATTTTTCTTGTAGAATCGCCTTTAAGAAGCGGAAATACAAAACTAATGATCCCCGAAGAATATCAATTAGATATTAGCGAGGAAGATTATAAAAAATTGGAGTCAAAATTTTGGCTCATGTGTTTTAATAAAGCTATTTTTTCTTTTTATAAAAATCCATCTAGTTTAAGTCTGCTAAAAACAGTATCTCAAAATCTTAAATATCTCAGATGGTGTGAAGGGCTTTCATTTTTTGAAGGAGCAAAGGCTATAGGTGTAAGCTTATACACGCTTTATAAATTAGAAAATGGTAAATCTACGAATCTAAAAAAGATTAACCCTGACCTCCTTAAAATGGCATACTCTATAGAAAAACATGAATTATATATTGCCAGAAACTTCGTCACAGCTGTAAACTTTGAATTTATGAGTAATGGATATTTAGAAGAAAAGGCTCTAAATGATGAATAAACTTATACTTTACTCCATTTTCCATAAATACCAGCATAAACGTCATATTCTTGCCACTTGCCCTTTTGTCCTACATATAAATAAGCTTTCTTATATTTGCCGCCGATTCCAAACCTTACCCCGGTATTATCATCTCTTTGTACAACTTCTGAAACAATAGCTTCGCTGCTTATCGCTCCAAGTAAATCCTCAGAATAAACTCTGAACTGTACAAATGACTGATTTTGAAGAAATGAGGCGGAAGGTGTGAATGTATAAGAAAGCTTGTTTGTTTTTTCAGTAAGCGAAGTCCACTCGCTCCAACTAGAACCATCAGTTGAATTTCTACTTTCTAAACTGTAAGCTGTAATGTTATTGTCAATATCTTTGGCTTCATTCCAAGAAATAGTAATAGACTCGCCTAAAACATAACTAAGCAAAGAAGTTTTAATCGCATTCGGCGGATTAGGTCTACTGTTCCTTTTTATTGCAGACGTTTCTTTATAACTTGAATAATAAGACTCTCCTGCTGTGCCTTTTACTATAATCCTAAATTTTATATAGTTTCCTCTTGTTACCGAGGAGCCATCATAAGTAGTACTACCACTTGAACTCGATGAGGGAATATCTTTAAATTTACTAAAGCTGCTCCATGATTTATTGTTTTGACTTGTGCTGTACTCGATTGTGTAACTAGTGATAGAGTTATTCGCTCCTCCTGCCCCGCCTTTCCATGACAAACTAATACTGCTTTCAAATGGATTCGGGCTACACGAAAATGAAGTAGGAGCTACGCATGAAGTGTATAAAATTCTTCTTACCGAATTACTTTCCCTAAAGCCTGAATAATAAGAGCTTCCGGCTGTGCCTTGAGTCCTGATTCTATATTTTATATACCTTCCCCTGCTTATTTGAGGGGAAATATCGGCAGAGGTTGCCTCTGTTGTTGTTAGGCTATTCCAACCGCTAAAGTTAGAGTTATCATCGCTGGTTGCATACTGAATATAACAATTTTTAATCGAATTGTTTGTTCCACCTGAAGCTCCACCCCAACTTAATTTAAGCTTATCCTCAAAAGGATTGGGCGATACCGAAAACCATGTTGGAGCTGTACAATGGCTATATATTGAAATTGTTCCAAGACTAACTTCAGCAGATGAAACAGTTCCCCTATCGAGCCCGGATACTGCTACTCCACCAAAAGAGGCTGATAAATTTATTTTCTTTTCTGCTCCATTTATATGTCCCACTGAAAAAGTAGCAGAGCAGAGCGTTACTGTTTTAGATTTTCTTGTATCAATATCTAAATTATCATATCTTCCTACTTCGTTTCCGTTATAGTAAATTCTTCCCCAAACCTGATGAAAATTATTCCAAGCACTGTTTGAATATCCATCATTTCTTTTAACGTATAACGTAGCATTTACAGTTGAAGTAAGACCCGAAACACTGCTATTCCATGACAGCCACACATCATAAACACCGGATTTTGCACCATTCGGTTTATACGCTGTTCCATAAATTTTACCGCTTGCCATATTTTAATTTCTCCTTTATTCTGTAGGTTTCGGTTTAATCCATAAAGCTCCCTGGACATAGGAAGGCTCCATTTCACTTATAATCACGCTGAACGGAACCCGAAGCTCTACATAATTTTTTACTGTTGTATTAACCGCTTTCTCAACTTCCGCATTAACCTTGCCCTGAACTGAACTTTCAATTTCTGCTTTCATATCTTCTACAAACTTATCAAAATTCTTGTCAATGTAGTGCTGCTCTAGTTTATACATAGAGTCGCAAAGTAAATTCCAGTCTTCTGCTGAACATATGTAAGGTGCCAGCTTGTTTGTTAGCTCTCTGTATTCCTCATCTTCTTCCTCCGTTTTGTTATCTCCCTTTTGCTTTAATTCTCTGTACCTCGTAACATCTTCCTGAAGTGCAGGTGACAGCTCCGACATTTCTTTAAATTTATCCACGTTATCTGGGAACGTGCTTCTATTTCCATCTATCAAAATAATCTCTCCTTACCATAATTTTATTGCTGTAATATTCATAACGTCTTTTGATGAAAGTCCACAAGATATTTCTTTAACTACATACTTACCATTAGTCCCTGAAGTTTTATCGTATATTTCTACAATCTGATTTACGTCAAGAGAATATATGGGCAAGCAAGTTATTCTAACTGTATCTGTTGCCTGCTGATGATAAAAAATTTCTTGTTTGGCTCTATTTTTACAAAGCTGAGTAGCATATTTAAGAGACTTTTTCATATCCTGGAGTTCCTTTTCAGTAAACTTAGACTGAAACTCAATACTTACATTCATATTATCTATATCTGAATCTATTTTCCCTGCTGCTTTGGCTTTGTCATACGCTTCAGAGCTTCCAATATAAGTATCTTCCTGTGCCACAAAATCCCTCGTAAAACTTTCTAACAGTCTTGTTTGAGTATACGGGCAGTCGGGATATTCTTTATCAGTTAATAAAATTTGATATGAAGCCTGACATCCTTTACTCATAACTCCACCATAAACAGTAAACTTATTTTTTATATTCTTATATTGAATTTGACGCTCCAAACTTTGAATTAGATTATAAGAAGAAAAATCCCACTGCACCTCAGAGTTCTTTACCGCTCCAAGTTCAGTAGGTTTTTCTGTAAAAATAAAGTTTCCGTCAAGGTCATAAAATGCTTGATAGTTATAAAAAAGGTTCACAAGCTCATTTATAATTTCGTATCGTGTTTCACCTATATTTTTTTCAATTTTGTACGGAATAATTAAAGATGTTTCAGATATTTTCATGTTACTTTCTCCGCCATCTTTTACAACTGCTTTTATAGCGTCATGAACGTAAATTCCTGAATTTCCTTCAGAAGCTTTTATCATATATTTAGCCGAAAGTTGCCCACTTATATCTCCGGTAAAAAGAGCCATTTTATCAAGTCCGCTAATTGAGATAGAATTTTCATTTATAGAAATATTTACAGACGGGTCTTGTATCGCATAGGTTCCCTTTTTAAACCAAATTATTTCTCCTGTTTTGAGATATGTTATTCCAACAAAAAGTCTGAACCTTTTATTTATCCAAAAAACTGATTTTTCAGAGGGGAGAAATTTATTAAGAATTTTAAATTTTACCGAGCATGTCCTTCTAATAGGCGCATCCGCATTTATATTATAGCTTCCACCAATACACTCACCTGAAACTTCGTCAATAACTAAATCATCTGTATTTAAAATTTCTATTTTTATATAAATACTTCGTATTTGCTGAATTTGCACTTCAAGTTCTGCTCTTGATAGCATAGCCCCGTCAGGTATCCATACACTCAATCTAAATCCCCCTTAATTACTTGCTTTTTCAAGATAATCAGAATTATAAAGCCTATAATCATTTATAAGGTTAAACTCTACAAGCGATTTCATATCTGAAAGCTTTCCTATTTCTATGTACTCAAAACTTACTTCATACAAACCTATGAGATTATTATTTGGTGTAAACTGAGGAGTACCTACAATACTTATAGCCATATATCTTCCGTCTGAATTTCTGAAGCCTTTCGGCTTTTTATCACATAAAAATTTTTCTACTTCTTGCCTTAATTCTTTTTCATTTCGTTTATCAATGTTCCCTAAAGCATCCGCTACTAATATACATTTTAACAAGCCGGTCACATAATCGAGGTTGCCTTGATACACAACATATGGATACCTATTTCCTAAAGTCTCAACTGTATTCGAGCCGATATGGTGTGATAGTGCGTTTAACTCAAGATTGTATATAAAATGATAGTCATTTTCTTTATCGAAAATATGAGCATAATCGTAAGAAACAAAAAAGCTTTGCGGATTTAAAGACTTTCCATCTGTAAAACTTACATCACTATCAGGCATAATATTATGTACATCATCTTCAGTGTTCATGGGGATAATTTTATACTGATACATCTCTTCAGCTTCAACAAATTTATCAGATAAGTCGTAAAATATCTTACTTGGGTTAAAATCTATAATTTTGTAAACTTCCCACATTTCACCTTCTGATTTCCTCTTTAAAAGCTTTATGTGAGTGACAGCTTTATCTTTTATTTTCACATTTCCGGCGGATAAATCTCCCTTAAACTCTGCCAAAAGTACGTTCTCATCGCTCCACTCTGTGTGAACATGGCTATAAGAAGGTACAGAAGTCGGTCTTATCAGTTCATTAGATAAATTCAGTTCATTAAAAGAAGCATTTTTAAGCTCTACTTTGTTAGGTTTATTAATAGGATTTTGTGTAGAAAAAACAGTAGAATATGGCTCTCCCCAAAAGTCAAAGCCTAATATCATACCGCACCCGCCTCCTTCTTACAAACTTCAGCATAAAGGTCAAGCATATCGTTTTGAGATTTGAGAAGTAAAAATATTTCATCTTGTCCTAATGAAAAATCATCAAAATCAATTTTACTTCCCATACTTATATAACTTGAAACTACTCCACATGAATATTTAAAAGCATAGAATCTTTTATTTTTATACTTAATTTCAATCCGCTCATCGGGTAAACTATCGTTATATATTTTTGTAATAACCAAATTTTCTCTAGCAGGAGCATCAAGCCACATTTTTAGGGTAAAGCTCTTATTTATTAAGCTATAAGAATCAGTAAATGAAATAGAGCCATCCTCATTTACTTTAATTCCCTTATCGTTTGTAAACTCATAATTTTTACCTTCTCCGGTTATTTCAATAAGCCTTGTTTTAGCTTCTACTGTGCCTTCTTGAGTATTGTTTTTAATTGTTAAAGCCTTATAAGGCTTTTGGCCATTATAATCTGTGTAAAGGTGAAACCTTATTTTGCCGCTTGAAATAGTCTCTCCCGACTCTAAAAAGCAAATAAGTTCTATGTAATATATTTTTTTATCTTTTAATTTTGAAAACGTGTATTCAAGGGAATCGTCTTTTATATCAGGAGTAGATAAAATCAAATTTTTATATCTATCATATACACTGTATTTGTACGACAAAACTCTGCCTTCTGTATATATCCCTTTAAACTCACACATTTTACTTTCTATAATAGTGTTATCGTTTAGAGTTTTAAATTCTTGATTTATATCTTTGTATTTTATAGTTATAGATATTTAAATCGCCTCCTTTAAAAAATGTGCTATAATAAACTTATCAAATGCAAAATGAAACGGAGTGAATAAGATGAAAAACAAAATTATTTTAATTATTTCTACTTTAAACACGCTTATATTTCTACCGCTAATAGGCTCAATGAAAGATGTTCCTGTTCCTTTACACTTCGGAATAAATGGTAAGCCAGATTCTTTGGGGAACAAATGGCTGTTAATAATATTTCCTATAATGGCAGTTATTTTTTCTTTATGTACATATATTTACAGAAAAAAGCTCGGAAATACTCCAAACATAAAAGCTGAAAATGGGTTCTTCTTAGCTTTCAATTTCTTTACTATTGGTCTTGGATATGTTGCATATTTAGAATCCATTGGCGGAGGAAATATGTCAAGCAGAATTGTAAGCTACTATATAATTTTTGGTCTTGGACTGCTTATGATTTACATGGGAGCCCTTATGAAAAATCTTAAACAAAATAGATTTTTTGGAATAAAAACAAAATATACTCTAAACAGTAAAGAAGTATGGGATAGAACTCATGCATTAAGCTCTAAAATGGGAATTGTCAGTGGTATCTTACTAATAGTTTCAGGCATTATTGCATTTAATTTTGATATGTTAATTATTGCTTTTATAAGCTTAATCCTTGCGATTATTCTATCTGCTTTTATTCCTATGATTTACTCTAAGAAAATCTCGTAAAACATATTTTAAGCACAATTAAACTCCTTGATTCTCTCATGGAGTAATTTTTATTTGATATTTAATTGACTTTTTTGACTTTAGGATTAAGTAACTGGATACAAGTTTCGATTATCAATTTTTTCAAAAATTCTTTATTATCCAAATTTTAGGCTTAAAAACATTAATTTATCTCTATCCTACGTATACTACATTTTGCAGTCAGGCTAATTATTTGCCTGCTTCTGTTACTTTTATAAGAAAACAATTATCCTACATACCACCAAAAACCTTTCCTTTATAGTAAAACACATACTCACCAAACATCTTTCTATATGATATATCTTTTTTCTTAGATCAACAAAAATTAACTTGTGTCCTAATCATCATAATGACCTTTACAGCCGATAATATAGATTTTATCTTCATACACTTTATAAATTAACCTGTGCTTCTCGGTTATACGCCTACTCCAATAACCGGATAATTCATTCCTTAACGGTTCAGGTTTTCCTAATCCGTCAAACGGATTTCTCTCGATATCTTTTAATAGCATATTAATTTTTTTAATAATTTTCCTATCTTCATCTAATAGGCTTGTGTAATCTTCCCATGCTATATCAGAAAATAATTTAATCATCGTCATTATCCTCTATTAGCTCATGAGCCTTAAAATTTCCTGTTTCAAGTTGTCTTTTTGACTCTATAAGGCGACTATAATTTTTAGGATTGCTCATAATGTAAAGATTTTCCTTTAAATTATTGTATTCTTCCAGTGATATTATTACTACATTTTTTTCATCTTTACGGGTAACGATTACTGTTTCAAAGTCATCACTTACTTTATCGCAGTAGTCTTTAAGGTTATCTCTTAAGTTTGAATAATTAACAGCTAACATAATATTCTCTCCTTATCCTTAATTATGTACAATTAATTGTACAATATATTATATGGAATGTCAAGTCATTTATGCGAAAAAATTTCTTATTTTAGATATATACTTAAGGGTCTCCAAACTTTTGTGGTGATAATCCGGGCAATAAAAAAGATAGGGCAACTAATAAAATATTGGGAAATCCTTTAAAAATTTTGAAATTATGTGATAACAACGGAACATCCGCTCGTGAAATTTATAAATCTGTAATACAAAAAATAGGGAAAAATAACAATGGGTAAATTCAAAGAAAATACAAGTTTATTTATTTCAGAAAATTGTTCATAAACAAACTTTACATATTCTAAACTCGATACCATTCTTAATTCCCCTTTATTTACGTCTTTAAATTATATTTTATCATCAATAAATTTGTTATTAAAGTCTCCGTTTTTAATCATTATCTGAACAGAATCTCCTTCGCTAAGAGTAAGTCCTGTTCTTGCCTTGACATTCTCAAATATATTCCCTGAATTTCTTATGTCATATGTTTCATCGCTGTTTTTCTTCGTTACAACACCATCAATGTAATAATTGTATTTAAGATTTTTAATCTGATTTTCTACTATAATCTTACAAGCATCAAGAATAGCTTTTTGCTCCGATTTCACAAGTGTTCACCTCTTTAAGTCGTTTGCAAGGCAAGACGTGGAAGTTCAAGAATGGCATTTTGAATTTCATCGGAATTTTTTGCATTTGGGAAAATGTACTCAACTTTTTCAAACACCACTGTTTTATTGGTTGATTTTTTTATCTCAGGTATTTCATTATTTTTGATACCATAAAACTTAGAAATACTGAATTTATCCATAAGCTTTGGAATAAAATCCACAAGCTTTTCAAAAGAACGAGTCTGATCAGCCGACAGCACCCGCTCTTTTTTATCTATATAAGCCATACCTTCTTCTCTTACATATCCGCCTGTATCAAAACGAACAGGATTTATATATTTACTATCAAATCCCGCACTTGAAAAACTATATTGCTTTTTAGAAGACATTTCCGTGCTTAATTTATCAAGTTCATATAACTTCGTTTGAATTGAAACTATAATTTTATCCCATGATGCTCCATACTCTTTTTCAAGCCTTGCCATATAATTGTTTGTCATTTCTGATATATCGGCATAGTATTTCTCTATAGAATTTTTTTGAGCTTCATGAGATCTAGCAAAGTAAAACTTAGAATTATTATATATTTCACTTCTTCTCTTTATTTCTTTTTCTATAGATTCGGCTTCATCCTTATACTTCTTCGTATCCTTGTCGTAAAGCCAGGTTTCGTATTCTTTCTGTGTACTTTTAAGTTCCGTTTCAGCTTCTTTTACCGCTTGAGGATTAAAGCTATATTCAAATTGCCATGAACCATCTGCCTGCTGAGTTAAAATTTTTGTAGTCTTATTTTCAAGAGCATTTTGTAATTTCAATCTTGCTTCAAGAAGGTTATTTTGATACTGTTCCTCTTCGTTTATCGCTTGCTTTTGAGACTTTTCTTTTTCTCTCGCGTCAATAATTTTTTGAAGAGATTTCAGTTTTTCATGCTCTTCATGTTCCCAAAGCTCCTTACCTTTACCGCCATAAAGCTGATTCTCTACAGTAAACAATTTATCTTTATATTCTAGCTCAGATTTAAGGAGTGAATTTTTCTTTTCAAGCTCTAAAATTTCTTTTATATTGTTCCCTATCTTATCTCTTATAGCGGTAATTTGTGCCATATATTCAAAAATTTTATTCTCTAAAAATTCCCTCATATCCTTGCTAAGAGACGGAGAAGACAGCATATTCTGTACTCTGCCTAAATTATAAGATAAAATTCTGAATTTTTGAGCTACTAAATCTGCTTCTTTTGCTTTTCCTTCAAGCGTTGTTACATGACCTAAAGCTTTAAGCCTTTTCTCTACAATAT
The DNA here is from genome assembly GCA_946566955.1 of uncultured Clostridia bacterium. Lineage (GTDB taxonomy): Bacteria > Bacillota > Clostridia > Oscillospirales > Acutalibacteraceae > UMGS1491. Next base: position 14,900 of record CAMNXD010000014.1, read on the forward strand.
CAAATGGTCTTTCAAGGTCCGATACCTTTTCTTTTAACTCATTAAGAGCCTTATTTGCTTCATTTCTGGGATTAGATGCAGTACTCCTAGAACTGCGGGGAGTGGATGTTCTTGGTGCCCTCGGCATTCTTGGTGTTCTTGGTGTGCGTGGAGTAGATGCTTTCGCTCTCGATCCACTCGAAGAACGCAAAACTTTACTTATTGACGCTTTGCTTGTGCTTAGAACATTATCCATTAGCTGCTTATAATTGTTATACGAAGAAACCGCAGCCTTAACTCCTTCACTCGCCCCTGAATACTCCACCATACCATCTTCATTAACTTTAAATCCCGTTAATGATTTTAGCTTATCAAACCTATCTGCTAAAGCTAAATTATTATTTTTAATGGCATTCGTATAAGCATCAAGAACTCCGGACTGCGACTTGGTATTTCCTGTTAATTCACCGGTTGCGGCGGCAGCCTCACGCTCAGCAGCAGCTAAAGCCTCAGTTAAGACTGAATCTAGCATTGTAATTTGAGTATCTTGCATTTTCTCTGTAAGCATATCTTTTAACGCTTGCTCATTTAGCACTAATTGTCCATTTTCTATCGAAAGCAAAGAAATATATTCGCTCCCTAAAGATAAAAGGCCCTCAAGAGTTTTTATGATTATGTATCCATTTTCGTTATATTCATCTACCGCTCCAGCTAAAATATCATAGCTTTTCTGAAGGTCTTCAAGTGCTTTAATATTATCTTCAAGAGAAGAAACATCCTGAATAGTTGCTTTAAATCGCTGGATAGCTTCTGTAAGGTCATTGTATGAATCTATTGTACTTAAGTCTACCTGGTTATTATTTACCATTTCAGTAAAAATTTCAAAATCTTCAACCGATAGATTGCTTAAAAAGTCCTGTCCTGAAGCTCTGTAAATTTCCTTTCTATCTCTTCTTTTCCAAGAGTTAAACTTTCAGCTTCATTGTTTGCTGCCTCATCAATATTTTTATACGACTGCTCTATAGCTCCCCACTCTCCACTCTCAATTCTATTCATGATGGTTACTTCTCTCAGGACAAAAAAGGAAATTATAAAAACACAAAAGGTAACACTCAAGACGACTACAATACTTACAACACTATCATGAAAGATAAAGAACGGTTATTGTCGTTCAAGTGCCCTTTAAGATTTATATTTTCACATTCCGCGTTAAAAGAAGGCTGGGACAATCCAAATGTTTTTCAGGTTTGCAACCTCATAGACCAAAAATCGACATTTACTTGCAGATAACAAATTGGTCGTGGTCTCCAGCTTTGCGTTAATCAAGACGGTGATAGAATAGAAGATAGGAATATTAATATTTTGCATGTTATGGCAAACGAGAGTTTTTCAGAATTTGCGTCTAACCTTCAAAAAGAAATCGAAACGGAAACAGGTACAAAGTTTGGCGTCCTCCAAATTAACACATTTTCAAGTATGCTTTATTATGAGAAAAAAGAAATAGAAAAACCTATATTTAAATCAGGTGCCAATGTTATTATAGCAGACTTTAAGAAAAAAGGTTATATAGACTCAAACGGAAATGTGATGGAAAAAATGAAACAAGACGTACAGATGAATAAAGTTGAAGTCCCTAAAGAACTTGAACCTTGTAAAAATGAGATAATCGAATCTATAAATAATAGTAGGCAGGTAAAAGAGGAAAAGTCCATATCATATGACGATGCTGCGGAAATAATAGAACATTTCAAAAATATAGGATATATTTCCCCTGAAGGGAAAATCAAAAACACCTTGAAAAACGATCTAAAAAATAAAACTTTGAATCTTTCACAAAGATTTAAGTGTGCAGAAGAGCGATTTGAAAATATAATCAAAAAAGCCGAAACAAAACCTCTTATCAGGGATGAATCTAAAGAAGTCATTGTAAAACTTGATAAACAAAAAATGTTATCTCCGGAATTTAAAGAGCTTTGGGATAAAATAAAGCAAAAAACTACTTATAGAGTAGATGTTAGCAGCGATAAATTCAAAGAAACATGTATAAACAAACTAAAAGATATGGAATCTATACCTAAATCTCATATATTGTCGCAAAGCGCGGTTACACATATAGAAAATTCAGGAGTATCACATACAGTAAAGCGAATTGATAAAATTGATATAAAATATTCTCAAACTTATATACCCGAAATATTCTCCCTAATCCGTGAGGAATGTGACATTCTCATAAATATAACCAAAGAGATTCTCATCAAGAGCGGAAGATTAAGAGACTCATTAAATAACCCTCAAATGTTTATAAATAGTTTTATTAAAATAGTAAACGGTGCTTTTGCCGAACTTGAAATTTCGGGAATTAAATATACCAAGATCGCCGGAAAAGAATATTCTATCCAAGAGGTTTTTGACGATAGTGAGCTTCTTGCCAATCTCGATAAAAACGCTGCCCCGGTAGAAAACAGCATTTATAACTATTTAATATACGACAGCAAAACAGTCGAAAAGCCTTTTGCTCTAGCGTTAGATAATGACCCGGATGTAAAGATGTTTTTAAAGTTCCCCAAAAACTTTAAAATAAGAACTCCCATTGGAAATTACAATCCAGATTGGGCAGTATATTTCAAAGACGGTATGAAAAAGTTATACTTGGTTATAGAAACTAAAGGAATTACATCTGAACCTAGCCTCCGTAAATCAGAAAAGCAGAAAATTGACTGTGCAAAACAACATTTTAAAACTTTAGGTAATATAGAATTTAAAGAAACAGATAGCTATTTAAAAATAAAATCTGCAATGTAAGAGGAAATACACCTAAATATGTTTATATATTATAAACGCTTGTATACAATCATAGACTAAGTATAAAATACCGATCTCTATTGTGTACAAGCTATTTTATTGCTCCCAAAAGGACAAACAATCAACTTTAATGTTATTAAATATAATAGTCTACTTATAAAACTGTCTGCATAATGATAGATAATTCATGTTGAAAAATATAATATGCGAAGAAAAAACTATAGATTAAATTTGTACATTCAACACCCCAATTTTTATACTTCCAAACCTCTTATTTCATGGGAATATTATGGGTCTATATGTCGTAAAATGTATATTTGTACAATATCAATGACTAGTAATTATATATATATAATTATTTAATTTTCAATTATGTACAACTTTTTATTTTCTGAGCGAAGCGAAGAGGTCAAACAAAGTGCGACCCTAGGATTTTACGAGTAAACGTAAGTTTAGGAGTAAAATCTTTTTGGTTAGTCTTTAATATAGCATCTGAGTATATAAAAATATATTTACTATTATATTTATACGTACTGATTAAAGATAACCTTTTATATATTAATTATCCCCTTCCTTAGTTTGCTTCAGAGCTAAGAGCTCATTTTATTCGCTCCGCTTCGGGAAATAAAAATATAAGTATAAAAAAGACTGCTGTTAATAAGCCAAATAACAGAAATCTTTAATTTAACGATTCCAAGAACTCAGACACTGACATTATAAAGTTTTCTTTAGGAAAATGCTTTAGATTCCCGGTTATTAATTTAGCATTACAAAATTTAGCCACTTCATAAAATTTTTTATCTTCTTCATCTTCAAACTTAACTGATATTGGCTTAGCTACCACAGATATTCCCATACTTTTAATTCCTTCAATTAAGTTTTCTATATCTGATTCAGAAAACTTGAACTTAGGTCTTTTAAGTACTTCCCAGTACTCTTCTAAAATCCTATAATCATAGCAAGGCTTTAAAGTTCCTTCAAATACCAAATACAAAAGCTTTGCTGGATTACTGTTTTTAGACCATAACGCTGAAACTAATACATTTGTATCTATTACTATAAGCACAGTTACTCCCCTTTTTTCTCTTTTCTATATTCATTTATCTCAGCATTAATATCTTCTTCAGACATAAACCCTTCTTTAGACGAGTCCATTCTCATTTTATTAAAAGCCACCATAGCTTTAGCTTGACGTACTGCTTTTAACATTTCATCAAAATTATCCTCTGAAATGTCTATTATTAATGCAGTAGGCTTTCCGTTGTTTGTGATAACAGCTTCACCATTTCGAGCTAGATTTCCCCAAATTTCTTTAGACATATTTCTAAAATCTCTTACTGAATAAAATTTCATATATATTCACTCCTTTTTATTAGTATACACAATCATGCTACAATTGTCAACAAAGGTAGATTAATTTTATGTTAAAATAGGAATGTATCTTAGTATTCCTTATAGTGTTCTATCCCAAACAGTTACGTCTTTTATAATTTCACGAAGCTTTTTCCCTTCAATTATATATTCCAAAACTTCTTCGGCTGTATCGCATATCATTTCAGTCTCTTGCTGAAAAACTTTACTTATATGCACTTTACCTTCCGGATGAGTAATACTATATATAGCATTGTTATACTCAAACTCAACTTCTCCGCCATTATCCACACACCATTTAAATTCACTTATTGTTTCAAATCTATTCTCTTCAATACTATTACTGGGTAAAAATACTTTTTTACACATTTTATTCTCTCCTTTAAAGTTTTTAAACTCTGGCGCTCCTCCAGGATAGTTTGTTGGAGGAGATAAGTGTGGTACACCAGTATTAGAGTCCCATTCTATATCGTGATCATGTGGATCGGTATGTGCATGAGGTTTACCATGATTAGTCCCATGCCGTTCCTTAACTGCTCTGCCATCCTTCCCTATTTTTGTTTCCCTAGAATATCCTCCATTTTTCCCTTGGTGCCACGTTTCATTAATTGAACCAGGTTTACCTAAAAATCTTTTATCATCTTCTTTTTTTGGAACCCAGCCACCTCCATAGACACTACCTGAACCCTTTTCGATGTCCAGAACCTACATATCCTGTTTTTACTATTATATCACAATTTTCTGGCCATTTTTCTTTACCACATATATATTTGAAATACGGAGAATAACTTTGAGAAATATCCTCATTCATATGTCTCCATGAACTAAGCTCATAGTCAACAAAGATAATATTACCTTCCATCTCTGCAAATGGGGTATTATAGCATATTATAGCTTCCGGCTCTATTCGCTTTAGCATCTCATTATATCCCGCCATAAAAAATTCTTTTTGATCTGCATGATGGTTATGTTCTGAAACCATATATGTTGAAACTGCTACTGTGGAACCTTTTTCTATGCCTTCAAAACAAAAATCAAACGTTTCTTTAAGTCCCCAATTAATTGTTGGAATTACTCTTATTCCTTTTGATGCAAGATAAGCTCCGCACCAACGATTACGGAAAGTATTGTATATCTTAAAAGGATTCGCCATTTCAATATACATACTAAAGTCAGGTGTTAAAACCGATTTGTATTTTTTTAGTTTGTCAATATAATTTTCTGGTTTTTCCCAAAAACATTCAAATTTATAATCATATAAGAAAAAATGTACCATCCTATCAAAATGTTTATCTTTTTCTGTTTTAGCCACATCAAATCCTATAAGTCTAAGATCTTCAAAATCTCCTTCCCTCATTTCAAACTTAGGTATCAAAGGCATACCATATTTTCCTATACCATAAAATTGATTTCTAAGAAATAATGGATCTGTTCTATATTTAAAATTTTGCTCTGTCATTTTACCACTCCTAAAAAATAAGACTCCAATATATAAGTGAAATCTCCTTTTTGTTGCATTCTTAAGAACAAAATTATTATATGAAATTATCCAGACTTTTTTTCATATCCTCTTTGCTTGGATGAATATATAGTGCAGTAGTGTTAAGTGATGCGTGTCTGGCTATGTAAGCCACTTCCTCAATCCTCATATTATTTTTGACTCCATTACTGCAAAACCAGTGTCTAAGCTTATGCGGGTGAATTTTTTAATTGAATTTTTTAAATATTATATTTACTCCTGAAGTAGAAAGTTTGTCCGATTTCCTGGTAATGAATAAATAGGGAGAATTAAAATGATTCTTGTATTCGGGTTTACAACGCTCCTTATTAATATACTTTTTTATAGCTTTCGCCGCTTCGGGGTTTAAGAAAACTGTCCGTTGCTTATTTCCTTTCCTCTTAACTATCGTCACTTCATATTTGTCAAAATCTATATCCTTCATTTGTATAGAAGCCATCTCCTGAACTCTCATCCCTGTGATTGCAATAAGGTATACCATAGCATAATCTCTAAGATTTCCAGACTGTTTTATATCGTTAAGAAATTTTACGACTTCTTCCTTTTCAATATCTGAAGGATTTAAGTAAGACCTTTAAAGCTTAATCATATCTTTCCCTATAACAAATGAATCCATTTTGCCATTCGCTATAAGATACTCATTATATTTTTTAATTGCGGAAAGTTTATGATTTACTGTTTTAGCACTTTGTCTAAGTTTAACTTGTAAGAAATTTTTGTATTTTAAAACATCCTCACGTGATATGATGTTAAGTTCCTGACAAGAGTTTTCATTCCAACGTGAGAAAAGTTCCAATTCCTTAGCATAGCTGTTGATAGTGTTCTGAGAATATGCTTTCTCTGTCATATAGTTTTTAAACATTTCAATATTCTTATCAAATAAAGCTTTAATTTCTTTTTCTCTGATCTCCTCCTCGGTAAGTTCTTTCTTTTTCATCCACGATACTTTAGGCATGACACATTACTCCATTCTTATCATTTTATAAGTATGGATGTTATATAATAAATAAAACAATGTCAATATCATAACTAACTGCAAAAGAAATATTCTTTTGATTAATTGATTTTCGTATATTTGTATATAAATTTATTAATAAAGCTAATTATTATATATATATGTGTGTGTTTAGTTTTGACTGCGATAGCTGAATTTTGTCGATATTTATATCCAAATGCCCCAAACAGTAAGTAATTAATTGTATATCTACGAATAGAGTCACGATTTAAAAACTGCCTCTATTTATACTTGGAGAATGTAAAATGTGCGACTTAAATACTGAAAAACTGCAAGAACTATTTAACTTAAAAAAGAAATGCCCTAGTAATAATGACAAAACCAAAACTTTAAGTGATAGAACTATTGACGGGATGAGAAGAGTTATAAGAGCAGCACTTAATCAGGCTAAAATTGATGGATACATTTTATCTGACCCGATAAAAGGAGTTAAAATAGGCCATTTAAGTAAACCTGATGTTAGGGCACTAACACGAGAAGAGCAATTTAGACTCCACAAAACAGCAGAAAAATGGCAAAAAGACTGGCCTTCGGCTTTTGGGGTAATTCTCTCAATGTATACAGGTATGCGTAAAGGAGAAGTTTTGGGACTTAGGTGGTGCGATGTAGATTTATTTATGGAAGACCCCACTATACACATGCGTCATTCTCTCTCAAGGCAAGTAGATTTATCTGGAGGAAATACAAAGACTGTAAGAAAACTAAGCGACACAAAAACTAATGGATCAAAAAGGGATATTCCCATAATGCCACAGCTTTTAGATGATTTTAAAAAATATAGGGAGTCGCAAATTTCTCTCAAAAAACAAAATGGCATAACTCATCAGGAAACAGATTTTGTATTTCAAAGCTTAGCATTTAGAGAACATGAGCCAAAAAGATTCTATGATAAATATTTAGAAATTCTCAAAGACGCTAATATTCAAAACGCTGATTTCCATACTCTCAGACATACGTTTGCAACAAGAGCAATAGAAAACGTAATGGATATAAATACTCTTTCAGCGATTTTAGGTCATGCTCAAACTTCAACTACTGTAAATAGATATTGTCACGCAATCGAAGAACATAAAAAATTGGCATGAAAAAAGTAGCTTATATTTTCCCCACTTACAGCAAAACGAAAATTGACACCAATAATTGGTGTCAAAATCAAAACTTAGGTTCTTAATTGGAGTCAAAAAATTTTAGCGTTGGTGTCAAAATTGGTGTCAAACTCTATTTTTTAGGAAATAAATGGAAGGAATTGAATGGAAATGGAACTCAAATTCGACAATAATAAAGAAATTTTTCAAGGTGTGGTATCATTCACAAATGGCTTAATGCCGCCGTTTATAAAGATTTTAGGCATAAAAAAAGACTTGATTTCTCAAGTCATTCGACGTGGTACACCATCGGGGGCTCGAACCCCGGACACCCTGATTAAGAGTCAGGTGCTCTACCAACTGAGCTAATGGTGCTAAAACATAAACATTAACTTAAAAAATTAGCATAATTATTTAATGCTAATAAAGTTTTTAGGAATCTAATCAGTTCAAAGCAATCAATTAAAATTTTTATCTCAGAATACTTTTCACTCATGGGGAAACACCACACATTCTGAGATATATAAATTATAATAGTAGAATTATTGATGATTTTGTATAACTTACCGTGAAAAATATATTGCTTTTGAGCATTAAATCTCAAAATATAAACCACTACTTGAAAAACAACTAAATACAATAAGTAAATACTCCAAAAACTGAATAAAAGCAGAAGCGAGGGAAGAAAGTAAGAAGACAAAA
>CAMNXD010000015.1 GCA_946566955.1 uncultured Clostridia bacterium
GCATCAACGGCGACACTGTTCACTTCTACTGGAAAGTAGGAGATGAAATCCGCACTGCTTCTCGTCCTAAAATGTCTGATGGTTTTGCAAGGATGACTTGGGCAATGATTGGGCGTGCTATAAAGGACCATTTGGATTTTTATAAGACTTTTATTTGGTTAGGAGACGAAAGCGATAAGTATATTGCATCAGAAAAAGTAAAATTAGCAAATATGTTTCCAAATTTAAAGGATTCAATTAAAACCCTTCTTGCGCGGGCTAGAATTGAGGATAGAATTTGTAATCACGGAAAAAATCTGAATTTCAGTGCGAAAATGGATTCTTTTCCTAGCTATGAAAGATGGGAAGAAATTTTTAGAAAAGCTGAATTGGATGCTAAAAAGGATAATGGAAAGTATTACAACGCAGTAGAAAATCTAAGGGCGCAATTTAATGATTGCAACTGGTCCTTAGAAAGAGATTATATTATAGACTTTAAATCAGAGCTCTTTACAATAGCATTTTATCCTGAAGTTTTTGAATACGTGTGTAAGTAATTAGTTCAATATATAATTTAAAGAGCCGCCTTTTAGAGACAAATCTGAAAGGCGGTTTTATGATTTTAAGTAGTAATTTCGACTTCATCTCGAGGAAAAGCTCAGTTAGATCAAGCAACCGTAGGCTGCAGATGCTCTCCACGAATCAGAGCTCGAGTGCGACGTAGGAAAATGCAGAGAATCTGAGCGAGCCTAATTTAATGGGAAATTTTTGCTGTGAACAAATTTTACTTGAAAAACTTAAACTTACTGCTATAATACTAATAATAAAGTTATTCCGCTCGTGGCGAAGCTGGATATCGCAGCAGATTCCGATTCTGAAGGTCGGGGGTTCGAATCCCTCCGGGCGGACCATTAAAAAAGCGCAGCTTTATTAGCTGCGCTTAAGGTTTTATAGTAAACCGAATTTTTCATAAGCTTGTGGGCCACCATAAGAACTAACTATGGCACTAAGACCAAAGCAGAACATACATTCATCTAAATATTTTAGTCTTTCCAGTTGATTGCTGTTAAAATCTTTTACTAAAGCATCAAATAATTTTTGAAATTCAGGCTTTAATTTCGCTTTCATAATATTAAAGATTCTAATTAAATTGTCTTTAGCGCCGTCGAATAAATTGGCTGCTGCCGTTATAATTCTTTGACCTTCACCTTCAAGAGGTATGACATCTTTAAAACTTTTAGCAGGCTTTATGCCATCTTTCAAATTAGGCTTTTTTAGAGCCTTTTTCTGTTCTTTACATCTTTCTGCTTCCAGTTTTTTAAAGCTTTCTGCTTCCGCAGATAAAGTTTTAAACTTAGTGTAAAATTTATTATGGTGGTCTAAAAGCTCCTTGTCAAACTCATCGCACCATTTATTTATATTTGTATCTGAAAAATGAGCAAAGGCATCATAAAAAGCTTTCTGAGGTGTGCTAAGATATTTCTTTTCTATTGGCCGCATATGAATAATTGGGATTTTAATAAAGTTGAGGGGTTCAATACGATTATTCATAGAACCCTGCGAATGGAAATATTTTTTGAATTCTTCAACCGATCTTCTGAATGCTTTTATATTCCTTTCTTCACCCTCAGCTTCAAGTTTATCTAAATGTAAAATTCTAGAGAGGTGCTCTTCAGTCATCTTAGATTTTAATTCATTAAATTTTTTTGGCTGCTCTTCTAAAAAACTTCGAAGGTCATATAGGTCGGTTTTTTGTTTTTTTCCATCGAATGCAGCGTTTTTAGATTTTTCAATCATCGTTTTTAAAATTTTAGCTAATTCTCCGTGAGCCTCTCGATAAAGCTCAATAATCTTGCCCTTAAAATTTCTTATGCTCTCTGTGTTTGAGAGGTCTAAAGATTCTTTAAGTTTGTTTATCTCATTCATATACTCTTTTACGTGATTCTGAAGAGCTTCTTGGAACTCTTTGCACCAGTTACTTACCACCTTACACCTGTCATTTTTAATCATTTGCTTTTGAGAATTAACTACATATTCAAGAAACAACTTATCTATAGTAGGATACAGTGATTTACCGTGCATGAGATCTCCATTATAAATTACACTTCCTGGTTTTTGGCATAAAGCTTTAAAAAAAACTTCAAATGGCTTTTCTAATGAGTTTTTTTCTTCCTGCCCCTGTCCTTTAAAAGCCATAATTACACTCTCCTTTTATTTACTAAATTTTGATTGAAACAACAATCATATTATATATTATAAACAGTTTTCTCAAAAGATCAATAGCAAAATCAACCAAAAAAAAAAAAAAATAAGGTAAAAAATCTACAATTAAGTCAAATCCCTTAACAATAATGAATTTAAAAAATCAGAGCCAAAAGAATTGAAGTGATTTATGAACACTCGCTTTACTATTAGCTCTTTAAATTTTATAAGACTTATTTTTAAATATTTTCGCTTGCTTTAGCATTGAGATTCAAAGGGGCAAAATTATTATTTAAAAACTCATAGTATCCTTCGCATGCCACCATAGCGGCATTATCTCCGCACAAAGACTTTTCGGGTTTAAAAAATTTCCATCTTCTTTTAAAACATTCCGCTTCCAAGTGAGCCCTTAGTAAAGAATTAGCTGAAACACCTCCACATATTCCTAACGTTTTATATCCTAAATCCTTTGATGCACGAATAAAAGTTGAAACTAGATGTTCAACCACGCAATTTCTAAAAGAAGCTGCCAAATCTTCTAAAGGCAAAGCTTGCTGTTTTTGGTTTAATTGATTAATTATATTTATCATTGCAGTTTTAACTCCAGAAAAGCTAAAATCGTAGCTTGAAGTTTCACTCTTTAAAGGAGTAGGAAGTTCAAAACTAAATGGATCTCCATTACCAGCGATTAAATCCAGAGCCACTCCTCCAGGGTAATCAAATCCTAGTTTTCTTCCAACCTTATCGAAGGCTTCGCCTGCAGCATCATCTCTTGTTTTCCCTACTCTCCTTATTTTCGTGTAATCTAAAACTTCGAATATAGAGGAATGGCCTCCTGAAACGACCAAACACAAAAATGGAGGTTTTAGCTGATGATTAGTTAAATAAAGGGAAGCAATATGAGCTTTTATATGATGTACAGGGACAATAGGTAATTTTGTTGCTAGAGATAGTCCCTTAATAAAATTTACACCAACTAAAAGAGATCCTACTAGTCCTGGAGCGTAGGTGACCGCTAAGGCATTTAAATTTTTAAAGGTTATCTTAGATTCTTCTAAAATAGACTGAACCAGAGCTCCAATAGATTCAATATGATTTCTAGAAGCAACTTCTGGAACTACTCCTCCATAAATCTTATGCTTCTCAATTTGAGAAGCAACTTTAGAAACTATGATGTTTTTTCCGTCTTCCACGATTGCAGCTGCAGTATCATCGCATGAAGACTCCACTGCCAATATTTTCACAGTAACCGTCCTTTTTATACTTTATAAAGATAATGTTGAGTCTTGAAACTCTTGATTCTGAAGTAAAACTGCATAGTCTTCGTCAAGGTTTACACGCTTTTGTTTTAAGTCTTCTAGTTTTTCTTTTACTTCTTTAATTTCAGCTTCTACTTCCAGCTTTTTAACTTCGTTTTTGCGAATACACTTTTTTACAGAAAAGCTTTCCCACCATGAACAAGTATTATATTGATAATTAAGAAGAATTTCTTTTTGGGTTAGTTTTTCAAGCTTATTTTTTAGCTTGGAATTTATTTTACTTTCAAGGTCTTTTATTTTTTCCTCGTTTTCCGCTATTTTTTCTTCTAACTTTTTAATTTTGTTATTTAAGTTACCTTTTTCAAGTTCATGCTTCTGAATATTTCTTGCAAGTTCCCTTTCTTTGCTACTAACGCTACTGCTGAGTGCAAAAGTGCCGCTCACTCCACTCCCAATAATTAATCCTAAAATGAAAGCGCCTGAAGATAATGACTTAATCCATTTTTTCATGTTTGAACCTCCAAACTAATCTTTTACCAGGTCATTTTATCAAATAAGATTAATTATTTCAAGGAATTTAACTTCTAAGCACGCATTTCTTTTTCGATTTCTAATTGCAGCCTTTTTCCTTCTTCCTTAAGCTTTTCTATTTTAGCTTCATTTTCTATTTTATTTTCTTTTATTTCGGCTTCTAATTCATCTGCTTTTTTAATCTGTTTTTTAATACTTGGTTTTGCATACCATGAAGCACTCCCTAAACTATCAACTAGTGCTTTTCTTATCTGCGCAACATCAGAAAGATGAGTATCAAGATCTATCTTCACGTTTATTTCACATTCATTTATTTGACTCTCTACTTTTTCCAATTTAGAAATTAAAAGCTCTAAACGGTCTGCACCCTTCATTTCCACTATATTCACTTCTTCTTTTATAGATTCAGCTTCCCGAGCGTGCAAGGAGGTCATCCCTCCAAAAAGTGCAGTTACTCCCAAAACATTACAAACTATTGATTTTATTAATTTTTTCATGAAAATCTCTCCTTGCTTTTAATATTTATCTAATGTATTTATAATATCACAAAAAATTGACCTTGTCAACTATAAATTAAATTTTTTAATAAGTTCATTAAAGAGTTTTCTGAAGTTAGAGTTTTATTTACTCAAGTACATTTTAAAAAATTAGTCATAATCAAAGCATCTTCTTTGGGGGAATCGTAAAATCCCTTTCTAAGGCCACATTCTTTAAAACCACATTTTTTATAAAGACTTCTAGCGGCAGCATTTGAATTCCTAACCTCTAAAGAAACAAATTTTAAATTTAAGCTCTTTGCGTATGTTAAAAGATGCTTGAGCATTTGAGTTGCCACACCGCTACCTCGGAATTCTTTATCTACTGCGATATTATAAACGTAGCCTTCATCTAAAACAAAACACATGCCTGCAAAGCCTATAACTTCATTTTCTATTTTCGCACAAATAAAATAATTAAGCTTATTATTTAAAGCATCCTTAAAAGCTTCTTTAGACCAAGCTTCCGAAGAAAAACACTGTTTTTCAATAGATACGGCTTTAAAAATATCATTAAAAGTAAGAGGAAAAATGCTAACCTTTAGCATCAAACCACGTCTTCCCTACGCTAACATTAACTTCCAAAGGGACTAAAAGTGGAGCGGCGTTTTCCATTTCTAGTTTTAAAATGTCTTTTATTTTTTCTGCATCTTCTTTTGGTGACTCCACTATGAGTTCATCGTGTACTTGCAAGATTAATTTTGATTTCGTTTCTTTCAATTTTCGAAAAACGTTAATCATAGCAATTTTTATTATATCTGCTGCCGTGCCTTGAATTGGCATATTGCGAGCAACTCTTTGACCGAACGCTCGTAAATTATAATTAGAAGAATTAATTTCTGGGAGATAACGCCTGCGCAGAAACATTGTTTCAACGTAACCGTCAGTTTTAGCGACTTGTATAACGTTATTCATATACTCGTTAATTCCATAGTAATGACTTAAATATTTATCGATGTAATTTTGTGCTTCCTGACAGCTCATTTTTAGATCTTGAGAAAGCGAAAACGCTCCCATGCCATAAAGAATACCAAAGTTTATTGTTTTAGCTCTTGACCTCATCTCAGATGTAACTTCTTTTAAAGGAATACTGAAAATTTCAGATGCAGTAATGCTATGAATATCTTCATGATTTCTAAATGCCTTTATCATGTTTTCATCCTGAGAAACGTGTGCCAAAACTCTAAGTTCAATCTGTGAATAATCTGCGTCGACAAGAACGCATCCTTCCGGTGCCTTGAAAAATTTTCTAAATTCTTTTCCGCGCGGGGTACGTATAGGAATGTTTTGTAGATTTGGTTCAGTCGAGCTTATTCTACCTGTACGAGTTTCTGTTTGATTAAAAGAAGAGTGGATTCTTCCGTCTGGCTCAATCGCTTTCATCATTCCTTCGCAGTACGTAGACTTTAACTTTGAAAGCATTCTATAGCCTAAAATTCCATCCACTACTTCGTGATGATTTCTTAAGCTTTCCAGAGTTTGCGCGTCAGTTGAATAACCTTTTCTTCCCTTTTTACCTTTTGGCAAACCTAGTTTTTCAAAAAGTATATAACTTAGTTGTTTTGGTGAATTCAAGTTAAAGGTCTCACCTGCTAAATCATAAATACAGCTTTCAACAGTGCTAAGTTCAGACTCAAGTTCGTGAGAATAAGTTTCGAGTTTTTCTTTATCTACAAGAAATCCAACACTCTCCATAGAGGATAATACTTCAGAAAGCGGTTGTTCAATTTCATTTAGTAGATAGCGTTGGTGGTTGTTTTCAATTTGATTTTTTAAGAGTGGTGTAAGCTGAGATATTATAAAAACTTCTTTTGCTTTTTCTTCAGCTTCAGCGAGTTCGGCCTCTAGCTTGGTAATCTTAGGGGCTTTTAATTGGTAAAGCTTGCAGAGCCGTGAGAGGCTGTAGTCCTTTTCAGAAGGAATTAATAAATACGCTGCTAGCATAACGTCAAACTGATTGCCTTTTATTTTAATATCTAAAAGTGAAAAACTTCTTTGAAGCATTTTTAGGTCGTAAGTTACTTTTTCAAGTGTTTCAAGCTCCATTAAAGATTTCACAAAATAATGGAAGTTTTCGTGATTCGAATTTACAAAATACACTTTATTTAAATATTCTATAAAAATACTTTTTAGCTTTAAGTCTTGAATATCAGCAAGAAAAATCAAAGATTTTTTAGAAGAGATTTTTTTTAAAAACTCGTCCATATTTTCTATTTGCTTAAGCTCCACAGAGCTTTCAATTTCGAAACTTTGAAGGTCCATTTTTTCCATGAGAGAAAAAAATTCAAGTTCAGACATAATTTTTCGAACGGCCTCTTTGTTCATAGGTGCAGGAATGTATTTAGAGCTATTAATTTGAATTGGGACGTTTTTTTCTATTTTCCCTAAAGCATAGCTCATATAAGCGCTTTCTTTTCCTGCTATAAGTTTATTTTTTAAGCTTTGCTTTATCTCAAGCTTGTCTATATTAGAATAAATAAGTTCAATGCTTCCAAATTTTGAAATTAACTCTTTAGCGATTTTTTGACCTATTCCCTTTACTCCTGGGATATTATCCGAAATATCTCCTTGGAGAGCTTTTATGTCCACAAGATTTTGGGGTAAAGTGCCATATTCTTCTTTAACTTTGTTTAGGTCATAAAAAATTGATTCCGATTTACCAAACTTCGTCACAGTTATTCTAACAGTAGTCTTTTCGGAGACGAGCTGAAGTATATCGCGATCTCCCGTTGCCAAAACGCATTCAAACCCATTTTTTTCGCAGTATGTTGCAAAAGTTCCTAGAATGTCATCGGCTTCAAATCCGGCGCAGGAGACAGTGCTATATCCCATAGCATTTAGAAGCTCTTTAAGAATAGGTAACTGACTTGCAAGTTCATCTGGCATTCCTTTTCGAGCTAGCTTGTAGCCTTCGTAAATTTTATGTCTAAACGTAGGGTCAGGTAAATCAAACGCTACTAAAACCCCTTGAGGAGAGATTTCGCTTAGGAGCTTTTGAAACGTAATTAAAAAACCATATATTCCATTAGTCATTTGTCCTTTTTTATTTGAAAGCATACGTATTCCATAAAAGGCTCTGCTCAGAACGCTGTTTCCATCTACCACTAAAAATTTCAAAAACCATCACCACTTGTAAAAATTTACTTGAGATTATGCCAAACGTTTTTTACGTCCTCATCTTCATCTAGAATATCTAAAAGCACGTTTACTTTTGAGCTTTCTTCTTCATTTAAAGAAGTATAAGTATTTGGAACCATGCCTATTTCGGAAGAAATAAAGCTATATCCCTTTTGATTAAGATATTTATAAACGCTTTCGTATTCTTCTTTTTCAGTGTAGACAATAAAGCAATCATCTTCCGAGTAAAAGTCCACCGCACCTGCTTCTATAGCGTCGTCTTCCATGGAAGAAATATTATTTTCCCCAGCTTCAAGTACTATTACTCCTTTTTGCTCAAACATAAAAGAAACGCACCCAGTTGAGCCTAAGTTTCCACCGTATTTACTAAAGTAATGGCGTAAATTTCCAGCGGTTCTATTTCTATTATCTGTCAAAGCCTCGACTATAATTGCAACTCCGCAGGGACCATATCCTTCATAAGACACGTCTTCGAAATTGTTGCTATCAGAGCTAGAAGCAGCTTTTTTAATAATTCTTTCTATGTTGTCGTTGGGAACGTTACTACTCTTAGCTTTAGCAATGCAGTCTCTGAGCTTAGAATTAACATTTGGGTCTGCACCGCCTTCTTTAACTGCCACCGATAATTCTCGGCCTATTTTAGTAAAAATTTTTGCTTTTTGATTATCAGTTTTTTCTTTTTTTCTCCTTATATTATTCCACTTTGAATGTCCTGACATTTAAGTTCACCTCATAGATTCTAATTTTAAATATAATTCTATAACTTTTTTAAGTATGTATCAATCTTTAAATTTAATTGAGCATGGATTTCATAGCGCTGTCTTTGATATTTTCATGTAGGTGTGCTATGATTACTTAGTTAAAGTTCATCTAACGATTTATCAGAATTTAAGATGGGAGAATCAAAGGTGAAAAAAGTAACTCAAAGTTTTTATGATTTGACCTCTATTGAAGCAGCGCCACTTTTGCTAGGTAAATTTATATGCAGAGAAATTGAAGGAAAAGTAATTAAATCTAAAATAATTGAAACTGAAGCCTACTTTGGAGAAACAGATACTGCTTGCCATGCATCAAAAGGTAAGACTAAGCGTACTAAGATCTTATATGAAAAAGGTGGAATTGCTTATGTTTATCTTTGCTATGGAATACACTCTTTATTAAACGTTGTAACGGGACAGGAAAATTTTCCTCAGGCAGTTTTAATTCGGGGAATCGAAAATTACGCTGGACCAGGTAAGCTTACAAAATATTTAAAAATTGACACTAGCTTTAATGGAGAAAATTTATTAACTTCTAATCGACTTTGGATTGAAGATGAGGGTTCATCATGTGAATACACAGCTACTCCTCGCATCGGAATAGATTATGCCACTGAAGAATATAGAAATAAGCTCTGGAGATTTCTAGCAAAGTAGCTTTAGGATTTACAAGATTAAGTTTAAAAAATTGCTAACTAAAAAATTTCATTTACTTTACTATTGATTTTAATTTTCCATGTGATATAATCTAATTTATTAATTATTCTAACCGGGTGTGGCGCAGTTTGGTAGCGCGCTTGAATGGGGTTCAAGAGGCCGCAGGTTCAACTCCTGTCACTCGGACCATGCTGGGTAGTTATAAGGGGCATGGATATTTCTTATAACTACTCAATGCTATAAGGGGAGAGAATGTATTGTTTTAAGCAATACGTTCTTCTTTTTTTCGTCCAAAATTCTCTATTAAGTTTTGACGCTCTGATTTTTTTATGTGTGGTATCTCCACATGGCCTATCATTTTGTAATAAATCTCTATTTGCTGGATAGTTTCACCCATAATTTCTTCGCGATGATGAACGATAATCTTATCAATAAATTCTTGCAAAATATCAAGCGTTAATTCCTCTACTTCAGAATACTTCCTAACAATTTTTAAAAATCCGTCGGCGTTGAGCTCGTGCATTTTTTCTTCTGCTACTATTTTTTTCATGTTTTTAATTTTTGCTTTAAGCTCAAATTGTTCTTCTTCGTATTTCCCGGATAGTTTTAAAAATCTTTCCTCTGACAAATGCCCCAAAGTTTTTTCTTCAAAAACTTTTTCATAAAGTATATCGAGCTCCTTATCTCTGGCCAACATTTTATTTAATGCTTCAAAGTTTTTTCTTTGGGTGGCTTGCACTCGTTTATAGTTTTCGTCTACAACTATTTTTACAAACTCGTCTTCAAATTCATTTACAAACTTTACTATGTTGGCAATGTCATTTTTTATTAAGTTTGTAATAACATCAACTCTTATGTGGTGCGTTTTCTTGCAAAGTCCGTTTCCGGCTCTGCTGTTTCTGCACGAAAAATAATGATTATCAGGGTTATCGTGAGTATATTTGTAATTTAGGTTTGCCCCGCAATCTGAGCATTTTAGAAAGCCTGAAAACATATTTTTTTCGATATGCTTTGGCTTACGATATTTCGTATCTCCAAAGCTCTTTTGCACTTCTTCAAATTTATCACGGCTTATAATTGGTTCGTGCACGTCTTTGTGTATTTGCCAATTTTCCTTATCATTTTCAATGCGTTTTTTAAGTTTAAATGATTTGCTATACGTCTTAAAATTCACTACATCTCCAACATAAGATTGATTTGAAAGAATTTTTCTTACCATTTCAACGGTCCAAAGATATTCATTTCGGGGAGTTTTAATTGCCGGTTTTCTGTAACCTTTTTTATAAGCATACATAGACGGTATAAGGATTTTTTCATTTTTTAAAACCTTTGATATTTTTACCGTGCTTTCTCCTTTAAGTCTAAGATTATAAATTTTTCTTATAATTTCCGCTCCTTCTTCGTCTATAATCCAACGCTTAGGATTGTCCGGGTCTTTTTTATAACCGAGCGGCGCATGTCCGATTGCATATCCTTGACTATTTTTAATTTTAAGTGCTGACCGCATTTTTCGGCTCATGTCTTTTGCATACCATTCGTTCATAATGTTTCTAAATGGAGTAAAATCATCTTCGCCTTTGTCGCTGTCAACTCCGTCATTTACTGCTATAAGCCTGACATCGTACAATGGTAATATTGATTCTGTAAGTTTACCGACTTCAATATAATTTCTTCCAAGCCTTGACATATCCTTTACTATTAAAGTACCCACTTGGTTGGCTTCAATTAATTTAAACATATCTTTGAAGCCTTGCCTATTAAATGTAACTCCCGATATTCCGTCATCAATAAAAACTTTTACATTTTTAAATCCGTGTTCTTTGGCGTACCGAGTAAGAAGTGTTTTTTGATTTGAAATGCTGTTGCTTTCGCCTTCTAAATCATCATCGCGCGATAATCTTAAATATAAAGCTGTTATTTTATCGCTTTGTAAAATATTGTTTGTTCTATTTGACTGTTTCAATTAATCTTTCTCCTTTCTGTTTAACAGCCAAAAACAATGTTTACTATTTCATTATACTAAACTTTTTTGGCCTCATAAAGCCCAATTTGATGAGATTCTCGGCGAATTTCCGATACTAATAAATTTTTTATTTTTTCTTTTAAGCTTTTGCCTGTTTTATCAAAATAAGAATTAATTAAATATGTTGTTTTCCCGATTTGTACTTTGCTTTCCGTTGGGAAAGATACTAATTTAAATGAATTTGTCATTTGAAAATCTCCTTAAAAAGTTATACTATCTTAGCCCTCTAAATGGAGGCACACGAATTTCACGTCCCCACATCCTATGGGGCCACCCTCATTGCCTGCGACGGTTTTTTCACGCTCGGACTGTGACTGAGTGGGAGTATCTTTAATTGTTGCTAAGATTTTTTGTTCAATTGTCAATGTACTTGGAAAGGATAAATTTTCCCTTCACCTATATAAAGAGTCTTTTGAGGCTATTTTTTATGCGCAAAATTTGTCGAAGCTAAAAATTATTTTTTGGACAATAAATTTTTTAAAATTCTGAGTATTTTACTGAAACGATTTTTTACACTTGATTGATTAATTCCGTACTTTGAAGCAAGCTCTTGCTGAGTTTTACACTCTTTAACTATGTAGCTAATAAATATTTGGTCTTCGATTTTCAAACTTTTTAATGCTTTATGTAAATTTTCATTCTCAACAAGTTCAATCCACCCAAGTAAATTCTTTTCAAACAACTGCTTGTCCATATCAAAATCGTCTGAAAAATTATCATATACAATTTCTTGAAGAGAAATTTCATGTTCTTTTATTTTGGAATTTTTAATATTGTCCTTTGAATCCATATTTTTTATTACTTTATAAAAATAAGCTATTTCATTTTTTATATCGTCACGATGATTTTTCACAACCGCTAACCTCCAAATTATTTGATTTTTTCAAACAATTCGGAGTGACTATGGGTAACGTATGTAATAGAGAAACCACCGCTTCACCATAGGCTTGTTCTCATGAACCTAAAAAAGAGCAGAGCTTAACACGTTATTGTGCAAACTCTACTTTTTAAAATTTAGGCATTATAAATATGTCCTGTTTAAGTCGGAATATTATTTGTGATTTGATACAAGACAAAAACTTATTTATACAACCTAAAAAACTCCTTTTTACAAGTGTATATACCTAAATTATTTCAGGTTATGCACTTTATTTGCTTATTTTTTGGCAGGCAAAAATAAAAAAATTTAGCCTACTTGGCTAAATTTTAGATCAGGTAATAATGTAAGCTATGTCGAGTATAGCTGGAATTTTAGGTAAGTTTTTATTGTACTTTGTAACTTTTAAAAATATTTAAGATTAAAAAGTAAAAATAAATACAAAAAATACCGATTTTATTATCTATGTTATGTAAGTATAAATTTTTGAGAACGATTTTATATATCATTTTGTTTCTCTTAACCACTACAATTCGCAGAGCTTCACATTTTTTGGAGATATAAATCATCTTCCGTATTTTTATATTTTTTCAAATCGTAAAGTAACCTATTTATCAGCCCTTATTGTTCATAATTTCACCCCCGCTTTGCTCATAAAAAATTACTCACATCTGCTCTATATGAGCTTTAACAAAAGTAATATTAATACTGTAAATATGATTTGAAAAGCAACAACTTTAATAACGATATTCCAATTGCGATTAGTGATAAACCTATAAGAAAAAAATAAAACTAATTGACTGATATAAGAAATACTGAAAACTACAATGTTATTAACAATTGAAATCTCTAAATTTACAAAAATATTCACTATAAACAAAATCAAAGAGATTGGTAATATTACAAGTTGAGAAAGCCATAGTGATTTTGTTATGTAAAAGAATCGCTCTCTAAATTTTATGTCTTTAAAAAACAATGAATCTATAGCTAACATAAATATACTTGTACAAATAACTACTCCTAATATAGTTAACATCATAATCAAGATGTTTCCTACAAACGAAATAAATGTTGGCATTACCAGTCCCTTTGCGTAGTAAAGAACAGTTAAAATCACACACGAAAAAGTCAATGCGGATGCAATGACTATATTATTTTTTAAATACTTTTGCATTATTGCCCCCAACGATTAAGTATTACTTTACTTTCAATAATTGCTGCTATAAAATAAACAATGATTATAATTAAAATTAATATAGACGCATTCTTAAAAATTTCACTAAAAGATGACCCATTTTTCCTTTTTTCCGATAACTTTGTCCCTCCAAAAATCGCTATACACATCCCTAGAAATTCTAAACTGACAAAAATAATTGCAGGCAATGTATGTATTCCAAATAAAGTTGTACTTAAGACAAAACAGTTTATAAGAAGAAAAATTCCACCTATAATTCCCGCACTAAAAAAACTTGCAATAAACCCAAATATTGCTATGGCAATATTATGAATAGCTATGCGAATAATCATTTGATTTTCATCTCCAGATAAAAATCTTAAATATCCCGCAATACTACTTAAAGACACTGTTGAGCCTACTTCTTCTGAATATTCAACCTTTGCTAAAATAAAGTATGGTAAAATAAGCCCCACAAAAACTGTTATTATTAGAATAACATAAACAATGTTATAAAAACTCCATTTTTTGTTAACCTTTATACTCTTTAACAAATTTAATTCTCCTATCAATCTCTATTCCACTTAATTTGACTTCATAGTTTTTATACAATGTATCCTTTTTTATAACCTCTAGTCCCTTGAGAACAGCTTCCTTACCAATATTTTTTATTGCATAAACATCTGCCAAAAATTCGTCCTTTTCACTTTTTTTGCGAAGTAACGTCAAGTAGACATACAAAAAAACAGCGTACATAATTAATGGTAGTATAATAAGTTCTGTGCGCTTAACACCAATTTGAACCATAAATCCAACACTTGTAAAAAATGAGATTGTTGCAAATATAATGGTGAATAGTAGCAATAAGTTTTTTGTTCGATTAGAAGTCTTTAAATGGCCTTTTTCATGTGCAATAATATATTTTTTTAATATTTCTCCTCCACAAAATACATCTTTTTGCAGTAAAATGTTATTATCTCCATAATAAGCAAATCCATATTTACGTGACATGATTCCATCAAATATACAATATGGGTACATTATTGATAAATTATACTCTTCTTCATTCCCGATTTTTACGCTAAAAATATGATTTAATATAATATTTCTAAACGCAAATAGTAAAGAAAAAACCGATAGAGTAAGTCCATATACAATTCCCATTTTACTAAATTCTTGTGCAAGGAAAAAAACTACAATACTCGAAATTACAGTTAGAATAAAATCAAATATTCTATATATTTTTTTTACTTCAGAATTATTATAAGTAAATTTGCATTCTCTATTTTTAATTCCTAAACACAAAATTTTTTTACTAAATAAAGAAATTGAATCATTACATTTAGTCCAGTAAAAAAAACCCAAGTATAATTGAGACCAAAAACCCAACTTTTTGTAATAAATATCATCATAGTAAGATTCGTCTATTTTTTCATTTTCTGTTTTTATGAAAAGTGGAAACCTAATTGGGAAATAAGCACAAATAGCAATAGTCATTATGAAAAATATGATGTTAGCAAAATTATTGTTAATTGCTCGATTCCTTTGCCATTCATTGTAGTAATAACTAAAGAAAAACATAAACATTATACAAATAAAAAAGAAGTTTGCACTTGAAAACACCTTTTTAGTATTATTTTTTTTCATTAAAACAAATAACCTCACTTTAAAACAATAGGAGACTGATACATAGCCTCCCACTGTTTTCTATAAACATTTTATATTAACAAAAATTAACCAACAGTTAATGCTCCAAATATTGCTCCGCCAACTACTGCAACTGGGGCTGCGGCGACCACAGCTGCCGCAGCCACACCTGCGCCTGCGGCCCACCCTATACCAGCAGCTGCTGAAGTTGCTCCTGCACCCGCGACTGCTCCTACTACCGGGGCTGCAGATATTGCTGCTGCACCGGTAGCTCCAACAGCACCAGCTACAGACGCCACAGTAGGTGTTGCAACAGCAGCTGCAATAGCACTACAAAGCGTAGAATCTATTGATAAGCCATCATTAATCACTATATCATCTTTTGACTTAAAACTACAAAGCCTTTTTTGACTATTAAAATTACTAATATCATATTGATATTCACCGGAGACTTTAGATTTACTAAACAGCAAATCATTTTCTGTGACTTTAAGTGAATCACAGTTCAATCTAGCATGATTCTCATCGATTCTTTGAATATATACGCTATTTGGTTTAGAACAAACATTCAAATCGTTGTTGTTGAAAATATGTATAGCTCCAAAAATAGTTATACCCAGAACTCCCAAAGATAAAGTTATACTTATCAATCTGTTCCTTAAATTTTTAGAAAACTTCACGAATAATCACATTCCTTTTGAAAATAAACTCAAAGTTTAATCCAGCCAAATAAAGCTGACAATCTTACTCCAATTTAGGTTTTTAGCAATATCTTAGTATCTCATAAAACAACTCCTCAAGAATTCAACTGTCAACTTTGTGTTGATGTAGGATAAACTCTAAATATAAATTAGCTCAAAATAAAAACAAATGTCAATTATTACAAACTGAATTGGTTTAAATTTTCCATAATATATGAAACTTAAAAAAAGATTGTCAAAAATAAGTGCCAAATTATTATATTTTAAAAAACGCTTGTGATATCATAATGCTTACCCATTTAAATTCAAACTTTCGATAAGTTTATTATATCACATCATTTAATGTCGCCAATTATTTGGTTTATAAGATATTATTTTATTCATCATTTAATTGATATTCTCCATTTGTCTTTTGAGAGTGTAAATTAAAATTAATTGTTCTTGTTGTAACTAAAAATAGGAGATTGCTGTACTAAAGTAAGTTGTATTAAACTCTTGTGTTATAATTTCTCTCGGCCATTACATTCAATACCTACCACACCTTCTACATCATATTAAGCGTTCGAACCTAATTCCACCCTCTCAAAAAAAGTATTCCTGTTAAAACACAGCCTATGTAGGGTATTTCGCTTTCAATATTTGCGAGTTTTAAGAGGTCTATCTTGTAAGCTACAGCAATAAATATTCCGAAAGCCAAGCTAAGAACCATTTGATAGTGTGGCGCTCCTAAAACGAAAAAATTGTTTATGTAAGTGATAATACCCTCAAGGACTATACACATCATCAGCATTTTTGAGACTTCCGTATTCATGTATGCATCCTCCTTACTTTGGTATTTTTAGTGTTTGTCCAGGATAAATCATATCGGAATTCAGTGTATTTAAATCCTTAATTTCCTTGTACTTATACCCGCTTCCAAGATAACGCTGAGCAATCGCCCAAAGGGTATCACCTTTCTTAACTGTATATATGAAATAGTTTGTACTTGCTGAATTATCTGTTTTACTAAATCCATTTAAACCTTTAGTTTTCATAATATTTGCATAGTCTTTGTATGATACATTTAAATCTACGTTTCCGCTTATACCGTCAATTTTTCCCGTGCTCGAATATTGCCATATTCCACATGAACACGATGGTTTAGCTATGGACCACTGTGCAAGCCATAAATCATATTTTGGCAAAAGCTCGTCTTTATAAAGATAATTTTTAAGCCAGTTAAGATTACAATAAAACATAGCATAATATCCGGCTTTTTCGATTTCTGAGCAAAATGCTTTTACAATGTCTGTTCTTTGGCGATTATTAAGTTTTAACTGTTCTTTGTCCTCTACGTCCATGATGACAGGATATTCAAGCTTCATATCCCCAATATTTTCAAGACAAAATTCGGCCTCACGTTTAGCGTCATCAACCGAATCCGCATAAGAATAATGATAACATCCTACGGGGATTCCCACAGCTTTTGCGTTCTCATAGTTTTCTTTAAACTTTTTATCAATCTGAGTAGGAGATTTTTTACCCCAACCCTCACGAATTATTGCAAATTCCGTGCCATCTTTTTTAACTTCATTCCAATTAATTGAGCCTTGCCATTTTGAAACATCTATTCCTTTTAAGTCCATGATTTTTCCTCCTCAACATTTATTTAAAACGTTATATTTTTTGCTGTTTTTCATGCAATTTTCAAGCTGTTCGCTTCCACATATAACAAGTTATATATGGTTGTAAATTGTTATGTGAACCACCGCCACCAGCGTTTTGGTTTGTCGCTATTGTGTATGACATTTCCGTCCAACCGTTTGAATTCCCCTTGTACTGAGAAGATGTTCGGCCTGTATAGCGAGGTGTAAAAATTGTTCCGTCATCGCTGTCTTCTCCTGCGAAAAGTGCAGGTCTTCCATAATTGTGTCTATGTGAATTTTGAGTGTGAGTGTGGCTTGGCATTTGTGCAACCGTTAAAGTGTGTGTTTCCGAGCCGCCTGTTTTTTCAACTGTATTGAAAGTTCCGTTTGTGCTAACTCCGACAGGTACTCTGCCTTGACCCCAAGTGACCCACGTTCCACCAAAAAGATTGGTGGGATTTGTGCTAT
>CAMNXD010000016.1 GCA_946566955.1 uncultured Clostridia bacterium
TTAGGTTTGCTTATTTAAGTTAAGAAAACCACGCGCCTAACGCGTGGATAATTATTGGAGAATAGAAAACTTCTTTGCTGAATTGATTATATATATTTACTAATTACTAAGCATTTTTAACCGTATCAATCCAGTTGTTATATATTTGTTTGATATCCTCGTCAAAAACATTATTGCTGTAATCTCGTTTATAAAGTTCTATGAATTTACCATATCCATAATTTTCTATTATAAAACCTACGAAGCTTCCTCCCAGTGTATATACTCTTGAGGCACCAAAATCATTATCATTTTTCCAGGAGAATAGTTCTTCTATAGAGTTTGGTAGAATGGTAGTTAAATCATTCGATACGTTAATATCTTGGTGTGCTTCATAAAGAGCTATACCCTCTGAAAAAATGGAAGCATTTACATTGGAATTTATTTTTGAAGCAACTATATGTGTAAATTCATGCACTGCAACTTTCAAAATTCCTTCATATGTATGTCCCGGATTTCCGGGATTTAAAGGTGATACTATTCTTATTGGACCTCCACTTGCAGATCCAACGACCCAATCTTGGACGTCTCCCTTCCACCAAAAAAAGTGACCATGTACTTTAATAGCGTTATGAAGAGATTTTAAATCGGGAAAAATCTTTACTTGAATAGTTTCGTCTAGAGGTTGTTTTAAATTTGTGGTTATTTTTTCGTAATTTTCTTCAAGATATTCTTGTACGTCTGGAACGACCTTTTCATCTGATAAATTATAAGAAATTTCGAAATGCTCTGAGGTTACTTTTTTATCAAAATTATCAGTGACAGTATTTGCAATCCATTTAGATAAAAACAATCCTCCAAATACTGCGATTATTATAGAAAAAACTATAATCAAGAATTTTTTTATAAATAATTCTCCTTTCGATTTACCATAATTATATTGCAAATTTTTTATAATTTAAGTAACACATTGAGAAACAAATTGGCCGAGAGAAAATTAGTTTAAAATCAGCGCCATGAAGTTTAATAATGAAATGAGAATTTTATAGCCAAAGAAACACAAAAAATACATAATATTTAGCTTTCTATTTCTTCTTTTTTCGCATTACTATTAAAACTACCAAACTTATTATTACTGCAGCCGCAGCTACTATTATTATAGTTCTATATTTATCGCCAGTTATAAAGTTTGCTAAGTTATTATCGTCTCCTTCTTTTCCAACAGGAGTAGTGCTATCGTCATCATTAGGGGCTTGATTAGAATTTTCATCATCCCAGCTTAAGTCTTTTAATTCGTCTAAGAAAGCGTAAGGGCTAAAATGGTCTGTCCAAAAGGATACATAATCAACGCCGTCCTTGCTCACGATTTCTTCGTCGAAATCAGTGTCTAATCCTTCGCTTACTAAAACTGCTTGTAGCTCTTCTTTGCTCCAGCCTTTTGGAATTTGAAGAAATGCATTAACTTTTTTGTCAAGTTGAGAATATTTTTCTTTTTTAGTATCGTCTTTATAGATTACTATATCGAAAAAGACCAAATTGTTAGGTTTATAAGTATCATCTAGATTATTTTTAAGTTCATTATATCTTTCGCTGTTTTCTTCAGCTAATGTCATTTCAACTTTAGCCGTGTCACTGAGTGCATCGTTGGGGTCTTCTATAATTAGTTTTATTTCTTCTCCTTTAAACATTGCGCTTGTTGAAAGAGACCTTACATTATCGGAAGATCCTACGGCGTAAGAAGAATACTGATCAGTGCTAAATTTCAGCTCAGATCCTTTAAAATCGTACGTTCCACCTAAGTTGCTTATTTTTCCATTGTGTTCTCTTAATATGCAGTATGATTTTTTACCGCTTAAAGCTTCAGAAAGATCCAAAGAAATTTCCATAGGCTCACTAAGCTCAGTGATGCTTGTTTTCCAGCAGCCGTTTTTAGCGTCACCATTTTTAAATATAACTTCATCTAGTGAAATATCAAAGTAGCCTAAAATATTAAATTTACCTGCGCTCTTTTCGAATTCTGAGGAATTTTCGGGAGGCATCATAGGTTTAATAGTGAGTTCGGCATTCCCGTATATAAGGCTGTCTTTAATGTTTAAACGTGCACTTTTTATATGACTGGAATTTACATTTATTTGGTCGCTGCTTTTTGCAAACAAATCTTCTAGAAAGATGTTTTTATTTGGCATTTTAAAAATGTACTCACCTTTATTTTCTTGAGGTATCATTGAGAGACTTGAAATAGCGTTTTTATTAAGTTGGTATCCGTATTTTGGCATTAAGCTTATGCGAATTTCGCAGTCGCTTTGTAGTTTATATTCTCCGACCTTAGAGTTTTCAGAGAGTTTCACTCCGCTACCCGATATAACTTTTATGTCTCCTTGAATTAAACTTGTAACTTCTCCCGATATATTTTTTCCATATACGAATTTATTCATGGGTAAACTTAAGGACTTTAAATTCCATGTGTAGTACCCTTCACTATTAGGCTCTGAACTTGTGCTGGCATCATAGCTAAAGCTTTCTTGCTGCTCTTTAGTTAGGTTGTCCCATTTAACTTCTTGCTTAGAATATGCGAGTGAATCTGAAAAGTCGTAAATTTTATCTTGAGTGCTCATCCAGTGGCTATAAGCTTTGGCGCTAAACTCTGGGTTCTTAGATGAAGCCTCAAAACTTCCTCCGTCTCTAACGATTATTTTTTCAGAGTTTTCGAGTATTTTTCCTTCGCTTATCACGTGAATATTTCCTTTGCTGCCTGCTAAGATATCTCCTGATATATTTTCAAAAGCCAAGCCTTCATCGGATGTATAAATTTCAAGCTTTGCATATTCGGTAGAAACACTAAGATTATTTTGAGCATTTCTTCCGCTTGATGAAATTCCTTTAGGTGAAGGCGAGCTTTGACTACCTATGCGAGTGTTCCGTCTAATATCAATTAGTTTAGAAGCTTGAATTCCTCCTTTTAATTCTAAAATATCCGTGGAACCTTTACTGTCACAAAGAGTTAAATTTTCAATTCCTTTTATAGAGTAACCGTCTTTTGATGAAATACTTCCTACACCACTGGTTTTAATTATAGCTCCAATGTTTCCTTCGGCAGAAATGCTTTCAATAGAAGCTTCAGGCTGTAGAGAAATCACATAAGTTTCCTCTTTTTCACCTGGGGAGACGCTAAATCCTTTTCCTTCATAGTGTGTAATTGGTGGAGTGGTAGTTTCATCGATGCATAAAGTTTCTCCTACGTAAAGCTTACTTTTGGAGTTTGAAGGAACATTAGCTTTAAATTCTGCTTGAATATTAACGTTTTGTGATTCTTCTTGTAGCTGTAAATTATAAGTATACATATTATCTGTAATTTTAGTGCAGTCGCTAGCAGAATGAGAATTTCCATTTATTTTTAAATTATTAAGTGAATATCCATTAAAACATGTAATAGTTATTGTGTGGTTGCCGCTAGGGATATCAGAAAAAACATAGATGCCATCCTCTGAAACAGATGATACTTCAAACTCATCAATTTTTATTGTTCCGGCAGCATAACCATTTAAATTATAGACTAAAGAGTCTTTTTCAGCTTTTTCGGCGCCAGATATTTTTATATTGTGAGTTCCTGCGCTATATGCTGTTTGCGTAGGTAAAGAATTAAAACATGTTGTTATCATAAGGAAAGTAAAAGAAAAAGCCGAAAGTTTTTTAGTTAAATTTAATTTTTTTAGATACTTCATAGTTTAAGCCTCCTCAAGTTTTTCGTTTTATATTTAAATTTTTAATCTCATTAAGTAGTCGTCTTCTATAAATCCATAGCCAAAATTATTGCAAATGTCCTTTAAGATTTCGAATCCGAACTTTTTATAAATTTTGAGAGTTGGATTCCCTTTGTTAACAAGCAGCTCTAATTTAGAACAATTTAATTTTTTAGTTGCTTCGATTATAAGGTTTAAAAGACGTCTACCTATACCTAGGTTTCGAAATTTTGAGTTTAAGTAAAATTTAGATAGAAAGACTCTTTTTATTTTTTCTTCAGGTTTTATTGCAAGGTATCCTATATTTTTGGAGAATAATTTTGCTATATAGTATTCTTCACCGTTATTTATTGCATATTCAATAGCTTTGGGAGTTTGGTATGTATTATACATTTTCTCAACGATTATAGAGTCTAGATAAGAGCTATGATGCTTAAGGTAGATTTCTTTTGCCAACTTACTGACTACTTTAATAAGGGATTTGTCTTTTCTGATGAATAAAAGATTTAATCCCGAATTTAATTCATTCATTATCAGCATCCTTTCTTAATTAATTTATTTGATATAAACACTATAATTAAATCTATCATTTTTGAATAATTTTGTCAAATTATATTTAAAAAATTGAAATCCATACCTTGTACCGTTTTATTGATTGTGATATTATTAATTTTAAAGAATTTTTTTAAAGAATAGAGGAAACGTATTGGGACTATTAGAAGTTAAAAACATCTCTCATACTTTTGGAGATAACATTTTATATGAAAAAGCATCATTTGAAGTTTTTAAGTCTGAACATATTGGACTTGTTGGTCAAAATGGCGCTGGAAAAACAACTCTGCTTCGTTCGCTTACGGGCGAAGTTATACCGGATGAAGGAGAAATAAAGTGGCAAAAGGGAATAAAGGTAGGTTACTTAGATCAGTACGTAAACACTGATGATAAATTAAAAGTTATAGAGTATTTAAAAACTGCGTTTTCACATCTTTATAAACTTAATGAAGAATTAAATGAACTTTATACATTGATGAGTCAAGAATTTACAGACGAAATTTTTGAAAAATCCACTAGCTATCAAAGTACGCTGGAAAACAGCGGCTTTTATGAAATTGAAAGTAATATTTTAAAGGTTGCAGATGGCTTAGGCATTACCGCCATAGGTATGGATAGACCCCTAGAGAATCTTAGCGGAGGACAAAAAGCAAAAATAATACTAGCCAAACTGCTGCTTCAGAAGCCAGATGTGCTTCTTCTAGACGAGCCTACAAACTTTTTGGATAAAGAACATATTCAATGGCTAAAAAATTACTTAAAGTATTTTAAGGGAGCGTTTATAGTAATTTCCCATGATTTTGAGTTTTTAGATGAAATAACTACTGCAGTTCTAGATATTGAATTTAAGTCGATAAAGAAGTACACAGGTAATTTTTCTAAATTTCTTAAGCAAAAAAACTTAAATAAAGAAAGTTATATAAGAGAATTTAAAGCTCAACAAAAACAAATTAAAAAGCATGAAGAATTTATAGCTAGGAACCGTGTTAGAGCTTCAACGGCAAAACAAGCACAAAGCAGAATAAAAATTTTAAACAAAATGGAAAAGCTTCTTCCGCCAGAAGAAGCGCCAAAGCCTAGCTTTACTTTTAAGTCTTTACCGATTGGATTTCAAAAAGCTTTAATAATTAAAGATTTAAAGGTGGGATACACGCACTCTTTGCTTCCAAGAATGAACCTTGAAATTATGGATCAAGAAAAAATAGTTTTTACAGGTTTTAACGGAATAGGAAAATCCACTTTGCTTAAAACGCTCGTTGGAGAAATTCCTCCTCTTGCAGGATGGTTTCATTTTTTTGAAAACACTAAAATTGCATATTTCGAGCAGGACTTAAAATGGGTCGACGATACTCTCTCTCCATTAGAAGAAATTCGAGATGCCTTTCCAAAGCTTTCTCAAACTGAAATTAGAAAAAACTTAGCTAAATGCGGACTTAAGTCTGAGCATGTGTTTCAGAAAATTTGTACTTTAAGCGGAGGGGAACAGTCTAAAATAAAAATATGTAAGCTTATGCTTAAAAAAGCCAATTTCTTAATTTTAGATGAGCCAACAAATCATCTAGACGAAAATTCAAAGCTTTTATTAAAAGACCAACTTTCGAAATGGGAAGGAGGAATTATTTTAGTTTCGCATGAAGCGGGCTTTTATAAAGATTGGAGTAGTAGAGTTATAAACATAAAAAAATAAATTTAAATCTTTCTTGACACCTCTTATTTTTAGTGTTATAATATAATTAAGCAAGGAGGATATATCAAAAAAATAGAAATTTAAGCTCTCATGAAATAAATATAATCAATTGAAAATAATTTTAAAATTCTCTTGACAAACTTCAACATGTATGTTAAAATATAAATATGATAAAAGATAAAGTGTTTTAGGAGGTAAACTATGAGTTCATTAGGAACTGCATTAAAGGCTACAGGTGTTGCATTGTTGGCTTCAAGTGCTATTGCAGTTGGTGGAATAGGATATGGTGGTTATAAGCTATCAACGAGCGTTAGCTCTGCAATTGATGCTGTAAAGCAACAAGCTGAAGATCCCGAAACCAAAAAACAACTTAATGATCTTTTAGCAAACTGTAATGAAAATCTTATTGCTCTTAGAGAAAAAGTAAAAAATCTTAATAATGAAAATCTTAATGGGGTTATGGAATCAATAATTAACGTTTCAAACGTGATTAGTGGTAAACCATTGCCTGATGGGCAAAAACCCGGTTTATTCATTAGATGTCTTAGTGCTCTGGCTAATTGGGGCCGCAGTTAAATCCGCTAATTTCTAGCGGATTTTTCATATTTTAATAAGAGTTTATTTTGGCTCTAAGCTTCCTTTTTGAAACATATGGCGCAGCTTACGAATTTCGGTAAGATAATTAGTGACGGACTCCTCAAGGTTTTTAATAACGTTATGAGCGTATTCATCTGAAGAAGATTTTATAGCTTTAGCTTTAGATTCTGCCTCAGTTAAAATTTCTTCCGCCTGAGCTTTAGCAGCTTTTACTATTTCATTTTTGCTGACTAAAGTTTTTATTTTATCTTCCGAGGTTCTAATCATATTTTCTGCTTCTTTTCTAGCCTTTTCAATAATAGTGGAACGGTCTAGAACTATTTTTTTTGCTTGAATTATTTCTGATGGCAAATTTCTTCGAGCATCTTCTATTAACTCCTTTATTTTTTTGACGTCTAGTACTACCTTTCCACCAGACATAGGTAATTGCCAAGAAGAATCTAAAGTGCTTTCGAGAATATCTATTAGTTTTTCAATACTCGTCATCAAACCCCTACTTTCAATGCTTTTTTCAATTTTTCACTCTAAAAATTGTTTTTCATACAGATTCAGCGCTATTTTACCATAAGAGTGCTTTTTTCGCAAATAAAAATTTGGGATATTTAAAATTATATTTTCGGAAGATAGTGATTCAATAACTATAATTTCTGGTTTAAATGGCAGCTGAGAAATCTTTTCAAGTGAAGCATTTAATAAAGATATTTGTTTATAGGGAGGATCTAAGAATATAATGTCTATTTTTTCTTTTAAAGAATTCAAAAAATCAAGGGCGTCACTGCAAATAATCTCGATATTTTTAGAAAGCTTTACTTTACTCACGTTTCTCTTTATAACGAAAAAGTGAGCTTTGCTAGATTCAACTATTATTACTTTCTTTGCTCCCTGACTAAATGCTTCTATTCCAATTTGCCCAGTTCCTCCGAATAAATCCAAAAAAGTTTTATTTTTTAATTTGGGTCTTAAAATATCGAATAAGGATTTTTTTATTCTCTCTTTTGTTGGGCGGATTTCTGGATTTTTTATAGACTCTAGTTTTAGTCCTCTTATATTACCTGAAATTACTTGCATAGACGTCATCCTTAAATCTTTATTTTAGATTTCTTCGTATGGACGAATTTCAGCTTTTTCGATTTTAATTTCTTCTAAAGGTTTATCGTTTGAATCTGTTTTGCAGTTTGAGATTTTATCGATAACTTCCATTCCTTCGAAGACTTGTCCAAATACGGTATGACCTTTTTTAGAAGTACTATAGAAGCCGTCGAGGTTCGGGTTACCTCCATTTTTTTCGTAAAGCTCTCTGATTTCAGAAGTTATGAGTGTCATATCAACGCTTCCGCCGTAAACTTGATTGAAGTAAGAAGGATTTTTTTCGTATTCTTTATATATTTCTTCAATGTTTGACCATTTGAAAGTTTCTGGACTTTGGTTATTTATAAAGAATTGACTTCCATTTGTATTAGGTCCTCTATTAGCCATAGATACAGCACCTGTTATATTAAAAAGGGTTTCAGAAAATTCATCCTCAAAATCTTTGTCCCAGATGCTTTTGCCGCCTGTTCCAGTGCCTGTTGGGTCGCCGCCTTGAATCATGAAGTCTTTAATTACTCTATGAAATATTACTCCTTGATAATATCCTTGAGAGCAAAGCGTTTTAAAGTTTTCAACAGCTTTTGGGCATGCTTGAGGGAAGAGTCTGATTTTAAATTCCCCTTGGTTAGTAGTAATGACGGCGATTTCTTCTCCAAGGGCAGGCTTTTCTAGTTGATAACCCACAGAAAGGGACGTCTTTGATGATTCAGAGTCTTGCGCCGAGGAAGTTGGTTCGGGGCTTGCTTTTTGTGAGCATGCAGTGCAAGATAAGAATGCGGAAGATAGTAGGAGCGTAGCTAATACTTTTTTCATATGAATAGTTTCTCCTTTTTATGTAAATTTGAATTTATTATACACTTCTTAATTTAAACTTGCAATCTCGAGCTTTCTAGAGCTTTAACATAATTTGCGAGCGTGAATATAATGCTAAAGAAGCTACTTTGATATAGCAAATAAATGCTATTAGAGGATTGTAGCTTTAAAGCATAAGAATTTTACTTTTAAAAGGAGGGAAAGGTAATGTCAATGGAATACGAGAAGTCTTATATTCACCGCCCAGAAATGTGTCCTGTTTTAGGAACTCAGGATGTAATAGTAGGCATACCTGTAGAGGTGAAGCCGTTTGCAGAGGTAGGAAAAATAAAAACAGAATGTGTAGGAAGACCTATCATCGTAAGAGGAAGTTCAATGTGTGAAGGTAAGCCTAAGGATACCTGCAGATTTACGATTAGTCAAAAAATGCGTGTGGAGGTTCCAGTTGCATTTGGCACAAGGACCCAGGTGGGTCAAGCGAGAGTGGACTGCAAATGTTCTCATCACGAATCAGAAATCGAGCCTTGCGATGCAGGGAAATGCGGAGAACCCGAGCACACTTGCCATGGTTTAATAGGATAAGTTTAGCCGTTAGACTATAAATCAAATACATCGTTATATAAGCACTCTTTAAATTAAAGGGTGCTTTTCTCTTATACTTTGG
>CAMNXD010000017.1 GCA_946566955.1 uncultured Clostridia bacterium
CCCCCTGTTGGACTCGAACCAACGACCCTGCGGTTAACAGCCGCATGCTCTACCGACTGAGCTAAGGAGGAATATAACTTTATTATAAACAAACTACTTAAAATTATACATCTATAAAAAGGATTTTTTCTATCTGCATGATGTTATTATAACATAGCAAATAAATATGTCAATAGAATTTTCAAAAAATTTCTCTAAATCCTTATTTTAGGAAAAATTCAATCTTTTTTACATAAAAGACTAAATCATTTATAATATATCTTGGCTTCTTATAGAGAAAAATAAGATTATGAACAAAATTCATAATCTCATCTTTTAAATATTAATTTTTATTCACTTAGCAAACGATCGTATTTGAATCCACAGCCTTTTTGCAAGTTCTTCCAAGATAAAGAGCTATAAAGAACCATGCAGCTACAAATGCAAATCCAAGACCACTAGTCAATAAACGATAACTAGCTGCTCCCAATGGTTTATAGAGCATATTGATACCTGCTCCACCTTCTTTTGAAAACCGAGAACCAAATGTTTCAATCCAGGCTTGCGCTTTAGATTTCGCATCTCTGCTGGTGGGAATATAAAGTTGCTTAAGTGCTGGACCGCTAAGAGCATAGTTTATAGCTTTAGAAGCTATCATCAAGCAGAATAAGAATGTTAAGCTATGAATGCTTAGAAATCCAAAAATTGCCAAACCAAACATTACTGGCACTAAAGAAAGTGCAACTGCAATACCGAGACGCTTCGTTATATTACTGACTCCTAAAAGCAAGAAAACTAAAGAAACTAAGTTTACGCATGAACCATAAATTGCAAGATAACGAGTGAGCTCAGTGCCGGAATAGACTTCTGCTGCTGAAAGTTTAAAGTTAAAGTCGAAAACTGTGACTATAAACTCAAAGAAAAAGTTAACTGCAAACATACCGAGTAAGTATTTATGAGTAAAGAGGAGCTTTAAACCTTCCATAAAACCAGTTTTTTCCTTTTTAGACTTTTTATCCGCTCCCTCATCTACAGCAGAAACCATTAAATCTTCAGGAGTTTTCTTTAGAAGATTATTTACTAAAGGAGCAATTAAAAGTGTTAAAATTGCTAAAACAATTATAGAAAGTGCGTCCGATCTAACGCCCATATTTACCGGCATAGTAATGATAATATAAGGAGCAACTATTCCACCGAGTTGTCCGAACATATATATTAACGGGAATCCTTGCTTTGCTGAAGCTGATTTTGTAATTTCAGTAGCGAAAGCCCAAAATAGTGCAACAATAATTGACCCAAAACTTTCAACGAAGAAATACCAGAAATAACCTAAAATAACCGTTAGCATACTGGGTTTAATAATTCCACCTTGGAAAGTCCAAATAAATGCTGCATATGCAAGCATTATAGATCCATAAAAAACAGGTGGCATCAAAGATAGTAACTTAGATTTTGAAAAATAATCTAGAAGCTTAGTGTAAA
The DNA here is from genome assembly GCA_946566955.1 of uncultured Clostridia bacterium. Taxonomy (GTDB): domain Bacteria; phylum Bacillota; class Clostridia; order Oscillospirales; family Acutalibacteraceae; genus UMGS1491. The sequence goes on from CAMNXD010000017.1 coordinate 1,462, forward strand.
TAGCTACAAAGAAAACCATCAAAATAACAGATACCGTTTTAGCATATGGTTGATAAATAGCTCCTGCAAGTTGAACAAACATAGAATCTTTAAGTGGTCTCATAGCCCAATAGATTCCAATCAAAAGCATAAAAATAGTACCCATGCGCAGGAACTTTCGAAACTCCCTTTCTTCAAATTCGCCAAAGTTAAACTTGAACAGGGACATCAAGAACTTGACCATCAAACTACCTCCAAAAAAGTTTTATATCCTTAGAATGTGTCTAAGGCTATGTAATGTGCAGTTATTATATCACTTTTCAAAAAAATTGCAAGCTTTTAAACTATATAATCTTTAAATTGCAATAAAATCATCATTACGATCCTTAAAATAAACTCAAGTAATGCAGATTTGTTTCATATTACATACTTTCCTAATATAAGCAAATAAATATATATTATATATATAAAATATCAATATTTGATTTCTATCTTTAAAAGACGTCTTTGCTTCTACAAAACAAAAAAGTTGCTTAATCTAAAAAAATATAAATACTAGAGAAAAATTATAAAGTCTAAATTCGTAGACAAAATTTTTATATATGATAAAATTAATAAGTAAAATGCTATCTTTACCGCATTTCATGGGTTTATTATAAATACTCTAGCAGTTGCCAAAAGTATATTTAAATAAGGATTTTATATAGGTAAACTTAAAATGATAAAAAAGAAAATAAACATCGTTCCCTACGACTATAATTGGCCTCAAGTTTTCGAAATTCACGCCGATGAACTTAGAAAAACTTTAAAAAACAACTTAATAGCTCTCTATCACGTTGGATCTACAAGTGTACCTGGCCTATGTGCTAAACCTGTAATAGATATTATGTGTGCTGTAAAAGATTTAAAAGAAGCTGCCAAATTACTAGAAAGTATAAAATATATAAATAAAGGGGAATTTAATTTACCACTACGTCTATTTTTTAGTCGTAAACTTCCAAATGACGTACATTTACATGTTGTAAACGAAGATAGTGGGGAAATTAGTTGGAACCTTGTTTTTCAAAATTACTTAAGAAATAATCTCAAAGCACGAAAGGAATACGCTAATTTAAAATTGAAATTAATTAAAGAAAATCCACAGGGATTCAATCTAAAAAAAGAAAATTGGTTTTCAGAGTACACAATAAAAAAAGGAGAACTCATAATTAAGCTCGCTAGAGAAGCTGGATTTAACGATTACAGATTTTTAATTGCAAGCAATAAAAGTGAAATTGAGGACTACAAAGCATTTTTAAACCTAAAAGAAATCGAAGATGTAAATCCTCATGTTTTTAATTTATGCTTATATAAAGGATTAGAAATAAGAGCCGCTGCCTTACTTGAAATCAATTATAATTTTTCACAGGCTCGTATAAATAAAATCAATGCCATGAATAATAAAAATAAAAAAACTATACTTCTAAAAATCAAGCAGTGGTTAAACTATAAAAACATAAAATGGATAGATTAATAATCTAAAAAAATTAAAAATTTAAGCTTATTACTTTCCTGCACGGCACAGCAAAATAGTCATCTTTAAAAAGATGACTAAAAATATAAATTTTTACAAAAAGTTGGTGACTCGTATGGGAATCGAACCCATGTTACCGGCGTGAGAGGCCAGTGTCTTAACCGCTTGACCAACGAGCCACTATATAAATATGATATCATAAATCAAAAATTATGTCAAGTAAACAAAATCCACCAAACAAACTCTCGACTAAATGCACAAAATATATTATAATAAATCTCGATATATATATGGGAATGATGAAAATGGGAAGAATAAAATCCCTAGAAAAAGTATTTGTAAGTAATAAGTATAAGGAGGAAATAAAAAGTATTAAAAAAGAAATTGATAAACTAAAGCAAGAAATTCCCATTAACCTCAAAAATATGACTGGCGAAAAACAAATTGAAATAATGAAAAAGCTATTTAGCAAAAAACATGGAATCATGAACAAACTCGCTGCAACGGACAATTCTTCGGCTTCGGGATTTAATCGAATTGCCAAAATAATAAATGATCACCCTGATAATCCTCTCAATATTCATAAAAACAATATAAACGATAGTATAAGTTATCTAGGAAGAAAATTTGGAGAAAGAAATTATAATAAAAATATAATCCAAAGCAGCCAGTTAAGGAACAAAAATATTGCTGAATTAAAAAAGAATTCTGAACAACTCAACCTCTCTTTTGCTCAAGAGAACAATTTTTCAATAAATGACGTTATAAAAGAATACGACCCTTGGATAAGAATAAAAATTTTTCATTATACTCAAGATATTAATAAAAAAGTAGTTGGTCATATCCTCCCCGGTTATTCAAAAAATAACGATGTATACTATGATCCAGAAAATCACGTATATTATAGACCAATACCCGTAAAAAAAGGACAAGAATATTTAGACAAACAAAATAAAATAATTCAAACATTTAAAAAAATTCAAGAAGAATATATCTCAAAAATAATTCACTATACTAACGAGGAAATAAAAAATACTCTTCGCGCAATAAGTGATTATACAGATTTTATAAAATCTGTTAAAAATGAATTCCAAAAATACTATAATGAACAATCTACACTAAGCACAAAAACACTAGGCGGCAAACAAAAACGAAGATTTGCTGAAATATGCATGAATTTAAAATACGAGCCCCCTACTGAGCAAGAAATAAGAGCAAAAATATTAGAATTAAAAACGGAGAAATTAAAGAGAGATAAAGAGATACCCAAAAATTAGAACTTAAAAAACTTCTAATTCGATTATTAGAGTTAAAGTAAGTAAAAAAATAAAATATAAAAACACCTGTAAGTTGCTTATTCTTACAGGTGAAACTTAGAAAAAATTGCAATTATACTCCAAAAACTGAATAAAAGCAGAAGCGAGGGAAGAAAGTAAGAAGACAAAA
>CAMNXD010000018.1 GCA_946566955.1 uncultured Clostridia bacterium
TTCGATAAATATAACTTAGATGATACTGAAATCCTAAATAGCATCAACGGCGACAACGTTTACTTTTATTGGAAAGTAGGAGATGAAATCCGCACCGCTTCTCGCCCTAAAATGTCTAAAAATTTAATAAATATTATTTTGAATGGCGTTGATAAAGAAAAAACAATGTCGAATATAAATATAAGTGAAGCTTTAAAGCAGTTGACAAGTAATGAATCATCCATGCCTAAAGGAACTGCACTCTACGATATGCACGATCAACTTGTACTTTGTATAGCTTCACAATACAAAATTGCAAAAGAAAAAGTAAACCTTATTTGCCCACAATTAAATGGTATTTCTAAAAATCTTCTTGGTATGATTATATCAAGTCATTATATTGACTATACGAATTTTACCTCGAACATGAATCTATTCCCTGACTATAAAGACTGGAAAGCAATTTTTGAAAGAGCCGAATCGGATGGTAAACATAAAGAAGATCATAAGGTATTTGAAGAAATGAAACAGACTTTAAGGAAAAAATGTAATTTAAAAGAAAAGTGCAGCTGGTGTTTAAAAGCAGAAAGTGCTTATGAATTATTTGCATATGCGATAGTATTTTATCCTGAAGCTTTTTTAAGTTAATAAATTAAACAAGAGCCGCGTTTTAGGAGTAAATCTAAAGGGCGGCTTTATGATTTCAAAATGTATATCAATTATATATAAAATTGAATTTAAGTTTTAAAATAATATACAAAACATAATTTTTAGGGAATAAATTCTGAACGTTAAAAATAAGATATTGCAAAATAATATTAATTGTATATAATTGATAAAAGAAGGTGTGTTTATATACGCTTGGAAATAGGCTGTATAGTGTATAGTCAATAAATTAAAAGAAAGAGGTATGTTATGTCTAATAGGTTATTTCAAAGTATAATTCGTCAAACTTCAGAGGCGATTGGTAGAACGATCGGAGTAGTTGATGACTCATGCGTCATAGTGGCTTGTAGCGATTCTTCAAGAATAGGAGAAACCATAACCGATATAAGACCCGAAGCTTTTCTCTCCACAGATGTTTTCACCACCGGAACTGCAACTTATAAACCATTTGGTAATCCCGCTTGTCCTGAATTTGCAGTTTTTATTGTAGGCACGGATGAGTTTTGCAAAAAAGACATTGTAATTCTTTCGGTTGCGATGAATAGCGTTAAGCAGCAGTACGATGATAAGTACGACAAAGTTAACTTTATAAAAAATGTACTCCTAGATAATATCCTTCCAGGAGATGTATACATCAAAGCCAGAGAGCTCAGATTTAATACTGACGTTAATAGAGTCTGTATGATAGTTAAAATTACTTCTAAGTCCGATATCTCTCCTTATGAAGTACTCCAGAGCTTATTCCCGGATAAGTCAAAGGATTTCGTTATAAACGTAAATGAAACCGATATTGCGCTCGTAAAAGAAATTAGCAAAAATATTGATATGAAAGCTTTAGAAAAACTTGCAGCTTCGATAGTTGATACTCTATCTGGGGAGTACTACACGCACTCAGTAGTTGGGATTGGAACATCTGTTTCCAGCGTCAGAGAGCTTGCTCGCTCTTTTACGGAGGCTCAAATTGCTATAGAAGTTGGTAAAGTTTTCGATACTGAAAAAAGCGTCATAACTTACGATAATCTAGGAATCGCACGTTTAGTTTATCAGCTTCCTGCAACACTTTGCGAAACTTTCTTGAAAGAAGTATTTAAAAAAGGTTCAGTGGAGTCCATGGATAGGGAAACTTTGTTTACCATACAGAAATTTTTCGAAAATAATTTGAATGTATCAGAGACTTCACGCAAGCTGTTTGTTCACCGCAACACTTTAGTTTATAGGCTCGAAAAAATTAAAAAGATAACTGGACTGGATTTAAGAGAATTTGAGGATGCAATTGTATTTAAGGTAGCACTTATGGTAAAGAAATATTTAACGTCTAATCCTGTCAAGTTTTAAAAGTTGAAATTTTTGTAATAATGTTGTAAGATGTATTATAGGGCAATAACTTGTTTGATTGTTTTGAAAGTACATTGTTACAACGTTTTTACTTTTAAGATTACAAATGTGTTGCCTAGGCTACTTAGGTAGCACATTAGCTTTTAGTGATGAAGTGGGGGCAGAATGATAGAATTTAGAAACGTCTATAAAATTTATGACGAAAACAGTAAAGCACTCGATGGGCTTAACTTTAAAATTCCAGAGGGTCAATTTGTGTTCGTGGTAGGAGCTTCTGGATCGGGTAAAAGTACTATGCTTAGACTTCTTACTAAAGAAGAAGAACCAACTTCTGGGAAGATTTTTTTTGGAAGTCAAGAGCTTTCTTTAATAAAAAAAAGAAGGATTCCTTATTTCCGTCGAGATTTAGGGATAGTATTCCAAGATTTTAGACTTCTTGAAAAAATGACTGCATTTGAAAATGTTGCTTTTGCGATGCACGTCATTGGGGCAAGTACTGACGAAATAAGTAAAAGGGTGAAATATGTTTTAAATCTAGTAGGACTTGAAAACAAATCTTCTCGAAAAGTATCAGAACTTTCAGGAGGCGAAAAGCAAAGAGTTGGACTAGCGCGT